>NZ_JBHUEK010000026.1:0-167452 GCF_042680725.1 Ferdinandcohnia salidurans
TTCGTTGGTAAAGTGCCCTTATAGGGCGAAATCAAAACCGCCCGTTCTACGGGCGGATACTTACTTTTTTAAAATAGGGATTATTCCGGAAAATACAGTGTAATTCAGGTGCTGTGTACTCGTATTGATACAAAAGACAGAATGAAACTATTAATTCCGAATAATATTAATATAATTTTCCATTGAAATAGTTTTTATATTCTTATATCATGTTAACGTACTAAAGTATTTTTGCTAGAAACTAAATATAAGATATTTTTTAAAAAATTACTTAATGAAATGGGAGATGTTACTTTGAAAAAGAATGAGATCCTTCAACAATTAGATGATGTTTACAAAGATGTAATCGAATGGCGTCGTTATTTACATCAAAACCCAGAACTTTCTTTTCAAGAGGATCATACCTCTCAATTTGTATATAACCTTCTTGAAAGCTTTGGTGGTTTTGAATTATCTAGACCGACAAAAACGAGTGTAGTAGCCCGCTTAAAGGGATCTAAGCCAGGTAGAGTCATTGCTCTCCGTGCAGATATGGATGCTTTGCCTATAAAAGAAGAAACTGGGCTTCCATTTACCTCAACAAAAGATGGAGTCATGCATGCTTGTGGTCATGATGGTCATACATCGATGTTGTTAGGAGCAGCTAAGATTTTGACAGCGCATAAAGAAGATTTAAGTGGTGAAATCGTGTTTCTTTTCCAACATGCAGAGGAACTACCTCCTGGAGGCGCACAAGAAATGGTTGCCGCTGGAGTTCTTGACGGAGTCGATGAGGTTGTTGGTGTCCATTTATTTTCAACAGTTCCATTTGGTACGGTTCACATCCGCTATGGAGCATTAACAGCAGCAAGTGATGTGTTTGAGATTTCTTTACAAGGTAAAGGGGGACATGCTTCAACTCCTCAATTAACAATCGACCCTCTTGTGACTGGTGCACAAATTGTTACAGGTCTTAATCACATTGTCTCACGATCCATTGATCCACTAGAGCCAAGTGTGGTGTCTGTGACTAAATTCCAAGCTGGTGGGTTAGCATTGAATGTCATCCCTGATACTGTTGAAATTGGTGGATCCGTTCGAACATTAAGTCCCGAAGTACGTGAACTTGTTAAAAAACGTATCAGTGAGATTACTGAAGGTATTGCGAAAGCAAACGGTGTTGAAGCAAAGGTAAACTATACGTATGGCTATAGTTCGGTTATGAATGACAAACACGTAACAGATGAAGTTGTACAGGTTATTGAAGAGTTCTTACCTGATCGAACACTTGAGTGGGTTGATCCGCTTCTTGGTGGAGAAGATTTTTCTGCATTCAGTAATGAAAAACCTGGTTGCTTTGTCATTATTGGTGCAGGGAACGAAGAAAAGGGAATCACATATCCACACCACCATCCTAAATTTGATATTGATGAAGAAGCGTTGAAAGACGGATTGCGATTCCACGTCTTTACAGCATTAACATTAACTAACAATAAATAAGCATCACAGAAAGGAGATAGTATGTCGCAAACTACAACGAAAAAAAATAAAACATTTTTTAATCGAATGCTGGATTCGATTGAGTACGCAGGGAATAAGCTACCTGATCCAATCGTATTGTTTATTATTCTTTGTGCCATTACCTTAATTTCATCTTATATTGCATCGTTATTCAATGTATCAGCAACACATCCCACGACAGGAGAAGCGGTGGAGGCTATTAATCTCTTAACTGGGGATGGTCTAGTTGCAATTTTACTAAATTCAGTGACGAACTTTACCGCTTTTGCTCCACTTGGTATGGTTCTTGTTATGATGATTGGGATTGGAATGGCTGAAAATAGCGGATTCTTCTCAACGATTATGAAGCGTGCGGTCTTAACGACTCCAAAAAAGCTAATTATTCCAATCATTATTTTAATTGCGATTGTAGGAAACGCAGCTGGTGATGCAGGTCCAATTGTATTGCCGCCACTCGCAGCAAGCGTATTAATGGCTTTTGGATATCATCCACTCGTGGGACTCATTATGGCATATGCCTCCACACTTGGAGCATTTGCTGCAAACTTCATTATTGGCATGTCTGATACACTTGTCGCTGGGTTTACCGGTCCAGCTGCTCAGACGGTAGATCCAAATTATGTAGCAAATCCTGCTATGAACTATTATTTTATCGCGGTATCAGCAATTGTCCTGTTATTTGTTTCTGTATGGGTCACGCATAAATTTACGATTCCAAGATTTGGGGAATATACAGGTGAAATTGAGGCAATTGAAAACATTTCATTAGATGAAAGTCGCGGACTAAAATGGGCAGGAATATCTACAGCTGTCTATGTAATTGTTTTATTGGCGCTGATTATTCCTGAAAATGGCATTTTACGTAATCCGGAAACTGGTTCGATTATCGATGGATCCCCATTAATTTCAGGGATTGTACCATTATTAACAATTTTCTTCTTTATTCCTGGTTTCTTCTATGGACTTGGTGCCAAAACAATTACTAGTTCAAGAGATTTTGGAAATATTTTAGGAAAATCGATGAGCACGATGGGACCTTACATTGTCTTAGTGTTTTTTGCCGCACAATTACTTTCATTCTTTAGCGAGAGTAATCTAGGTCCAATCATTGCGATTAAAGGGGCTAACTTCCTTAATGATATAGGGATAACAGGTGTTCCGTTAATCATTTTGTTCATTATTTTTGTTGCATTTGTAAATCTGCTAATTGGAAGTGCATCAGCAAAGTGGGCGATTCTTGCTCCAATCTTTGTACCGATGTTTATGTATTTGGATTACCACCCGGCCTTTACACAAGCCATTTACCGCGTGGGAGATTCGATTACAAATCCTATTACCCCAATGCTTCCATATCTGGTACTATTATTATCTTTTGCGAAAAAATACGATAAAAATATTGGGTTAGGAACATTGATTTCTGGATTGTTTCCATACACGGTATTCTTCGGTATATTCTGGATCATAATTGCAGTGATTTGGTACCTAATCGGTGTTCCAGTTGGACCACAGGGACCGATTCATCTATAGAGGGACAGATTACGAGATTAAGATTTTTTACGTAAAAGATTCAGGAAATAAAAATATAGGCTGACAATTTAAATAAAGCAATGTAACATGTGAAACAGAGAATCTCATATTAGAGATTTTCTGTTTCATTTAGTTTTAGGACATTTTGTGCCTGTTCTTTTGCCACATAGGGGAAGAGGGCGGGACTATAAATAGGAGTAGGGATATGAAGGCAAAGTTTATTTTTATAGGAGTAATGCTGATTTTTGGTAGTATTGGGTTGTTTGTGAAGAATATTGATCTTTCTTCGAGCGAAATGGCTTTATTTCGGGGGACAATTGGAAGTTTGTTTTTAATTGGTGCCAGTTTTCTAGTAAAGCAAAAGTTTTCATTGAAAATGTCAAAACGGAATCTTATCTTACTGCTTTTATCCGGGGCAGCGTTGGGCTTCAACTGGATTTTTCTATTCGAATCTTATCGATATACAACTATTTCGAATGCTACACTAAGCTATTATTTTGCCCCAGTGTTTGTTATGATTTTGGCACCGCTATTATTGAAAGAAAAATGGACTTGGATGAAGGGAACTAGCATTGTATTCGCCTTTGTAGGTTTGCTTTTAGTTGTTAATCCAGGTGCTGAAACATCGGCAGGAACATACAACCATCCTGTAGGCATTTTGAATGGCTTACTCGCTGCAGCTTTTTACGCAAGTATGATTCTAATCAACAAGTTTATCAAAGGCCTATCAGATTTTGAAACTACCATTATGCAGCTTTCAATGGCTTCGATTGTACTGTTTCCATACGTTTTAGCTACGCAAAGCCTGAATTACTCAGGACTTGGTCTACAGTCAATCAGTCTATTACTAATGGTTGGGATCATTCACACAGGGGTTGCGTACCTATTATATTTTTCAGCAATAAAAAAATTAAAAGGTCAAACGATTGCCGTATTAAGCTATATTGACCCCATTTCCGCTGTAATCATGGCTGCCATTATCTTAAATGAAAGTATGAACCTCATACAAATAGTCGGTGGCATCTTAATCTTGGGATCTACTTTTATAAGTGAGATTAATTGGAAAAACACTAAAAAGTCGTAGAGCGTAAGAAGTACACAACAAGTCGATACCAAAGGTTTATTTGGAAAATTACTATTGACAAATTTTACATTTGAGCGTAAAGTTTAATTCATAATTTAATATTTCGAATTTTCTTATCCAGAGAGGTGGAGGGACTGGCCCTTTGAAGCCTCGGCAACAGACTTTTTTAAGTACTGTGCCAATTCCAGTAGCAACAAGCTAGAAGATAAGAAGAGCGGGACTTCATATGTCTATCCAACCCTCTTCTTATTTGCAAGAAGAGGGTTTTTTGTGTGGGACGGAGGGACAGGTCCCTTGTCCCAAAATTAAAAGGTAGGAGAGGTTTTAAAATGACAAAAACGTTAGTAAAGGCTCCATTTCGTGCAGACCATGTAGGAAGTTTATTACGTCCAGAAGTAATTCATCAGGCAAGAAAAGATTTTCAAACTGGAGCAATTTCAGCACACGAACTTCATGATATTGAAACAGAAGAAATTAAAAAGATTGTAGATAAACAAATTGAAATTGGCTTACATGCCGTTACAGATGGCGAGTTCCGCCGGAGATTTTGGCACACAGATTTCTTAGAGCATTTGAATGGAGTAGAGGGCTATGTTCCGAACCATGGCTTTAAGTTCAAGGAAGAAGAGACCGAGAGATACGACGTGCGAGTTATTGGGAAAATTTCCTTTAATCCTGAGCACCCACATGTTAAAGATTTCATTGAATTTAAAGAAATCGTGGGTGACCGTGCGATTGCAAAGCAAACCATTCCAAGTCCGAATCAATTGTTTAATGCTGGAATCCGTAACAAGGAAATCTATCCTGATCTTGAGGAATATGCGAATGATATTATTCAAACATATCGAGATGCCATTAAAGCCTTTTATGAGGCAGGCTGCCGCTATTTACAACTAGACGATGTTTACATAGCAGGTCTCAATGCACCGGAGATCCCTTTTAATGATAGTGGTTCAACACGTGAAGAATTAATCGAATTAGCGTTAAGAGTGGCTAATGGCGTATTAGAGGGAAAGCCGGAAGATTTAACAATTACGACCCACCTTTGTCGTGGAAATTACCGTTCTAACTGGGCATTCGAAGGAAGCTATGCAAAAATTGCTCCTACTCTTTTTGCGAAAGAAAAAGTGGATGGCTTTTTCTTAGAGTATGATGACGATCGTTCGGGGGACTTCACTCCATTAGAGTATATCCCAAATAATGGCCCTCGCGTTGTTCTTGGTGTATTTACATCAAAGCGTGGAGAATTAGAATCTAAAGAGAATATTATCGCACGTGTAAAAGAAGCATCACAATTTGTACCACTTGAAAATTTGTGTATCAGCCCGCAATGTGGTTTTGCTTCGACGCACCACGGAAATATTTTAACTGAAGAAGAGCAATGGGCGAAATTGAAATACATTGTAGATATCTCAAAAGAAATTTGGGGATAAAGGAAACAAGGACGGGGCTCTCGTCCAACTGCATTAGCAGGTGTGACGGTGTACCTGTTCCTTTTACAGGATAAAACCAAGTAATCAGACGCGAATACTTTTTTTATGAAGGCATGGAGGATACTAAAATGTATTGTATGGATTTAACAGGAAAAGTAGCTATTGTAACTGGCGGTGCCCAAGGTATCGGAAAAGCGATTGTGGACGCATTTTTAGAGTGTGGGGCTAAAGTAGCTGTAGTGGATAGAGAATTTAATGCGGAAAATTCCAATGAAAAGTTAGTTTACTTCCAGGCAGACGTTACAATAGCCGCACAGGTTGAAAAAGCGGTTCAAGAAGTAATGGAGCATTTTGGGCGTTTAGATATTTTAGTGAATAACGCCGGAATTTCAAAAATGGATTACTCCGTAGATATAAAAGAAGAAGACTGGGACCTTGTGATGGACGTGAACGCAAAAGGAGTATACCTGTTCAGTAAAGCCGTCGCAAGAATCCTGAAAAAGCAAGGGCAAGGTGGAAAGATTATCAACATATCCTCGCAAGCGGGTAAAAATGGGTACCGATTAATGGGAAGTTATGTTGCTTCCAAACATGCTGTATTAGGCTTTACAAAAACAATGGCAATTGAATTGGCTCAAGATGGAATCAATGTGAACGCGGTTTGTCCTGGCATCGTAGAAACTGACATGAAGCGTAAGGAAAGAGTAATAGGCGGTGAGTTAAGAGGGCTTAATGCTGAGCTAATAAGGCAGGAGGACTGTTCTCAGGTTCCGCTAGGTAGAACGGCTGAACCTAAAGATATCGCAAATGTTGTTGTGTTTTTAGCCTCAACATACTCGGATTATATGACGGGGCAAGGGATAAATGTTACGGGTGGAATGACGATGCACTGATTTCATCTTTTAAAATGAAAGGAGTTGGTAGAAATGGAAGATGTAAAAAAAGGAAGCTTCTCTGCGTTGTTTCCATTATTAATTTTTGTCTTATTATTTGTCGGCACTGGAGCTATTTCCGGTGATTTTTCAAATATGCCATTAAATGTTGCGATTATTATTGCTTCTGCCATTGCATTAATAATGAATAAAAAGGAAAAATTATCAACGAAAATTGATATATTTACAAAAGGTGCTGGTCACCCCAACATTATGCTGTTGGCGGTTATCTTTATTTTAGCTGGTGCATTTGCTGAAACTGCAAAAGGCATGGGGGCAGTTGAGTCTACCGTAAATATGGGGTTAACTTTTATTCCTAGTAATCTATTAATGGTCGGATTATTTGTTGTCGGTTGTTTCATTTCTCTATCGATGGGGACATCAATGGGAACGGTTGCCGCACTTGCTCCAATTGGTATTGGCATTGCAGAACAAACTGGGATACCGCTGGCTTTAGCAATGGGAACGGTCATTGGTGGGGCGATGTTTGGAGATAACCTCTCGATGATATCTGATACTACCATCGCAGCGGTACGAACACAGCAAACGAAAATGAGTGACAAATTTAAAACTAACTTTCTGATTGTGTTACCTGCCGTTATCGTATCTGCAATCATTCTTTGGTTCGTTACTGCTGGTAATAGTGTTGAAACTTTAGGAGATTACTCATATGAGTTTATTAAAGTAGTTCCATACCTAGCCGTCCTAATTGTTGCTTTACTGGGAGTGAATGTCTTAATTGTTCTTCTAGGTGGGACCATTTTTGCAGGGATTATTGGTTTAGTTGATGGTTCTTACACCTTGACTGGATTTATAAAAGCTGTTTCCCAAGGTGTTATTAATATGGAGGATTTAGCCATTGTTGCGATTTTAATCGGAGGTATGATTGGCATTATCCAGCATAACGGTGGTATCCAATGGCTTCTAAACTTTGTAACGAGTAAAATTAAAACGAAAAAAGGGGCAGAGTTTGGAATTGCTGGATTGGTTAGTGTCACAGATTTAGCTACTGCTAACAACACAATTTCTATTATTATCACTGGTCCATTGGCAAAGAATATTGCTGATGAATACCAAATTGATCCACGAAAATCTGCAAGTATTCTTGATATATTTTCGAGTAGCTGGCAAGGGCTTGTTCCATATGGAGGACAAATGCTTGTCGCATCAGGGTTGGCGGCAATTTCGCCATTAAGCATTTTGGCATATTCCTATTATCCAATTGCAATTTTAATATGTGGTATTATTGCCATTCTAATTGGATTTCCAAGATTTGAACGAAATAAAGGTAAAAAAATAAAGGCTGCATAACAAATCCTGAAAAGGTAAAAAGCGATTACCATTTGAGAGTGGTATTCGCTTTTTCTATAAAGATGGTTATTTAATTATTCCATCAATTATCCCGTATTCCTTTGCTTCTTCTGCACTCATAAAATAGTCCCGATCAGTATCCTTTGCTACCTTCTCAACTGGTTGACCTGTGCGTTCTGAAATGATTTGATTGGTATGTTCTCGAAGCTTAAGGATGCGTTTTGCGGAAATTTCAATCTCAGTTGCTTGGCCGCGCACCCCACCTAACGGCTGATGGATCATGATTTCACTATTTGGGAGGGCAAATCTTTTTCCTTTTGTTCCGGCTAGCAAAAGCATGGCACCAAAGGATGCAGCCATACCTGTACAAATGGTCCTAATATCTGGTTTAATATATTGCATCGTATCAAAAATGGCAAAACCAGCAGAAGTAGAGCCACCGGGACTGTTAATATAAAGGGAAATATCTTTATCGGGATCATCAGCTGCTAAAAATAATAGCTGTGCAACTATACTATTGGCAACAGAATCATTTATTTCGTCACCAATCAAAATAATCCGATCTTTTAATAACCTCGAGTAAATATCATACGATCGTTCCCCACGACTGGATTGTTCAATTACATATGGTATCGAATTCAAATTATTTTCCTCCTTATTCGCTTGCATCTTATTATGCAGCCATAGCCATAGAGACAGTGCTTGAAGGAAATTTGTAGGATCGTGATTTTTGCATAGAACAAGTTGGATTTGTGTTTTTCGATAAAGAATGGATAGAAGGTATCGTCCTGATTAATATGGATGGATCTTGCTTGTTTAAAGATTCATATAGTACTTTTTGAATCTGCTCACGATCTTCCTCTGTCCAATATTGCTCGATAAGTGGAATTTCTTCTTTCTTCTCCATTTTCTGTTTTGCACGATACATGGCGGCTTTCACAGCAGTCTCATTTGTGTTTAATAGTTCAGCTATTTCAAGTAGTTGAAACTGAAACCCTTCTTTTAAAACAAAAATGACAGCTTGCTTCGGTGTTAGCTTACTCATAAGCTGTTGTACAGCCTCGAAGCGTTTCTCCATTTGCAGGGATTCATCATATCCATCATCAGTAATAGCTTCAAGAGACTCTTTGCTTCGTTTTCGCACTGTGTCTATCCATACATTTCGGGCTATTTTATTCAAGAGTGCTTTAGAGATTGTAGGCTGGTGCCTATAATGCTTCCAAGCCTTAATCAAGGATTCCTGCACGAGATCTTCTCCATCCCAGCTGTTTTGGGATATAAACTGGCAATATCGTCGGAGCAGCGGATAGAGATCATGAAGTTGTTCCTCAGTAAAAAATTCCTTCTGTTCTCTAAAGTCCTCTGAACCATTCCAAAGCTTACTATGCAAAACAATCACTCCTTCAGCGCGTCTCTATTTTATAAACGAATAAAAGGGTATGAAAAGATACGGGGGTAAAAAATATTTTCAAGGTTTACTTAGTTTCCATTATATGCAAAGTAAAAGCTCTCGAACAAGAAACGATTAGTAGGGTTTGTTATAATATACAAAAAGGACAAAAGGTGACCTTTCAATGTTACAAAAACTTTCTGCCGAAAAGCATTGGCAACCATACAAGGGTCCATTTACAATCACAAGAATTCAGCCTGGCGATATTTTAGAGGAGAATAAAGATTTTGCGTTCGGCTCGTTAAGTATTATCGACCATGCTGTGATGAAAAAAGGATTAACGATAAAGATGCATGAGCATGTCAACGATGAGATTTTGAGTTATGTATGGCGTGGTACAATGCATCATAAGGATTCAACTGGGATAGAGGTTCCGATAACGACTGGGCACTTAATGATGATGAATGCGGGTCGGAGCTTTTGGCATGAGGAAAAAGTGAAAAATGATCAAGTCGAAATGCTCCAAATTTTTGTTCGACCCTATGAATCCGATCTCGAACCAACGATTCAATTTCATGAAAAGCCCATTCGAAACCGTGATTGGTATCTCATGGTAGGACCTGAAGAAAGTAAAGCGCCACTGAAGGTTCGACAAAATGTCTATATTCTTGATGCGCATTTGAGGCAAGGGGATCAGTTAGAAATACCTGTTTACCAAGGCTTATCACCATTTTTATATGTTGTAGATGGTGAGCTTACTGTTGGGGATTTTCAGATTAAAAAAA
Organism: Ferdinandcohnia salidurans; assembly: GCF_042680725.1. Lineage (NCBI taxonomy): Bacteria > Bacillati > Bacillota > Bacilli > Caryophanales > Bacillaceae > Ferdinandcohnia > Ferdinandcohnia salidurans. The sequence goes on from NZ_JBHUEK010000026.1 coordinate 9,963, forward strand.
AGGAAGCTGTTACAGATTTAGAGGAGCCTCTACCTTCAATAACTGGAGTAGCGGATACAACAGCTGTACTATTCTATGTCGACATGAATGCACCAGTGTCGATGGAGGGAACGATCAGTGGGAAATGGGCATATTAGTGGGACGAGGGGTCCCTCGTCCCATATTTCTTACTGGGACAGTGTACCTGTCCCTATGTCCCATTATTTTTTCACAAAGTATTTTTCGCCGAGGAGTTCTTTTTCTTCAAACGTGCCTGGCTTTAATTGGTTCTCAATGAATGCTTGAAGTGCAGAAGGTTCCAAATCGTACATCACTTCAATTTCTTTTGCAAAAAGAATTTCTTTTTCAAGCAAGTCAGATAGTGCAGGTTGCTGCTTTGCTTGCGGTGCATCTTCGCCTGTTATTTTCGATAGTCCGGAAACGTAATAATCCAATGGACGGCTACCTACAATTTTAACGCCTTTGTTTTCTTCATTTACCATAATTATTGTTGGAAAGCCTCTGGCACCAAGTTTCGCTGCAAGAGCAAAGTCTTCGTTTAATAATTGTTGGCCAACTTCAGATTCTGCTTCTTTTACAATGGCTTCTCCATCTAAACCTAAATGATTGACATTTTCAATCATCACAGATTTTTCAGCGATGTTGTTATTGAAGGCAAATAATTCTTCCCTTGCATGGCGGAGATATTCATTTGCTTTGTCATCACCGTGATTCTTTTGAATGACTTTATACACACGAGACGGTGGGAAGGAAGATTGAACGGGATTGTCAATCATCAATGATCCATCGATTGGCATACGTGAATATTCCCCAACTTCTCTCCAATGGCCAGCAACATCTGCAGGACCATGAATTCCGTTTGCTGGATCAACAGGCCCGCCATGCCATTTTTCAAGTAATCCACCTAAGACGGTGTGGAAATTGAAATAATGTCCATACTGCTCTTTGAAACGACGGAAAGTTGGTTCAAGCGCCCAGCAATGTGAGCAGATAGGATCTGTCACATAATACAAATCAATCGTTTTCTTTGGTTGGTTAAAATCAATTACTTCCATGTCATCGTCTCCTGCTACACCACAAACACCAGTTTCCAAATCACACATTAAATTATTATTGTTTGTCATAAGAATTCCCTCACTTTAGTTTTTTGGGTCAAGGGGACAGGTCCCTCGTCCCACCATATTTTTCCTGGGACAAGTAACCCCGTCCCATTTTGTTTGCTTTGTACTTTCAGTTTAGTGGATAATGGAAAGTATATATACCAATAGAAGACTTGATTTGTCGGATATCCAACACATCGCCAAAATTGTTGGAAAAGTGGGAGGGGGAGAATGAAATGACACAAGAAAAAACAGACCCGCGAGTCTTACGTACGCGAAAATTAATTATGGATTCATTCATTGAGCTTTCAGGAAAAAAGGAATTTAAAGACATTACGATAAAAGACATCACTACGGAAGCCATGATTAATCGGGCAACCTTTTATTATCATTTTGAGGATATTTATGACTTGTTGGAAAAGGTTTTATCAGAAGTCTTGCTCATAAATTTAAATAGTGAGTCCTATCAACAAAGTGAATTAAATGAAGAAACATTTAGCATCATTTTTAAAGCAATCACTAATTTTCAGTTGTCATTATCAAATCGCTGCCACCGTGGTTATGAGGATACGATTGCCCGTATTATCCGGGACCAACTTGAAGTCATTTTTTATAAAATGTTAAAGAAACAGCATCCTACAGATGACGAAAATACCTTGAAAATTACATCAGTCATGTTGAGTTGGGGAATGTACGGGGCTTCTGTAGAGTGGAGAAGAAATCCGGATAATGTCAGCCCAGAGGAAATGATCAAATCAGCAGTACCTTATCTAAAATACGGAATTCATTTAAGGAAAGTGAAATAGGCACGGCGTAAAATTTTATAAAACGTTGGGTGTATATTTTTAATTTTTATTGCAAAACCTAATATTACTAAAATTAAGGGGCGATAAATATGAATGGATTACAACGTTTAGCTCTAGCTTTAGTAATTATTGGTGCAATAAATTGGGGACTTATTGGTTTCTTCCAATTTGACTTGGTTGCTGCAATCTTTGGAGGCCAAGATTCGATTTTGTCTAGGATTATCTACAGTTTAGTGGGGTTAGCTGGCTTATACAGTCTTATGCTCCTCTTTAAACCTGACAGAGAAACTGTCCCTGAGACTAGTAGAACCTAAGCAATCAGGTTGAAGTAAACTCTCGATAAAAAAGGTCAAGCCCAAGGGTTTGACCTTTTTTACGTTTCTGTAAAGAAGTCTTTTTTATTTATCGGATAGATTGGAAAATGGGTTCCATATCTTGTCTTGACAGTTTTTATACAGACAACGAGCCTAACTCAATGAGGAGGAATTAAAATGAAGAGAATTTTTGCGGATGTGATTCAGTTTCGGGGAAGTCATTATGATTTTGGTTTTATGCAGGGTGAGCTTCTGAGGGATTCATTTTTGGTAAAGAATCGGGAGCAACAGTGGAAGCTGAGAAAACCACAATTTAAAATTGATATCGATGAGACGAAACAGGTATTTGAGGATTTGGCCCCTTTTATTTGGGAGGAATTTTTAGGGCTGCAGGATGCTTTGAAGTGGTCATTGGATAAGGTCTTGATGGAATTTGGAGGCTACAGGGTCAATATCCGACCATCAGGCTGCTCTATATTAGTTGGAGAAGATTATATGATTCGAAACTATGATTACCATCCCAAAACCTATGATGGCCGTTTGGTTGCTTTTCAACCAATAGATGATGGGTATGCCACACTCGGCTTAACACAAAAAATTACAGGCAGATCTGATGGGGTCAACGAAAAGGGGTTAACGATGGGTTATACCTTTATGAATCGAAAACGTCCGGGGAACGGTTTCGTTTGTTATATGATTGGAAGACTTATTCTTGAACTTTGCTCCAATGTAGAGAATGCCGTCCAATTGTTAAAGGACATACCACACCGCGGATCGTTTAGTTATGTCTTATTCGATTCAACCTGTGAGATGCCCTTTATTGTGGAAACTTCTCCAAGAAGAGTAGAGGTACGGCAGGGATATACATGTACGAATCATTTTAAAATCCTAACAGAAGAAAATCGCCGAGTCCTAGATGATTCCAACAAAAGGCTGCAGGCTATAGAAGGAAAAAATCATTTAAATGGGCTGGAGGCGTTTCGATTATTAAATGATAGTGATAAAGAAGTCTTCTCTAAGCTCTATGGAAGCTGGGCCGGAACGATACATACTTCAGCTTATTTTCCAAAGAAACTTGAGGCCTGGTGCGCACTTGGCGGGGATCAAGAACCCACTATATTTAACTTTGCAGAATGGTTAAATGGGGCTGATTTTTCACTTGCAAAAATTGAAGGGAAAGTTGACACAGATATCCCATTCGTCAATATGGAGAAAGCGGATTGGTATAGGTGAGAAGGGGGGCAGGGCACTAGCTACTGCCTCTCTTTTTTTGTAGAAAAATCTGAAATAAGAATATGAATTCGGGTGATACCTGAGTGTACAAAAAAATGTAAAAGATTGTGATTGCATAAAAGAGGAAGTTCTGCTAACATTTAAGTGCTTAACTGTTAGATATCTAAATATTAGATGAAAAAACATAATTTTTCGAAAGGGGTTTCAATGATGGGAAGAGTAACGGGAAAGGTTGCACTAGTAACAGGTGGCGCTTCAGGTATAGGGCTATCATCTGCGACATTATTGGCAAAAGAAGGAGCGCAAGTGGTAATTGCTGATTTTAATGTAGATGGGGCAAAGGCGGTCGCACAAGAAATAAAGTCTAATGGCGGTGAAGCAATTGGGATTTTCCTTGACGCTGGAAGTGAAGAATCTATTAAGGAGGCAGTCGAATTTACTGTCAATCAATACGGTTCTATACATGTTTTATATAACAATGTTGGTGGGACAAATCTAAAGAAAGATTTAGATGTAGTTAACATGGATCTTGACGAGTGGGATCGCCTCATGAATTTAAACTTAAAAAGCGTTTTGCTTGGAAGTAAATTTGCCATCCCACATATGATTGAAGCGGGTGGTGGTTCGATTATCAATACAGCATCGATGGCAGGCTTTTTTAGTGATGCCATCCGTTCTGCATATGGAGCATCAAAAGCAGGGGTAGTAAATCTTACGAAATACATCTCAACACAGTATGGAAAAAATAAGATTCGCTGTAATGCGGTTGCTCCGGGGTTGATTTTAACACCTGCTGCGAAAAATAATATGTCACCAGAAGTATTGGACATTTTCGCAAAATTTAATGCGTTACCATATCACGGTGAGCCAGAGGATATTGGGCATACTGTTGTTTTCTTGGCTTCAGACGAATCTAAGTTTATAACAGGACAAACCATTCAAGTAGAAGGTGGACATTATATAGGAAATCCAAGTATTTCTGACTTCGAAGAATTAATGAAAAAGGCACAAAACTAATTAACAGTTCGACAGTATGAGAGTTTAAATAAGGGGAGTATGGGAGTTCATGGGAGAAAATAAAAAACAAATCCACTATGCATGGTGGATATTAGTGGCTTTATGTATCATAGTTGGCCTTGGTAAAGGTGGGTTAAATAATTCTGCAGGTTTATTTTTGACACCCATCACAAAAGAACTTGGAATTGGATTGGGGAGTTTAACACTCTATTTTAGTGTATCTGCTGTTGTGACTATGATTTTCTTACCTATTGGCGGTAAAATGATGGCAAAATATGATACTCGGGTACTCTTAATAGTTGCTATTATCTTGCAAGCTGGAGCTTTTGCCATGTTTGGCTTAATGAAATCAGTCTGGGGATGGTATCTATTTGCTATTCCGCTAGCAGTCGGTGGAGTCTTTATAACTGTTATCGCTGGCCCAGTATTGATTAATCAGTGGTTTAAAAAAAGCAGTGGTCTTGCGCTTGGAATATTGAGTGCAGCAGGTGGAATTCTTGGTGCAGTCGCGCAGCCAGTAGTTGGTGGTTTAATAGCCGACCGTGGGTGGGGAGCTTCTTATATCATTGTCGGGATTACAGTTATCATTATTGTGGTTCCAACCATTATGTTGTTTATAAAAAAATCACCTCAAGACAAAGGCTTGATTCCTTATGGAATGGGTGAGACAAAACAGAACGGTCAAGGAATTGAAAATGAAACAAGTGAAAAAGGTGTAGAAATGAAGGTAGCGAGAAAATCAATTGCCTTCTATGCATTAATGGTCTTTTTCCTTTTAGTTACCTCCATTGCGAGCTTTTCAATGCATATTCCGACATATTTAATGAATAAAGGATTTGATGTAACTTTTGCAGGCAATGTGATGGGGACGTATATGATTGGAGTCCTTTTTGGATCATTAATTATCGGGTTTCTAACAGACAGAATCGGATCAAAAATTACAGCTATCCTTGCAATGGGGGCGGGGATGATTGCAATTTTGCTACTATTATTCTCAGGAACTAGCACCGCAATTATATCAGTGGCTGTTATATTGTTTGGCTTTATATCTTCATCAATTGGAACATTGGGGCCAGCACTTACATCTAGCTTATTTGGTAATAAAGAATATAGTCAAATTTATTCAACAGCATCTCTCGGATTAGCTGTGGCATCTATTATTGCTTTACCTGCTTACGGATACGTTTTTGATTTCATGGGAAGCTACACCCCGGTATTATATGCAATTATTTTTATGTTAGTTATCAATATGATAAGTGTGGTCATTGCCTTTAGGAGCAAAAAGAAAATGGAACAAGATGGTTTGTGGAACTGAAACTTAAGCACTAGTAATGTGAAAAATTCAATTACTAGTGTTTTTTTATCAAATCACAATTTTGACGTTTTTAAATATTTGCAGGTAGTCTTCGAATTTGATATTATTTAGATGTCGAATATTTAGATATCTAAATATAAAACGAAAAGGGGTTAATTGAATGAAATTACAAGGCAAGGTTGGAATTATTACTGGAAGTGCTTCAGGTATTGGTAGAGGAATTGCTCTGGCAATGGCAAAAGAAGGTGCTCATATAGCTATTGTTGATGTGAATGAAGAAAAAGGGAAAGATACCCTTGCCGAAATTAATCAATATACAGAAGGTTTACTTTTCATCAAAGATATCTCGATCAAAGAAAATGTCTATGAAATTGTAGATGAAGTGGTGAAAAAGTTTGGTAAACTAGACATTCTTGTAAACAATGCGCATGCATCAAGACAGGCTCTTTTACATGAAACAACACAGGAGATGTTAGATTTATCTTTTGGTACTGGCTTTTATCCAACCTTCCACTTTATGCAAGCAGCATATTTGGAATTAAAGAAAACAAAAGGAAAAGTAATTAACTTTGCATCGGGTGCTGGAATAGATGGACAAGTGACACAAACTTCTTATGCGGCTGCAAAGGAAGCAATTCGTGCAATTTCTCGTGTTGCAGCGAATGAATGGGGACCAGAAGGAATTAATGTTAATTTGATTTCACCTATCGCATTAACAGAAGGTGTACAGCAATGGCGTGAAAGTGCACCAGACATGTACGAAGCTATGGTAAACAAAATTCCGTTGCGTAGACTTGGCGATCCAGAACAAGATATCGGCCGTGTAGCAGTATTTTTAGCTAGTAGCGACTCAGATTATATAACAGGACAAACGTTCATGGTTGATGGCGGTTCAATAAAATTACGTTAGGGAGTGTATGTAGAATGGGAAGATTAGATAATAAGGTTGCAATTATTACGGGTGGTGCATCTGGAATTGGTGAAGGAATGGTGAAGTTATTCAGCCAAGAAGGTGCTATTGTGATTGCTGCTGATATTAATGAAGCATCACTTGAAAAGATTAGTCAACTCGAGAATGTATACGGTATGAAACTAAATGTTGCTTCGGACGAGGACTGGGAAGTGTTAGCAAAGGAAGTAAATGATCGTTTTGGTAAAATTGATATTCTAGTCAATAACGCGGGGATTTCATCTGAAAAGCCCTATCAGGATATTAATCTAGATGATTGGCAGAAAATGCTTTCGATTAACGGCTTCGGTCCTTTTGCTGGTATGAAACATGTTGCTCCATATATGGCGGCTAAAAACTCAGGATCTATAATTAACATTTCCTCTTATACAGCACAAATTGGACAAGGCTTTAACCATTATTCTGCTTCCAAGGGGGCTGTTCGTGCGATATCTAAAGCTGCAGCCACAACCTTTGGTCGCAATGGAGTTCGTGTGAATGCCTTGTTCCCAGGAATCATTGAAACACCAATGACTCAAGCCTTAAGCACATCAAAGGAACTTCTTGGTCTGTTAATCCAAGCAACTCCTTTACAACGCCTAGGAAAACCAAGTGATATTGCGAATACAGCATTATTCCTTGCGTCTGATGAATCATCTTATATTACTGGTGCAGAAATAGTGATTGATGGTGGATTCTCTGCTCAATAATGTGTATGCTAAAAAGAGCCCTTAAGGTATTTAGGGGCTCTTAACTTTTGAAGGCGAGGAAGAAACTTTATGAAAGAACAGACCATATTTGAAATCCTACATAACATGGATAAAGTAACGAATAATTTAATTATCCAGTGGAATAAGTTCTTTGATGAAGATCTCGGTGTCTCCCAAATTCTTGTGCTAGGACACTTGAAGGTCCATGGAAAAAGCCGTCTTTCTGATATTGCGAAAGCATTGGGACTTACTCCTCCTACCTTAACCCATCTATCAAACAAACTTGTAAAAAGAAATCTCGCTGTTCGAAAAATAGACGAGTCTAATCGAAGGGTCGTTTATTTAGAAATCACCGATGAAGGAATAGAAATGGTTTCTAAAGCGAATGAAGAAGGAAAAATACTCCGTAAAAAGCTACTAGAAAGACTAACCGAAGAAGAAACACAACAATTACGCAACATATACGAAAAACTAACAAAATTTCTGTGAATTTTGGGACAGAGGGACAGGTCCCTCGTCCTACCATATTTTTCCTGGGACACGGGACCTGTCCCTGCGACCCACGCCATTAGTCCCGAAAACACTAGTCACTTATCCTAATAGTTTAGGAGTGGCTGGTGTTTTTTTGCGTGTGTTTTTCAGGGAGTTGGGCCCCTTTTTTGTCAAAGTGTTTTATTCTTTGTATAATGTAATAGATTGTGGAGGTTTTAGAATGAAAGAAGTAAATAGTATTAAACAACTAGATAACATGTCGAGACAAGGTCTCGAACCAACAAGACAGGATACTAAGAAGCAAGAAGAAAAACGAGAACAGAAATATTGGAGTGAAATAAAGGTTCCTTTTCGTTTAGATGAGGCATTGAGTGCATACGCGAAATACGAGTTAGATGACATTAGAAGGTACTTAGAAATAAAGAATGCTAGCAGTTTAAAGAAGGCGGACCTCATTGCATTATTCCAACAAGAAATACCAGTGCTTTTGAAAAATGTTTGCAGTCAATGGGATGTTGAACGTTTTTCCTTACTCGTTAAAATAGCTCGTAATGGTGGCTATCTACATGCACCTGAATTGGAAGATGACCAGATTATGTACTTCCGGAAAACAGGTATGCTTTTTACTGGAAGTATAAATGGAAAAAAGGTAGTAGCTATTCCAGATGAACTCATTGAAGAGATATTAAACGTAGAAAAAGATCTACATTTTAGAGGGATTATTAAGCGAAATACAGAGTGGATCAAGCTTACCCAAGGTCTCTTGTATTATTATGGTACTTTAACTGTTACAGAATTGGGCCAAATGATAGAAAAATATATAAAAGAACCATTAAGACCTCAAGATTATTTTCAAGTTCTTCAAGACTTTAATTCATATAAAAAAGGAATAGTTAGTGATGATGTGGGGTATTCGAACCGGAGAGTGTTTGATCCAAAAAGGGTGAAATACGAACATCAAGCTAGAAAAAATGTACCTTTTTATCCTTTTACAAAAGAGCAGCTACTTGAAGCTGGTGAACTCGATTTTGTTGATCGAAATGTGAGTTATATACAATTAGTCAACTTTATTAAACAAAACTTTGAAACTAAAAAACTAGATGCGGATAGTATTGTTGAAGAATGTGTATACGCAACTAGGAAAGGTCAGAATTTAAACGATATTTTACAATATTTAAGTGGTGTTCTTGTTTTCGATAGTCAGGATACACTTCAAAAACTTGTAGATAAAGTGGCTACTTTGATGAATAACACAAGAGAATGGTTCCTAAAAGGACATACTTCAAATGAGCTAAAAAATGTAAATGAGAATCCTGTAGGTAATACAAATATAAAAATCGGAAGAAACGAACCATGTCCATGCGGAAGTGGGAAAAAGTATAAAAAATGCTGTGGTAGATAAGGAACATAGATCCGTTTTCTGACCATATTTCATCAGAGACACGGGACTTGTCCCTAAAAAAGAACCCCTCCTTAATAATCTAAGGAGGGTTCTTTACATTTGTTCATGATTGCTAGTCCTGAGTGGCAGCTATTAGATCAAGGACTTATGTTATAATTTAGTTGTTAATTGCGTTTTAGCACGGGGATTCCGTATTATTTTCGAAAATAGTTTTAATGTAGGTGAAATTGATGATTAAGTTTGCACGTGTGTTTCATGGAACAGCATTTACGAGCCGTTCCCCTAAGGAAGTTGAGGTACTAAAAGATCATCTTTTTTGTATAAACGAAGATGGCATGATTGAAAAAATAGTTGGTCCCGATCATGATGAGTATCAACAAATAGTAGAGGTATATCAAAGTTCTGATTGCTATCATCGTTTAGATGAGGGTCAATATTTTTTACCAGGATTTATTGATTTACATGTTCATGCTCCACAATGGGCACAAGCAGGTACTGCATTAGATATTCCTCTCTATGACTGGTTGAATACATATACATTTCCGATTGAAGCGAAGTTTGCGGATCTTGAATTTGCTAACAAGGTATATAACGAGGTGGTCGATACCTTACTTGCAAATGGGACGACGACTGCACTTTATTTTGCAACGGTTCATAAAGAAGCAAGTCTTTTGCTGGCACAGATATGTGCTGAAAAAGGTCAACGTGGCTTGGTTGGGAAAGTGGTGATGGATAATCCTGACCAAACAGAGGATTATTATCGTGACCGAGACACGAAAACAGCATTAGTTGAAACCGAAGAATTTATTTTAGCCGTTAAGGAGTTAGGAAAAACAACAAAGCAAGGCGTATATCCAGTAGTGACACCTCGATTTATACCAAGTTGTACCGATGAAGCATTGAAAGGCTTGGGTGAATTGGCAGGGAAACACGATACATATATTCAATCGCATTGTAGTGAAAGTGATTGGGAGCATGGCTATGTGAAAGAGCGTTTTGGTAAAAACGACGCGTTTGCACTAAATGACTTTGGGTTGTTACGTGAAAAATCCGTCATGGCACATTGTAATTTTCTATCTGATGAAGATGCAGATTTATTTGCTGAAAAGGGCGCAGCTGTCTCTCATTGTCCGATTTCCAATGCTTATTTTGCCAATAGTGTCATTCCGATTGCACGCTTTCAATCTAAAGGAGTAGATATTGGACTAGGTTCAGATATTTCAGGTGGATTCTCACCGAGTCTTTTTGATAATGTAAAGCAGTCGGTAATTTCCTCAAGAATGTTAGAGGATGGAGTAAATGCAGACCTACCAGCTAATGAACGCGGAGTATCAAATTCAAGGATTACACTTAACGAAGCATTCTATTTTGCAACTGCAGGCGGAGGAGAAAGTTTAAGCCTACCAATCGGTCGTCTTGCTGAAAACTACGCGTGGGATGTACAAATCATTGACACAAAATTAGAGACAGCGAAACTTCCACTATATGACGAGGAAGAAAAATTACACGACATCTTTCAAAAAATAATCTACCTAGCACGACCAGAGAACATTCGCCAAGTCTGGATTCAGGGAGAACAAGTCTGGGACAGAGGGACAGGTTCGTCCCACAATATTTAGAACATAGAACCTCTTTGCTAGTAAAACACCGGTCATCACCTTGGTTTAGAGGTGGAGACTGGTGTTTTTAGTATTCCGCTGCGGGGATTTATGTCAAAGCATTGTAGAAGACGGTAGAGCAATCTGTTTGAAAAATGGAACAAATTACTATAATGTGAAAGTGTTAATGTTTTTAATTCTTGGGAGGTAAAAGGAATGAACATCGTAACACTCGTAGGAAGCTTAAGAAAAAATTCATTTAATATGCAAGTCGCTAAAACCATGCAAGAACGATATAAGGATAAATTGAACATACAAATACCTGATATCGGTGCTTTACCTCATTTTAATCAAGATGATGAATTAAATCCGCCACAAGTTGTAAAGGATTTTAAAGCAGCCATTGCCAATGCAGACGGTGTTATTATTATTACACCTGAGTACAACTGGTCGGTTCCTGGTGTATTAAAAAATGCTTTAGATTGGACTTCACGCGTGGAGCAAGTATTTATTGGCAAACCTGTTATGACACTTGGAGCCACTCCAGGGATGATGGGAACGATTCGTGCCCAATTACATTTGCGTGATATTTTAGTAGCGCCAGGTATCCAAGCAAATATTCTACCTCCAGGAGCTAACGAGATCCTAATAAACACTGTACATCAAAAAGTTGATGAACAAACTGGACAATTCGTTGATGAAACAACACTAAGCTTCTTAGATAGTAAAATTGAAGCATTTGTCGATTTCGCAAAAACAAACTAAAACATAAGAAGTGCGAGCCCCATTAAGGATGCTGGCACTTTATTTTTAGGGACAGAGGGACAGGTCCCTCGTCCCACCATATTTTACCGAAACAACAATGATTCTGTTACCACAACATAGAAAGGAGGATACAGAAAATGAGATTAAGTGTTCTTGACCAAGCCCCGATTACAAAAGGCAATTCTCCTGCGGCTGCATTGAAAAAAGCCGAGGAGCTCGCAATCTTGGCGGATGAATTAGGATATCATCGGATGTGGATGGCTGAGCATCATGGAACCGGCTCATATGCGAGTTCGGCCCCGGAGATTTCAGTTGCACATCTTGCGGCAAAAACAAAGAAGATCCGAATTGGAACTGGTGGAGTCATGATGATGCATTACTCACCACTAAAGCTTGCCGAGGTGTTCAAAACACTAAGTTCATATTCTCCAGGAAGAATTGATTTTGGAGTTGGGCGTGCACCAGGCGGGGACCAGTACGCAATCTATGCATTATCTGAAGGTCGCCAACCAATGGTAAATAATATGTATGAAAAATTCGACCTTGCATTACGGTTGATTAAAGATGAAGTTCCTGACCATCCGCTCTATAAAAATACAATCGCAACCCCTTCTCAAGTTGTTCTGCCCGAAGCATGGTTATTAGGTTCAACTGGAAACAGTGCTGTCATGGCAGGAAGGATGGGTGTTGGCTATTCCTTTGCACAGTTTTTTAGTGGGGAAATGACAAAGGATATTCTAGACTTATATAAAGATGAATTTAAGCCAACTGTCTTTATGGAAAAGCCAGAGATTACAGTTTCCTATATGGTGACCGTTGCTGAAACAGAGGAGGAAGCCGAGTTTGAAGCATTGCCACATGACATTGCGCGTCTATGGCTGATGAGAGGAAAGCTTGGACAGGTGTTAACTCCAAAGGAAGCACAAGACTATCCGTTAACTGAAGTAGAACGGACGACAATACAAGAAAATCGTAAAAAACTTCACGTAGTTGGATCAGCTAAAGCAATTGCTGAAAAACTTCGTCAAGAGCAGCAGGAATATGGCTATGACGAAGCAATGATTTGTAGCATCCCTCATTCACAAGAAAAGCGACTGAATGTATACAGATTACTGGCTAAGGAATTATTATAATTTGGCCCTCGTCCCACCATATTTTTACAGGGACAAGGGACCTGTCCCTGCGTCCCACCATTTTGCGTCTTAATTAATCTCGTTCAATTACTTTGGTTCCTTTATAATAGATTTTTTTAATTTGTTCCACATCTGTAATTTCTAAACCTGGTATGCCTTCGGCGACTAGGAAATTGGCTTCAAGTCCTGGTTTTAACTTTCCAAATTGTTTTTCTTTTCCTAGAATCCTAGCTGGATTTGCTGTTAATAATGCAAGAATATCGTTCTCATTGTAGCTATCCTTTAACAGTTTCATAGATGGCCCGGCGATAAGCATCAAAGAGTCGGGCCCTTTTAAAGAGCGATCCTGAAATGGCAGCCATGGAACTCTAGGATAAGGTGGCAAGTATGCATCTGTTGAAATAGAAACAGGAATCTGTTTCTGTACCAACTTCTTAATTTCCTCAGGAGAATTGGGTGGTAGATGTGTTCCGCCCATTGGAGTAGCCACAATCTGTATTCCTCTTTCTGCCACTTGATTGATCTGCTCATCCGTAATCCCGTGGGCATGGTGCAAGACATCAAACCCTGCTTCAAGGGTCAACTCGATTCCTTTTTTACCCGCAACATGGCAACCAATTTTCTTACCCATTTCATGAAAAATAGAGACAAGTTCCTGTAGTTGACGGCGGGTATAAATGATTTCGCCGGCTCTTGGTACCAATTCCTCCGTAAAATTAGCTGGGGTGGCATTGATAAATATATTTTCACCGGGATAGTCACTGTTTTCGGCTATTTTTTTTACAAGAGTAGATGAAGTTAAGTCATCCTGGGTAACAGCCGTTGATTCGGTAATCGATGTGAAATGAGCAAGTTTCTCAAAGCCAATGGAGATGCTTGTCGTTGCAAATGAGATATCCATTGGAAAACCAGCCACTGCTTCACGATAATCACTTATAGAAAATTTACATAGGGGATGACCACATATTTGCTCACCTAATGCCGTTATTCCGGAAGACAAAGCTTTAAAAAGGATTCCTGTTCCTGCAATAAAATGCGTTTCAGGAGTTACCGGATACAGGGAGGTAGGAGCAAACTCGAGTAAATGTGTGTGACAGTCCACAAGCGCTGGCGTGATAACGTATTTTGAGCAATCAACCACCTCAACCTCAGGGAATTGAGTTTGTAAATCATTCCATCTACCAACTTCTTGAATTAATCCGTTTTCGACCAACATCCCACCATTGTCAATCGTTCCCGCATTCGAAACCGTCACAAGTTTTTTTCCGCGAATAATATATTTCATCTACCATCACACCAAAAATGGGGTCAGCCAGTAGCCGAGCACACAGGCTGTGGCAATGCGGATTAACAGTCCAATAACGGCTGCTCCAAGTACTTCTCTTTCTGTGAGGTCTGAGGATTCAGCCCAAGTGACAGGTACTTGCCCAAAAATGACAGATAACGGCAAACCTGAATTGGCAAGAACAAATGAACCCACAATTAATCGAGGATCAATGGTTGTCGCAAGGTCTGCAAGTTGTGCAACTGCCAACGTTGGTGCAGCAAGTATCGAAACGATCCCAGTAGCAGGTTCGATACTTAGAAACGTTAGACTAGAAGAAAGACCTGATTCAATGAAGCTCCAGACACCCGCAAATTTTAATGCGCCGATGAAAAAGAATACAGCAGCTACCGCAGGGATGATAATCAGGAAAAGAAGTTCTGCTCCTTCTCTAGCTGATGCAAAGATCGTGTTTAAAAACCGTGTGTTGGGCGTAAAACGAGGTAATTCGGTAAGTTCTACTTTTTTTGTATCTCGGTAAATCGTTCTTGATAGCAGGAACGGAACAATAACAATCGGAACGAAAATAGATAATAGTACTAATGGAAAAGCATTGATTCCAAAAACGGAAAGAGCAATCAGCCCAAGTACAAAAGTAGCAAAGGATTGGGGGGACTGAATCATTGTCGAAACGGCAATTTTTTGTTCAGCCTTCGTAGCGTTTGCCTTTACTAAAATCGGTCCGGAAATTTTTCCAGCTGCATTTATATCTCCAAGAATATTGTATACACTTGGAATGATGACTGAAGGATTGATTTTAAACCACTTCATAATGGGGACAAAAATCCGAATCAATCCGTCTGTAAAACCTAATCGTTCTAGTATCCTACCAACGATAACGCTTACAATAATAGCAATGCCAATTTCACTTGTGAGGAAAATATCTACAACAACTGGTTTTACTTCTTGAATGATGGTATCGAAAAGCGTAGACATAGAATTAGGAGAAAGTAATAAAAGAAGCAGTAAACCAAAAACTAAAATAACCCCGATGATTTCCCACATATGCCAGCTTGCTCTTGCTGCTTTTGGCATGGATTGTGGTGCTTTGTTCTTCTCCATATTGAGTCCTCCAGACATATATTTATCATTATTCAATTTATGTTTAAAATGTGGGGAGGTGCCTGTTTGATTGGGGCTTTTACATGCATAATATCCTTTAAATCCCTCATAATAAGGGAAAAAGGAAAAGTGTGAGAATATGAACAATAACGAAATCGTGATTGAGGAACTAAACACTTTATTAAGAGGATGTTATATGGGAATTCGTGCCTTTGAACATCACATTCAAAATCTTGACGATCCAGTGTTAAAGCAGAAGTTCCAAGCGATGCAACAAGAGACCAAGAAAAATGCTCAAAAAATCGCTGAAAGGATTCAAAATTTAAATGGAGTGCCTGCGGATAACGAGGGTTTATCCGGAAGAATCCACAGTTCCATGCACAAAATGATGCTTTCCAACGATTCGGAGGGGATTATGGAAGATGCGATAAAAGGGTTAGATCAATATGGTGTTGAGTATTCAGAGGAACTTGTTAAGGGTGACCTTGATCCAGAAAGCAGGAAAATAGCTGAAGAGGTAATCGATACAAGCCGCAGACATGCAGAAGAAATCAAAACTTTACTAAGATAAAAGAATCCTAAATTGGAAATGAACACACTCATTAAAACTTAAGGGTGTGTTTTTTAGTGGGAAAAAGACAGCCTTGTAGGAGACTGTCTTTGGGTTAAAAAGGTTTTACTGTTTTAATTGGTTCAATTCTTCCATACTCTCCTGAACAAGTGTAACGGCTTGACTCATGGCTGCTCCTCCACCAAACGCCGCAGTTACACCGACAGCTTCGAGTATTTCCTCTTCAGAACAGCCTTGATCTAAACAGCCTTTTGTATGGTAGATGATACAATATTCATCTTGTGAATACAGACTTATTCCTAAGGCAATAAGTTGTTTTTGTTTTTGAGATAAAACGCCCTCTTTAAAGCATTCTTCTGTAAAAGCATTATATAACTCAGCAAGCTTTGGCATTTTTTTAGTGAAGGTACCTAATCCCATCTTATAATCAAGGAGGGCAGCCTCCGTTGAATTTCTAGCTTCAATATCCATACTATTGATTCCTCTTTTCTAAAAGCTTATTTGTATCCCTTTGCATTGGGATCCATGCTATTAGCACCATAATCTGGAACATGGCTTGCGTGTTTTTCATGGTATCTTGATCCTGAACCAACATCACTATTTCTTTGTGGTTTCGCGTTGTTATTTCCTTTTTGCTTTGCCATCATTTTCACCTCTGCATTTTTTTGGGACGAGGAACCTGTCCCTTTGTCCCTGACAAGGATACCTTGTCCACCGGTATTTTTACCTTGATTTATGTGAAGTATTCTAGTTTTGCGTTTGGGAAAAATTTTTCCATATACGAATAGAGGTGTTTTTTGATATCCTCTTCTTCATCCTTCTGATAGATGTATTTCCCGATCCCGTATTTACCCCATTTATACCTTCTTTTTTCTTCGTCTAGTTCCAATTTAGTCATTGGGTAATTTTTTTCGATGACCCTTTTTGCTGGCTTGGTAAATCTGTGTTGAATGAATTCAAAGGTTAAATCCTTTTTGGCTTCTGGCGGCAATTCTGCTTCTAATCGCTCGAACATCTTATAGTATCCATCTTCCCACCCTTCATGGAGGTAGATGGGAGCTATGATAAACCCAAGAGGATAACCCGCCCTCGCAACTTTACCAGCAGCCTCGATTCTTTTTTCTAATGGGGATGTTCCAGGTTCAAAGTTCTTTACAATATAATCAGCATTCATACTAAAGCGGAACCTAGTTTTACCGTTGTGTTTGGCATCTAATAAGTGATCAACATGATGAAACTTTGTCACAAACCGTAATTTGCCGAACTCTGATTCCCCAAAATGTTCAATCGCTCTTTTAAGAGTATGTGTTAAATGATCAATTCCAACGATGTCCGATGTACACGATGCTTCAAACCTGGTTATTTCAGGTGCACGCTCCGCCATATATTGATCAGCTGCCTCTAGAATTTCGTCAACATTTACATATGTACGAATATATGGCTTCGACCCCATCGTTGTTTGCAGGTAACAATAATGACAATGACCCATACAGCCAGTTGCGAAGGGAATCGCATATTCTGCAGAAGGCTTTGAGGTGTCAAATTTAAGTGTTTTTCTAATCCCCACTACAAGTGTTGATTTAGCGACTCGGTATTTTTGGAAGTCATTATCACCGGGTAAGTTTCTTACCTGATTGTGTGATGTGGTATATCGAATCTCAACATCCATCTTTTCAAATTTTTCGAGAAGCTGTTTTCCTAACGGGTAATCTAATGCTTTCGGTTCAAAATAGATGAGCTTTGGATTAAATGGTTTCATTCGAATGTCCCTTCCGAAACATCCCCATAGTAATACTGATAGGCCTGGTTTGCTTCTTCTTCCGTTGAATACACAGCAACCTCATTTGATAGTGGATAATACGTTTCATACAGAAACAGGGCTAACTCATTCGGTCTCTCAGGGTGATTCACAACAGCTGCTGCTTGGATATTAGCTACGTCTTGAGTATGGGGATTTCGATAAAATACATAAACAACATCTCCAGCCTGATACATTTGTTCCATGACATCACCTTTACAGTGGGACAGAGTTCCTTCGTCCCTAAATTTGTATTAGCTCAGGACAACGAACTTGTGCCTGTGTCCCAATAAAAAAGATTAAATCCTTTTTACTCATTTTTGCTATTCATTCCCTAAGTTATGTCTGTTGGATTATGGAAAAAGAAGAGGTTTCATGCAACCATGTATGTTCCTTTACTATTTTGAAAATACTACCAATAGTAACTATGATTAGTAGAGGTGAATAAGTGTGATTGCATTAAATTCAGTAATCGATGGGAAAACAGCAAACTTTGGCGCAGTCCGAGATATATTTGATTCCCATGGATGCAGTTTTTGCAGTAATTTTGAATATGATCAAGGAAAGTTTGATGCTGTATTATCGCGTGAAAATGGAGAAACCATTTATTTACGAGTTCCTTTTTTCGTTGTGGAAGGGATGCTTGATCATTCGAGTGCCCAAATCCAATTTGGTACACCGTATGTGATAAAGCATATTGTGAATTTTGGTCTTGACCATGATGAAAACTCATTTGTCACTGCAACGACTGGACTTGACCAATTCCAAGAGCCACTGGATAAAGATGGACGTATATCCGATAAAAGCAGGTGGGAACAAGCGGGTGTTGAAGTAGTAGAACGCATTTACAATTCCATGAGAGACTTAGTATCGTAATGGGACGGAGGGACAGGTGAACTGTCCCACTTTTTTATTTTGGGACAATGGACCTGTCCCTGTGACCCACTTATTTTAAATAAAAGGAAGAGCCATCGATTATTTCTACATCATCCCTCGTTTTGATTTCTTCCATTAGTTGAAAGAGTGCAGCGTCTTTTTTCTTTGCTTCGATCATGCAGTCGATTTGTGGAACACTGTCTTTTATTTCTTTTAAAAATGTAAAAAACATCTCGATATCGACGAAGTCTGAATGATGACGAAAGGCTTCCTTGCTTTTTGGACTTGAAATATGCATTTTGATCGGAAGTGGAGAATGCTTCCATGTTTGCACAACCCTCTCCCAATGCATTTCCCAATTCGGATTCTCATGGTGGGCGAGATGGTGATGATAATCAAAGACGAGCGGAATATTTAGTTTTTCACATAAGTACAGGGTATCTTCTAGAGTGAACGATGTATCATCATTTTCGAGCATAATCATCTTTTGAATTTTTGCAGGGACATCCATCCAATTGGTAACAAAACGTTCAAGTGAAACATCCGTTTCTTTATAATTTCCTCCGACATGCATGACACACCGATGAGTGGGATCTAACCCCATAGCCCTTAAGAGAAGATAGTGAAGCTTTAGGGTGCGCACAGAGTTTTTAAGAATGTCCACTTGAGGAGAATTGATCAACACAAAGTGATCTGGATGAAAATCCACCCGGAAATCATGTTCCTTCACAAAATCTCCAATTTCACGAAGGCTTGCCTTTAATGGTTTCATATAATTCCAATCAAGAAGCTCTTCATGATTGGCTAAAGGAATGAGTCGAGAAGTAAACCGGTAAAAATAAATGTCAGATGCCGCATTATGCTTTAGTAGTCTAAGTGTATTATGTAAATTGGAAAGGGCAATCCGTTCTAATTTGCGAATCGCTGCCTCTCGGTCTTCTATTTTTTGAAATTGGGCAAATGTCATTGTTTTTGAAGGGGAAGCATTTTTAAGTTCTGTACTCATTGCCACGTAACCAAGACGTACCTTTGTCACCATCATTCACCTCACATATTAATAACCATTTTAGTGGGACAAGGGACCTGTCCCTACCACTCCACTGTTGAGCTAGATGTTCGCTTTACTCCTCTGATTTTCGATATTTCTTCAACGAGTTTGTGCATGGCAAGGTTTTTTTGCTTTGCTTCAATCATGATATCGAAGTCTTCATCAAGCTCCTTAGCCATTTTTAAAAAAGGCATAATAAAATCTAGTGACACAAAATCAGCATGTGAACGGAAGGCATTATCTGATTTGGGTGATGAAATATGCACCTTTGGTACAGTAGGCCTGTCAATCCATGTATTGAAAATGCGTTCCAAATAAAGAGGGAGGTCGACGTCTCCCATATTTGCCATATAGTGATGGTAATCGAGGACCATTGGAATGTTTTCTTTTTCACAAGTAATCAGTGTTTCTTCTACATCATAGGTTTTATCATCATTTTCAAGTGTCATTTGTTTTTTTATTTCATTTGGTAGTTGTTTAAGGTTTTGATGAAAACGTGATAATGATGTTTCCTTATCTCCATACGCACCACCAATGTGTATATTAAGGACTCCTTTGTCAAGTGCATTCAATGCTTTAAGCATCTTGAAATGAAATTCCATATCGCTTACAGCGTTCGTCGTGACTTCTTCTCTTGGACTTGTAAAAAGGGTGAACTGATTAGGGTGAAAGCTTACCCTCATATTAAATTGTTGGATAAGTCGCCCAAGCTCGTCCCATTCATTCTTAAAGGGAGTGATGAAATCCCACATGACCTCTGGGTGGGTGGCCAAGGGGACAAGTGAGCTTGAAAGCCGGTAAACCTCAATTTCATGTGCGATATTATAATGCAGAATTCTCTTTGTATGAAGTAAATTCTGTGCAGTCACAAATTTTAGTTTTTCCATACGTTCATCTTTAGGAAGTGCTGCATAGCGTGTGAAAGTTAATGATTTTGAAGGACTTGAATCCCATAAACCTAATGCATTTGCCACATAACCAAAACGAATTTTCATTTTTACCCTCTTTTGGAACGGGGCTCCCCAGTCCCTTTTTTTATTTGCGGTGGGACAAGGAACCTGTCCCTATGTCCCAGAATTTTGTTATATTTAATGTAAGGAGAATATGATGTTATTATGCGGAAGTTTCTATTTTTTATGGGGAGATGATGGGGATCGAGAGAAATTTTAGGATTTTTGTAGTACTGGCTTTGGTGGGGAGTTTGGTGATGAATTTTACGTTAATTTCGAAAGTGAACCAGCTTGAGGGGCAGGTAAGCAATATTTCTAACTTTCAACACGATATTACATCTAGTATTGATGGTCAGGCGACACAAGTGTACAGTGCTTTAGAAGAATTTAAAAATGAACAGAGCTGGATTAGTAGGATTACAATGGATATTGATAACAATGCAGTAACAAATGGCCAAGCGAATGCCATTTTTAATTGGCAGGTCAAGGAGTTACAAAAAAATTCAGAGGTTGTATTTCATTATGCATTTGGTGAGAGTGAGGAATATCAAGCTATTCCTGCAAAGGAAGTGCAAAATGGTCTTTTCCAGGTACAAGTGCCTTTTAGATTTGATAAAGAGCCACAATGGCATGTCGGCCTGATTACTTCAGATTCCTATCACAGTGAAGAGACATCAGAAAAAGAAGCCATCGATAGGAATGATGGAATTCATTTTTATGTAACGGTTTCTTATGATGATATGGTAAAAAGCAGTGAACTTCAGAATGAATTTTTAGGTGATTTGAGATCAAGTTATTACGGAATCATCCAGACAGATGTTCATATTTTTAAATCTAAATTAGATATAACGTTGATCAATTATCAGATTGATGAAAAATCAGTATATGTAGAAAAAGCAACCCTCTTAAAATATAAGGGAGATACCTTAATCGGAGAAGAAGAATTGGACATGGTCAAAGAAAACTCACCAGATATTAGTGAGCGTTTTTTCAACATCCATCAAGTTGAACAGTATGAAAATATCAGACTAGTGATGAAAGTCGAATATAGTAACGGAGATACCTTTGAAAAAGAAATCTATTAACGGGACAGGGAACCCATTCCCTAGGTTGGGGGTTCCTTGTCCTTGTTTTTTATCGGCATAGGAAAATGTACCTATCCTTTTTGGAGGGGGTATAATCTTTTCACCTTTTTTTATTTTGCTTTTTATTTAACATTAATAAATGTAAGCGTTTTACATATTAGTGTTGAAAGGGGAGAGTATGGGTGAAGAAATTAAAGAATGAATACCAGGGACAGTTTCAGCGAGAAATAGACAAGCTAACAGCACCTATCTTAACAAAGAGAGGGTATGGGAAAAAAGTCATCGCGTTATCGTTAACAGCTACTTTGGCGATGCCACTAGTCGTCCTTGGGCCACAACCACAGGTTTCAAAGGTACATGCGGAAGTGATTCAGGAGGAATCAAACCAAGAGGTTTTAGTAAAAAGGGCTTACCAGATGGAACAGGATGCTAAAGCACTCGGAATTCCATTATTTTTGTTTGAAGATGGTATCCCTAAGACCTTTACTTCCAAAGAGGGAACACTTGAAATCACAGATGAGCACTCGAAGGATGGACGACAGGCATTGAAATGGAATTTTCATAATGGGTCAAAACTCACGGTAAAAGAAAAGATTAACTTTAAACCGTTTGTTGAAAATAATCAGGACCAATCGATCGATACTTTTGTTGTCTGGGTTTATAATGAAAAACCTGTAGACGATGTTGCAACCTTCCAATTTGGTAGAGGAAATAAGGTGGATAGCTGGTTTGAAATGGATCTTAATTTTACGGGCTGGCGTACTGCTTGGGTTTCCTTTGAACGTGATATGGAAGGGACGCCACATCCTCAAATGAATCGGATGACAATTGTTGCACCAGAATCTAAATCAGGCACCCTATATTTTGACTCGATGATGCTCTCCACACCTCTTGATCCACGTCATCACACACCAGACCGGCAAGTACCGTTTGTGAATCCAGCTGTTATGGAAGCCGCAAATAGTCACTGGCTCGGCTTGCTGCACTATTCGAGATTAACACCACCAGAACCTCAATCAGAAATTTCAGATTCTGCAATAGCAGGTATTCGTGCTATTGAAGAGAAGTTTACAGAATTAGTTTTCAAAAAGCAAAAAGTAACAGAGTCATTGCTAAATGATATTCGTAACGAATATGCCTCATTCGGTATAAATCGCACCGATGAAGGAAGTATCCGTGGGGGCTCCTTGTTCATGCCGCATTTTGACCAAATTCCGGCACCACTAAAAGAGGACTTCAAAAACTTAAGCAATACAGTTGATCTTAGAAAATACACTGATTTTATGCAAGTAGTTGCGAATACGTACCTCTCTACAGAGGATGAAAATGAAAAAAATGAACTAAAGACAATGTACATAGATTTAGCAGATCATTTGGCAGATCAAGGCTGGATTGATGGCAGTTCGCAGGGAACCATGCATCACCTTGGATATAACATTCGCGGCTTCTATACATCCGCTTTCCTTATGCGGGACGTGTTACATGAAGCTGATCGCTTAGAACGAACCCAAAAAACGATATTTTGGTTGAGTGGTGCAGGTAAGATATATACTCCTAAGGAAGACGTAGTAGGGAATATTGATATTTTAAATACGACATTAAATGGAATGCTTGCTAGCATCCTAGTTCAAGAGGATTCAGTGGAAAAGATACGAGATATGGATAGTTTTTCAGCATGGTTATCTCAAGGACTTCGACCTGCAAAAGGATTAGATGCTGCATTTAAGAAGGATGGTTCTGCTTATCACCATGCAAACCATTATCCTGCATATGCTAATGATGCGTTTAAAGGTGTTACACCGATTATGTATGTACTTTCAAATTCGCCTTTTAGGGTTGCAGAAGATGCCCATGAAACACTGAAAAAAGCCTTGCTGTCGATGCGTTTGTATTCTAATAAAACGCAGTGGTTAATTAGTGTAGCGGGGCGCCACCCAACTGGAACTCAAGGATTGGTCTTGCCTCCTTATAGATATATGGCATTAGCAGGAACACCGGATGGGAAAGAGGAAATTGATCGTGAGGTAGCTGCCGCATACTTGAGACTAGCTGATAAGGAAGATGCGACGGTACGTGAGTTTAAGAAGTTAGGAGTTGCAGCAGAGGAAGATCCAAATGGATATTGGTCCATGAACTATGCAAATCTTGGTATACATCGCCGTGATAATTGGCTTGTAGGTGTTAAAGGATATAGTCGTTATTTATGGGGGAATGAAACCTATCAAAACGCCAATCTATATGGTCGTTATATGTCCTATGGTCAAATGCAAATAATGGGTTCATATAATCATAAGGATAGCGGTTATGTCCAAGAAGGTTGGGATTGGAATCGTTGGCCTGGAACAACAACGATTCATTTGCCACTTGATAAATTACGTTCAGATGTACGAAACGTTGACGAATTTAGTGGGTTTGAGGAAATGTTGTTATCTGACGAAACGTATTCGGGTAGCCTCGGTTTACAAGGGCAAAACGGTATGTTTGCGATGAAGCTCCATGAGCATCCAAAATATGATGAGACTCATCGTGCACGAAAATCTTATTTCTTCTTTGACAATCGGATTGTTGCACTTGGATCTGACATTGAGAATGAGAATAGTGAGTATCCGACAGAAACCACGCTATTCCAAAATCATATGAAAGCAGATAATGAACCAGTCTGGATGTCATCAACTGGGGAGATTACAAATTTCCCTTACAGAGATAATCTTACACTTTCAGATAATGCATGGTTAATCGATAATAAGGATAATGGATTCTATGTACCTGCAGGACAAACACTTGCAGTTAGTCGATCTGAACAGCAGTCTAAGGATCAAAAAGATGGTTCAGAAACATCAGGAACCTTTTCAACAGCATGGATTGATCATGGTCATGCTCCTAAAGATGGAAAATATCAATATGCTGTACTGGTTAAAACAAAAGCTGAGGAAATGAAGGCATTTGCTGAGGCCATGGAAAACGCTGATCTAGCTCCTTATCATGTTCTACAACAAGACCGGAATGCACATATTGTCCATGACCAAGCAACTGGAATCACTGGATATGCGTTATTTGAGGTTAATAATGCTATTAAGCATGGAATTGTGAAAGCTGCTGATACTCCATCCATGGTAATGACAAAAATGGAAGGCGAGAAGCTCTTCTTAAGTGCTGTCGATCCTGATCTACGTCTCTATGAAGGGATTGAAGAGGACCAATATGATGAAAATGGCGTACAAAAAGAAGTAAGTATTTATTCACGGACATGGCGCCATTCCGAAAGTAAAATGAAGCAAATGAAGATAACGATTGAAGGGGAATGGGAGTTAGGAACAACCGATGACCGAATTCGTATCTTATCCGCTTCCAATGGACAAACCGTTATAGAATTTGATAGCAAAGACGCAGAGCCAATGGAAATACAACTACTCCCTAAGGGATAAGATTTATAGTAAAATAATGGGACAGAGGGACAGGTACCTCGTCCCATTTTTTATTTATTTTGGGACAATGGACCTGTCCCCGTGACCCACAAGGCCGGTTTCTAAGGGAAAGGAGCAGATTGTCATGCCGTTGGAGATTGTTCGGAATGATATTACGAAGATGAAGGTCGATGCGATCGTGAATGCTGCGAACACAGAGCTGAAGATGGGTGGAGGTGTGTGTGGAGCGATATTTCATGCTGCGGGTGCAGACGAACTCCAAGCAGCTTGTGATGAAATTAGTAGCTGCTCAGTAGGAAATGCAGTTATCACTGATGCTTTTAATTTGCCAGCAAAATTTATCATCCATACTCCTGGGCCGATTTGGCAAGGGGGTTCTAAGAAAGAGGCAAAGCTCTTACAATCCTCTTATACACAATCATTAGAGCTTGCTAATCAGCATAAATGCAAATCCGTCGCGTTTCCACTGATATCAACAGGTATCTATGGTTACCCAAAAGAAGAAGCTCTACAAATCGCGGTATCGACGATTAGCTCATATTTGATGGACAATGAGATGGTTGTCTATCTCGTCGTTTTTGATAAAGCATCTTTTGGTGTTAGTAAAAAGTTGTTTGCTTCCATAAACCAGTATATAGACGAACACTATGTAGATGAAATGGAAACGACATTTAGCCGTGCTAGAAACAATGAACTTTATAATGCCGAACCAATTGAAGAAACGGACGAACTCGAACTCTACGAAATCGAAGAAAGCCTTCAGGTTGATAGCAGTTTAGCTGATATCGTCAACCAATTAGATGAATCATTTTCCGAAAGACTCCTTCGTTTAATTGATGAACGAGGAATGACTGATGCTGAAACGTATAAGCGAGCAAATATTGATCGTCGATTGTTCTCCAAAATTCGCAAAGATGAAGGCTACGCCCCTAAAAAGAAAACAGCGATTGCCTTTGCGATTGCATTACAATTAGACGTTGATGAAACCATTCATTTATTGTCTGCCGCTGGTTACACATTGACCCATAGCAGCAAATTTGACGTTATCATTGAATTCTTTATTAAACAAGCAAAATATAATATTCATGAAATCAATGAAGCTTTATTTATGTTCGACCAGCCATTATTAGGTGCTTAAAAATGTCGCTTTTGAAGCGACCAACATTGTTCCAAATCTTGTTATCCTTACGATGTAATCAAATACGAACGGAGGATAACAAGATGAAAACAGAATTAGTGTTTATTTTAGATAAGAGTGGATCAATGGCAGGACTTGAAGCTGATACAATTGGTGGTTACAATTCGATGCTAAAGAAACAAAAGAAGGCAGAAGGGGAAGCTTTTGTCACCACAGTCTTATTCAATCACGATTATGAATTATTGCATGACAGAATCAATGTGAAGGGAATTTCATCAATCACTGAAAAAGATTACGAGGTTAGTGGTACCACTGCATTATTAGATGCAATCGGTTTTACAATCCAAAAAATAAACAATGTTCAAAAACACACGAGCAAAAATGAACGAGCTGAAAAAGTACTATTTGTAATTACAACAGATGGAATGGAAAATGCAAGCCGTGAATTTACAGCAGATAAAATCAAAAAAATGGTTCAGTACCAAAAAGAGAAATATGGATGGGAATTCATGTTTTTAGGTGCAAATATTGATGCGGTTTCAACTGCAGCACAGTTTGGGATTGATGAGGATTATGCCGTTGACTACCATGCAGACGAACAAGGAACACAATTGAACTATCAAATGGTAAGTGAGGCAGTCACAAACTTGCGAAGCGGGAAGAAAATAGACCGAAGCTGGAAGGAAGAAATCGAACGTGATTATAGCCGACGTTCAAGATAGTAGAAACTAAAGGAGGAATTATGGAAATAGTAAAGGCTACTGATAATGATGTAAAAGCTATTACGAAACTTGCATTGCTGTTATGGCCAGATATTGTAGAAAATGAATTAACCAGTGAGTTTTCTGAGCTAATTCTTGACCAAAAGGCGATTATTTTTTTAGCTAAGGCAGAGAATGTTGCAATTGGTTTTGCTCAATGTCAATTACGAATAGATTATGTTGAGGGAACTGAAAGCAGCCCTGTAGGATATCTTGAAGGTATTTTTGTAAAAGAACAATACAGGAGGATAGGTGTTGCTAAACAGCTTTTATCGGCTTGTGAAAAATGGGCAAAGAGTAAAGGGTGTAAAGAATTTGCAAGTGACGTTGAACTTGAGAATAATGTAAGCTTGAATTTTCACTTAAGAAATGGATTTCAAGAAGCGAATCGAATTATATGTTTAACTAAAAAACTTTAAAAAAATGCCTGTCCACAGCTTTAATTATCGGGGACAGGCATAATCATAACTTATCAATTTTGCTTCCATTGTAACATCGGGTTTTCTTGCCCATTCAGCAACTTCATTTGTGTCATTTGGAGAGTGCGTTCTTCTCTTTGTTTCTTTAATTCTTCATAAATAAATGTAGACTTTCCTAATCCTACTTCTACAGCATCATCAACTGATTGACAAAAGTACACTTTTTCAATTCCAGCAAAATACATGGCCGTCATACACATCGGACATGGCTCACCACTGGCATACATCGTATAGCCTGATAGTTCATTCGTTTGAAACCTTTCTTGTGCACGACGAATTGCAAGCAATTCAGCATGTCCACTGACATCATGTATTTTATGCAATTCGTTTACACCTTCAGATATGATCTCGTTATCCTTTACAAGAACTGCACCAAAAGGCTGTCCACCTTCATTTACATTTTGTAAGGCTAGTTCAACTGCCCGTTTCATAAATTGGTCCAACTTATTCTCCTCCAAGCCTTTTCATCTATTGTATCAAATCCTAGTCAAGGTATCCTTTTTAAGGTCTTTGATTTTTCTATCTGCATACCTTACAAACAGATATCCAAGGAAGAAGGTAAGAAAGCTTAATGCATAATCTAGAACCGTATGTTCAGCCTTCACAACACCGATCATTTTCAACACTATATCATAAGCAATATAGCAAACAATAATAATAAAATACCAGCCATTTCTTGAATTAACAATGCTTAAAAAAGCAAGTAAAATGGCAAAAACAAGACCAGTGACTGTTGTGATGGCAGAACACTACCTCGATGTACTTGCTCCAACCATTCGATATGGTAGGTTCTCAAATCAATAACTGCGTGGAGCAAAAAGTGTAGAGGAATAAATATTCCATAAAACGATAAAAGCAACGTTCCAAATTGAATCCATTTCTTTTTTAAATGTACCCACCAAAGTCTAGCAATAGGGAAATAAATAGCTAAACCAGCAACAGTATACCAAGGGATCCACCAATACGTTACAAATATACCCCATTTTGTAAAAATGAGTTCAATAAGGGTGAAAAATAGTGCCAACGGAATGCTCCAGTACCACCTACACCTCAAAACGACAAATAAGACTGCAAACGAAGGGAGCACAAGACCATTAACCATTGCACCTAAATGTGAATCTAATTCATTGTCTAACACACCTAGTTTATAAACATAAGCTTTACCCCAAAGATATACAAAGTAATCGAATAAAAGGGTAGTACCAGCTACAGTAAAATAAAGGATAAAAAGACGGCCTGACCTAACTTTCCAATATACAATTCCTAAAATTGCTAATCCTGAAATAAATAATAATAGATAAGCCCAAGCTCCAAGACTCAATAATATAAACCTCCGACTTGTTTGTAGGTATTTTTACCTATTTTTGTTATTCTAATACCTCACTTAATGCAAATAACGCCATTTAACCGATTATTTTATGCTAATATGGAAAATGGATACATAATACTTAAAAGTAAGAATATGGTGTTTTTTAGAGGGGGAAATGATGAAATTCTGGATAATAGGTTTTGTGGTTATAATAGCCGTTTCAGTAGGTTTGATGTTTAGTGTTTTTAATATGTTCGACAGTGATGATGATCAAAAAGCAGCCTCGTCATCAAAGCAGGAATCCAGTAATGTGAATGAGTTTAAGGAACAGACTAAGAAAATTGGTGGTATCACATACGAACTGAATATAAGCGAAACACCGAAAGAACATGAAGTAATTAAAGTGATGCATCATATGACCCATCAAAAGGTAAAAGCCGATGATAAATGGGGTGCAACACCGATGATTCCAAGTACCATCAATGAGATATATGATATCATTTCCAAAAGTGATTTTGCTAGAAAAGAAGAGCTCTTAGCAATTGCGGAACGATGGAAAAATGGAGATTTCAGTCGAGCCGATGATGATCATAATTATTTTTGGGACTATCAAAACGGATCCATTGGGAAAGCATATGGCTTATTGAATGAAACTGAAGAAAGAAGATTTATTCTCAATAATTTTGGTGATGAATATTTGCAAGATTAAAGGTTAGTTCGATATGAACTTGCCTTTTTTTAGTTCTATTATCCCTGATATTTTATTTTAAAAACGTGCTTTTGTACCAATGAAAGATGTAAGGGTTTCTATTATAATAAAGAAGCGAAACCTTCAAAAAAGTAAAAGGTGGTGAAAAGTTACAAGTTGTTATTCTTCCTGCCAATTTTCCTTCTAGTTTATCCAACTTCAATTTAACCCAAGATTATTGAAACTGATTCCATTCATTATCTACATAATATAGAAATGAGGGATGTTCTTGAAATCAATTTCAAAGCTACTATCAGTTTTCCTTATTGCGGTTATGTTTTATTCTCTTTTAGCTATTGGAGTGTTTGCTGCTCCCGAACAGAACGAGTCCTCGAACAATGAATTGCGCGTATTAATTCAACCACTCAATAAAAATGATAAATCAAAACTAAAGTCTACCTATGGTGCACGTTGGGATTTTGAATCAAAGGGCTTCACAACAACTGTTAATGAAAAACAGTATAATGCCTTATTAAAAAATAAAAATGTAAAGATAGAGCTTGTTAATCAAATTTCAATTGCTACAAAACCAAAAGCGGGAGGAGAAGTGGTACCTTCTGATCGCACCCCATGGGGAATCGAAGCAATCTATAATGACCCACAAATTGCCTCAACAGATGGTGGAGACAATATTAGAGTAGCAGTTTTAGATACTGGCACAAATGTTAATCATTCAGATTTACAAGCCAATGTTGAGCAATGCAAGGATTTTACCCAAAGAAAATCTCCAATAATTGATGGGTCATGTAACGATAAAAACGGACACGGAACACATGTAGCGGGAACTGTTTTAGCCAATGGAGGCAGTGGTAATGGAATATATGGAGTTGCGCCTGACGCAAAGCTATGGGCCTATCGAGTATTAGGGAACAGTGGCTTCGGCTATTCTGATGATATTGCTGCTGCCATTCGCCATGCTGCAGACGAAGGTAAGAAAAACGGAGTGAAAGTCGTAATCTCAATGTCTTTAGGTTCAAGCTCCAAGGATTCCTTAATTGCGGATGCTGTCACGTATGCTGTTAACAATGGAGCTTTAGTCGTTGCAGCTGCAGGAAATGAGGGGCCTGCACCGAATACAATTGGTTTTCCAGGAGGACTTCATAATGCGATTGCAGTAGCTGCCTTAGAGAATGTATTGCAAAATAATTCCTACCGTGTTGCCGATTTTTCTTCAAGAGGAAATCCAGATACTGATGGTGATTTTGTGATTGGAGAAAGAGATGTGGAATTATCAGCA
This sequence comes from Ferdinandcohnia salidurans, assembly GCF_042680725.1. Lineage (NCBI taxonomy): Bacteria > Bacillati > Bacillota > Bacilli > Caryophanales > Bacillaceae > Ferdinandcohnia > Ferdinandcohnia salidurans. The sequence goes on from NZ_JBHUEK010000026.1 coordinate 40,608, forward strand.
CCAGGTCGTGCCATTGAATCAACTTGGAGTGACGGTACGTACAACACAATCAGCGGTACATCAATGGCAACACCTCATATTTCAGGGTTAGCAGCAAAAATATGGGCAGAAAATCCAAGTATGACAAACCTACAATTAAGAACCGAATTGCAAAATCGTGCAAAGAGCAACGATATCACTGCCGGACAATATGCCGGAAATGGTGATGACATCGCTTCTGGATTCGGTTTCCCACTCGTTAAGTAAATTAAAAAAAACGGCTAAAATGGGTTCAATCATTTTAGCCGTTTTCTATTAGTTTTCATTTTCCCCGATTTTATCAAGTAGTGAAATAGTATCCACAAGATGATTATTAAAAATCTGTTTTGCCACCGAAAGAAGTTCCACAATCATTGGGTCTCTAAGTGAGTATATAACACGATTGCCGTCTTTCGTTCCATAGACAATATTTTTAGCACGGAGTACAGTTAGTTGCTGGGACACGGCTGACCCTTCACTTCCAATAAGGGTTTGAATTTCATTCACATTTTTATCTCCCTCAGCAAGAAGCTCTAGAATACGGATCCGCAATGGATGTGCGAGAGCTTTAAAAAAGTCAGCCTTGAATTGTTGCATTTCTAAATTCACTACCTTACCTCACTTTCTACATTAACTCATTGAAATACCTCTGCTTTTCACTACTTTTCCCTGGATTCCGGAGAGAGCCTGACATTCTTTGAAAGCAAAGTGTCTGCAACCCAAACATTTATTGTCGTTAATCTGGGTCAGTGCATAATCAATGGCATCGCCTGTATGCTCAAAAAAGTTTTCCTCTCCGATTACCTCATATAAACCTGTTTTATGAAGAACGCTTTTTGGTTGTGGTTTGATCCCTGAAATTAAAACAATACCTTGCTTTGAAAAATCCTGAACAATACTAGCTAATCGACCTTCTCCCGTTGTATCCATGAAAGGTACCCTGCTTAGTCGTAGAAGAAGAACCTTTGGTTTGTAATTGATTGAATTCATAATCTGTTGTTCAAAAGCCTGAGCAGCTCCGAAAAACAAAGGTCCTTCCACATTATAAATACTTATTTGTGGACAATCATGAGAATCAGTTACAACACGACTATCTACTTTTTCATGTTTTGATTCTGGGTTTGGCAAAGCTTTTTCCGTTACTATTATATCACTCATTCGCTTAGTAAAAAGTACAACTGCTAGAATGAGGCCTACCTGAACCGCAACAGTTAGATTCATAAAGACTGTTAGTAAAAAGGTGACAACGAGGACAAGAGAATCTCCCGTTTTTGTTTGTAGCACATGATAAAAAACACGGCGTTCACTCATATTCCAAGCAACCAGCATAATAATTGGGGCCATACTTGCTAAAGGAATTTTTGAAGCATATGGTGCAAATAAAAGTAAGACAAGCAAAACAACGACACCATGTATGACACCTGAAAAAGGTGATACAGCCCCCGTTTTAATGTTGGTGGCCGTTCTTGCAATGGCACCAGTTGCTGGAATTCCACCAAATAAAGGGGTAACCATATTAGCAATTCCCTGTCCAACTAATTCACGGTTACTATTATGCTTACTATTTGTCATTCCGTCAGCAACAACTGCAGAAAGAAGAGATTCAATTGCCCCTAACATTGCAATTACAAATGCGGGTTGAATCAACTGTTTGATTCGTTCAAATGTGATCTCAGGAAATTGAAAGCTTGGTAGTTTGCTAGGAATATCCCCAAATGTTGACCCAATCGTAGCGACCTGAGATGGGAAAAAAATAGTCGCGATACCAGTAGAAATAAGTAAAGCGATTAATGAACCAGGTACTTTAGGAAAGAGCTTTGGAGTTAACACAAGTACTACTAAACAAATCGTTGCTGTTAGAATGCTATAAATATTAATCTCACGAATATGAAAAATAATTTCTCTCATATTATCTAAAAAAAGTTCGTGTTTCTCAATCTTATCGAGGCCTAGAAAATTTGGTATCTGCCCAACAAAAATAATAATGGCAATTCCTGATGTAAATCCAATGGTAACCGGTCGTGGAATAAATTTGATTAAAGAACCAAGTTTAAAAATACCCATTAAGAATAGAAGTACACCCGCCATAAAACCAGCAATTAATAAATTTTCAAATCCATAGGTTGCGACAATTCCAAATAATATCGGAATAAAGGCACCAGTTGGTCCCCCGATTTGGTATTTGGAGCCTCCAAAGAGTGAAATAAGAATACCCGCGATGATGGTCGTGTAAATCCCATATTCAGGTTTGACGCCTGAAGCAATCGCGAATGCCATTCCAAGAGGAATTGCTATAATCCCAACAACAACGCCAGAAATAAGATCCTTTTGTAAAGAATGAACCGAATACCCTTTAAATCTCCCTGAAAAAGCCCACTTATGTAGCATGTTTATCCTTCCTTCTGAATAATAGAATATCTGATTATTTGAATATACATATGAATCTACTCCTAAACATCTATAAAGTCAAAACAAATTTATGAAAAGAAAAAGGGCTGCCATGAAGGAATCAGGCAGTCCTAAAAAAATATTATTATTCTGATAAAAATTATTAATGTGGGGTGTAGCGTTAACTATGTAAATATGGTGAAAATAATTTTGATATTGCTATTGCAAAATAATAATGAGGTGTATATAATAAGTCAAGTAGTCAGTTGGTAAAAAAACTTCGACAAAAAGTTACAAAACCTATTGCACATCATTTACAAACTTGTTATAATAATCACATAATTGATTAACGAACTTCATATTATTTTAAATGTGCGGGTGTAGTTTAATGGTAAAACCTCAGCCACGAGCATAGCTTCAATGAATTTGCTGCGAGTTGCCTCGACGCATTTACATCTTGAATCATCTGGCAGAGGAAGAGGCATGTAAGGCCCGAAAGACGTACTGAATACTTAATAAACTTAATATCTATGTGCGGGTGTAGTTTAATGGTAAAACCTCAGCCTTCCAAGCTGATGTCGTGAGTTCGATTCTCATCACCCGCTCCATACATATATAACGCAGTGTTTCGTTTCTTAGATAAACGAAGTGTTGCGTTTTTTATTTTGTACAGATTTTACACAACTAAAAAGGACTCAGCCGAGCCACCATGTACTTGTGTGAACATCGCACCTAGGGAAGTCAGTAATTTTTCACAGCTATTATTTTGTAGAGATGGCTTCAAATACACAATTTGAATGGCATGTTTAGTTTCGATTGTTACAGCCGTTCTCTCGGAATCGACATAAGGGCTTCCAAATGCTCCTGTCTCATCGCTGGATAAAATTTTATCCTTCAACGAAATGGTTCTCCCATTAATCCCTAAATACTCGTCACCTAGTTGTCCCACACGGATTTCAATATCTCCGTTGATTTTATTTGAATCATAAATCCCTATTGGTATTTCATACTGCATCGAAAAGAAATTGTTTAAGTCAGCAGCGGAGTGTATGGAGTTCAAATAGTTTTGTTTTTGAATCCGACGATAGATTGCCTCAACAGATGGACGATATCGATTTGGATCTGTACCTGCTTGCTTAAAAATCTCTCTCCACTCAGCGATTCCTTGAAAATCAGTTACATGTTTGTCCTCTAAATCAAAAAAAAGCGATTCTTGAAAGGTCTGTAATCTGCCACGAATCATTTGTGGAGAATCGCCAACTTCGATATGATCGTATTGAATAATTCCTACTTTAAAGTCAGGAACAAGTTCCTTTAAATGTGGCGAAATCTTAATTTCCATCATTTATCCCTCCAAAAATTATTGTAAATAGTGTACCATAAATCCTAGTAATTCATTAAATAGAACGGCTTACAAGTCCAAAGAAGGGAGGTTCCAAGACTTGGACACTATACAACTACAACAAGAAATCATTGATTATAGTAAAACGATTGGAATCGATAAAATTGGCTTTGCGAGTGCTTCGCCATTTGAAGAATTAAAATCACGACTATTACGGCAACAGGAATTAGGCTATCAATCGGGATTTGAACCAAAAGATATTGAAAAAAGAACAAACCCAGAGCTCCTTTTACCTGGTGCGAAGTCTATTATTGCGATAGCACTGGCTTATCCAGCAAAGCTAAAGGATGCACCAAGGAGTACACGAAACGAACGTCGAGGTTTGTTTGCACGTGCCTCTTGGGGAGAGGATTACCACCATATTTTACGGGACAGGTTACAAAAGCTTGAGGCGTTTATCAAGGAAAAGTTGCCTGAGGCTAAACTCCAATCGATGGTTGATACAGGGGAGTTATCTGACCGTGCTGTGGCAGAGAGAGCAGGGATCGGTTGGAGTGGAAAAAACTGTGCAATTATTACACCTGAGTTCGGATCATACGTATATTTAGGGGAAATGGTTACGAATATCCCTTTCGTACCTGATTCGCCAATTGAGGATCAATGTGGTTCATGTCGAGCATGTCTTGATGCTTGTCCAACGGGTGCTTTGGTGCAGGGTGGACAAATCAATGCACAAAGATGTGTTAGCTTCTTAACGCAAACAAAAGACTTTATCCCGGACGAGTTCCGTACGAAAATTGGAAATCGGCTGTATGGCTGTGATTCTTGTCAGACAGCATGTCCGAAAAACAAAGGAATTGACTTTCATTTTCATGAGGAAATGAAGCCGGTGCCTGAGGTCGTTAAGCCATTGTTAAAACCGATTTTATCGATTAGTAATCGTGATTTTAAGGAAACATTTGGTTCACTGTCGGGGTCTTGGAGAGGGAAAAAACCAATCCAACGAAATGCAATTATTGCACTTGGCCACTTTAAGGATAGCAGTGCGATTCCTGAATTAACAAAAGTCTTAAAGGATGACCCAAGACCAGTACTGCGGGGTACTGCTGCATGGGCATTAGGAAAAATAGGCGACGAAAGTGCAATTGAAATCTTAAAAGATGCTAGTCTGAAAGAGAAGGACGAACAAGTTCTACAAGAAATCGAAAAAGGTTTGAATATGTTAATCAACTAAAAAGGATGCGATGGCGCATCCTTTTTTTGTAAAATTTTAACCCTATAGTCTGAGTCTTGATAGAGGGTTGTTTCTGACACAGAAACGAATAAACCCATAGTCTGAGTTCCGATGAATGTGAGAATGGGACAATCTACAATAGGTGGAAAGAGATTGATGATGTAATAATGCAACACCTACCTTGTAATAGTCGCTAATATTAAATAAGACAAATCTTAAACGCAAGTCCAGATCACAAACAATAAAATATTTTCACGAATTCCTTCATATTGTGTAATATCACAACCTGAAGGTGGTGTTGGAAGTTGAAGTCGACTTTAGCAAAAGTAATTGAGGCAAAGGCTCAATTATTAGTTGGAAATCAACGAAGTGTTTCTTCTGTTAGTTTGCCAGTAAAGGACCTTGAGTTTATTCAGAGGAAAAAAGAACTTCTAGATAAACGTTCAGCTGAGATCGTGAAATGCAATACAAATGGCCAAATCATCAGTAAAAATGAAGTGGATGGAAAGGTCCATCTCAATTATCTTGTTCATTACCAATATTTAATTCGTCAAAATAAAAATCTGTACGTCGAGGAGCACTGTGAAGAAAGAAGGGCTGTATTTACATTAAATAAATTAATCAGTGATGAAGAGGTTCCAAAAGAAATTGACACTCATCATGAAGCGATGGATCGTGAAACCCAAGAAGAAGACGATCGGGATTTTAAATATAACCGGCTTGCAGCGGTTCAATACGCGGAGCGCTGGTGGAATGATTACAACCCAAAATACAAAAAGTTTGAAGATAATTGTACGAATTTTATTTCGCAATGTCTCCGTGCCGGGGGCTCGCCGATGTACGGACATCCTAATCGCAGTAAAGGCTGGTGGTGGCAAAATAATAATTGGAGTTTTAGCTGGTCTGTCGCTAATGCTTTGAGATGGTATTTAAGTGGATCACAAAAAGGTCTTCAAGCAAAAGAAGTATCCTCCCCGAAGCAGCTTTTACTGGGTGATTTGATTTGCTATGACTTTGAAGGAGATGGGCGTTTTAATCATAATACGATTGTCGTGGCGAAGGATATTGAAGGTTATCCACTCGTTAATGCTCAGTCGCAAAACAGCCGAATGAGGTATTGGTCCTATTATGATTCAACAGCCTATACACCGAATATTAAATATAAGTTTTTTCATATCATAAATAACTAATAACTTTATTCAGTAGAAGCCCCTTAACTGTCCGTGTGGAATCAAGAAAATAAGATATACTATTTAGTGGGGTTCAAACCCTGGCTGAATAAAGTTACAGCCTCCGGCGGATGCCACGATTTTTCAAAGGAAATTTTTCGAGCGGTAAGTTCAAAGACTAAGAACGCCACTTCCTGTGGCAACGTCTTTATGACCCACATCGTGTGGGCCTAAAAATCGGGTGCAAATACGCCAAGGCGTATTTGATTTCTTTTTGGTATAATAACGATTGAGGTGAAGGAAAGTGGGACTACACGTCGTATTATACCAACCAGAGATTCCTGCAAATACAGGGAATATCGCGCGTACATGTGCAGCAACAGGGACAACTTTACATTTAATTGGGCCCATGGGATTTTCAACTGAGGACAAAATGCTTAAGCGTGCTGGTCTGGATTATTGGGAGTTTGTAAAGATTCATTATTACGATTCTTTAGAGGAGCTTTTTAAAAAATACCAGGATGGAGAATTTTACTTTATTACAAAGTTTGGACAGAAAGCATATTCATCCTTTGATTATAGTGATTTACAAAAGGATCATTTCTTCGTATTTGGAAAAGAAACAACCGGGCTACCTAAGGAACTCATCGAAAAAAATATGGAACGGGCTCTCCGACTGCCAATGACAGAAAATGTCCGCTCTTTAAATTTATCAAATACCGCAGCAATTGTAGTATACGAAGCTTTAAGACAACAAAACTATCCTGGACTAACTTAAAAAAATGACCTCTACCCATTGGCAGAGGTCATTTTCTTATTATTTTTTGTTTACGCTTGGCTTATCTTCATACCCACCCGTAAAGATAGCTGCTAAAAATGTAACAATAACACCTAAAATTAACAATAATTTCATGTGTTTTTCCTCCTTTATGTATGAAGCTCAAAAATAACCTTCAAAAAAGATACCTAGGTGTATTATAACCTAATTTCAATTTTGTGTGAATGTTATCTATGGACAAATTGTAAACATTTTCTCACCTTTTAAAAACAGGTACATAGACTTTATAAACTCCTTTTACATTGTATCCCCTTATTTTTCCTAAATTATTTTCATTTTGTCCAATCAAGAATACTAGGGGAATTTTTCTTATAATTCAGAATAGGACATGTTGAATTTTGTAAGATTAAAGCATGTTAAAGGACATCCTCGCATACATTTTATTAAACCGTGCAAGAGACAACAAAGATGGAGGAGGCCCCTAATTAATGGATATCTTAAAAAAGATAGAACAATTTCGTGAAGAGGAACAACGTTTGAAGTGGGAAGGAACCTTCGCTGATTATTTAGAACTACTAAAGGAAAAGCCATGGGTTGCTCAGTCTGCTCATTCCAGAGTTTATAATATGATTAAAGACGCAGGGATTGAAGAGGAAAATGGAAAGCGCAAATATAAGTTCTTCGACCACCAACTATTTGGTTTAGAGGAAGCACTTGAGCGACTAGTCGAAGAATATTTTCATCCAGCAGCAAAACGACTTGATGTTCGTAAGCGAATTTTATTATTGATGGGTCCTGTTAGCGGTGGTAAATCTACATTGGTTTCAATGTTAAAACGAGGTTTAGAAACATACTCACATACTGAAAGAGGCGCGGTTTATGCAATCAAAGGCTGCCCGATGCATGAAGACCCACTGCACCTTATTCCTCATCATTTAAGAGAGGACTTCTTCGATGAGTACGGGGTTCGAATTGAAGGTAATTTATCGCCACTAAATATGATGAGATTGCAGGAAGAGTACGGAGGCAGGATTGAGGATGTTAGAGTTGAACGAATATTCTTGTCCGAGGATAAGCGTGTAGGAATTGGAACCTTTAGCCCTTCAGATCCAAAATCTCAGGATATTGCTGATTTAACTGGAAGTATTGATTTTTCAACAATTGCTGAGTTTGGTTCAGAATCAGACCCACGTGCCTATCGCTTTGATGGAGAATTAAACAAAGCGAACCGTGGAATGATGGAATTCCAAGAGATGTTAAAGTGTGATGAAAAATTCCTCTGGCACTTACTATCCTTAACACAAGAGGGTAATTTTAAAGCAGGAAGATTTGCGTTAATTTCAGCAGATGAACTGATCGTCGCACATACAAACGAAACAGAGTATCGTTCCTTTATTTCGAATAAGAAAAATGAAGCGTTACATTCACGTATCATTGTTATGCCAGTTCCTTATAATTTACGTGTTTCTGAGGAAGAGCGTATATATGCAAAGATGATTAAGGAAAGTGATGTGCGCGATGTTCATATTGCACCACATACTTTTAGAGTGGCAGCAATGTTTACGATTTTAACAAGATTAAAAGCCCCTAAAAAAGGCGATATCGATATTATTAAAAAGATGAGATTGTATGATGGTGAAAGTGTCGAAGGTTTCAATGCAGTTGATGTGGAGGAGCTTCGAAAGGAATATCAAGATGAGGGCATGAGTGGTATCGACCCGCGTTACGTCATTAACCGGATATCATCCACGATTATACGAAAAGAAAACCCATCCATTAATGCATTGGATGTATTGCGTTCCTTAAAGGATGGCCTTGAACACCATCCATCCATTTCGAATGAAGACCGTGAGCGCTATTTAAATTTCATCTCAATTGCGAGACGTGAATATGACGATATTGCGAAGAAAGAGGTTCAAAAGGCATTTGTTTATTCGTATGAAGAGTCTGCGAAGACATTAATGGATAACTATCTAGATAATGTTGAAGCATACTGTAATAAAAACAAACTTCGCGATCCGTTAACCGGAGAAGAAATGAATCCAGATGAAAAGCTTATGCGTTCGATTGAGGAGCAAATTGGAATCTCTGAAAATGCTAAGAAGGCATTTAGAGAGGAAATCCTTATTCGTATCTCTGCATATGCACGTAAAGGAAGAAGATTTGATTACAACTCACATGAACGTCTTCGAGAGGCAATTCAAAAGAAATTATTTGCGGACTTAAAAGACGTTGTGAAAATCACTACTTCTACAAAAACACCTGATGAGCAACAGCTGAAGAAGGTTAATGAGGTTGTGGCAAGATTAATTGATGAGCACGGTTATAATTCAACATCCGCGAATGAACTACTACGTTATGTAGGAAGCTTATTGAACCGATAATCTAGAAAGAAAATAGGGGTTAGGCCAGCTTGATGGTCTAATCCCTTGTTTTTCAAATCGGAAACAAATATGGTGAATCAAAGACTTGTCCATTTTAATAAAATAATTGGCTATTTAAAAAATGAAAAAACAGCAGGAACTTGTCTATTTTTAAGACTAATCGCCTAATTTACGAAATTTTTTGTCAATAAATCAATGTTCTTGCATAGTATAGAGTAATCTACTATTGGTTAATTTTTTTGCTAAAGAGTAGGTAGTTGTTGGTCTCTTTTTTATTTCAAACAGGTTTTGTTTACTACAGTTTTTCGTTTTACGAAGTTCTTTCACAAACCGTCAAGATAATGTATGAGGGTCAAGGTAAAAATGTGAATGGTTTAATAAAAAAAAATTTAGGAGGGGAAAGATTATGTCGAAAAGTAATTCAAAGAACTTTGTCATTTCCCAAGAAGATTGGTCCCTCCATCGCAAAGGCCATGATGATCAAACTAGACACCAAGATAAAGTACAGGATGCTATTAAGAATAATTTACCTGATTTGATAACGGAAGAAAGTATAATTATGTCCAACGGAAAAGATGTTGTTAAAATTCCTATTCGTTCCTTAGACGAATATAAAATCCGTTACAACTATGATAAAAATAAACATGTCGGCCAAGGGGATGGAGATAGCCAGGTTGGTGACGTTATTGCAAGAGATGGGTCCGGACAAAGTGCAGGAAAAGCAGGCCCTGGAAAAGGGCAAGGTGCAGGTGATCAAGCCGGTGAAGATTATTATGAGGCGGAAGTATCTCTAATGGAGCTTGAGGAAGCCTTATTTAAGGAGTTAGAGTTGCCAAATCTTAAGCGGAAAGAACAGGATCAAAACATTGTAGAAAACATTGAATTTAATGATATTCGTCGAACAGGTTTAATGGGGAATATTGATAAGAAACGGACAATGATGTCGGCATACAAACGAAATGCGATGGCAGGGAAGCCTAGCTTCCATCCGATTTATCGGGAGGATTTGAAGTTTAAAACATGGAATGAGATTGTAAAACCAGATTCAAAGGCTGTGGTGCTTGCGATGATGGATACTAGTGGAAGTATGGGAATTTGGGAGAAGTATATGGCACGAAGCTTCTTCTTTTGGATGACTCGATTCCTGCGTACAAAATATGAAACGGTCGAAATCGAATTCATTGCTCACCATACGGAAGCGAAAGTTGTTTCAGAAGAGGACTTTTTCTCAAAAGGGGAAAGTGGGGGTACGATTTGTTCATCAGTGTACCGCAAAGCATTAGAAGTAATTGATGATAAGTATCCAGCGGCACGTTATAATATTTATCCATTTCATTTCTCAGACGGAGATAATTTAACCTCAGATAATGCAAGATGTGTGAAGTTAGTGAGCGAGTTAATGAAGGTTTCTAATATGTTTGGCTATGGGGAAGTAAACCAGTATAACCGTCATTCGACCCTTATGTCAGCCTATAAGAACATTGAAGATGAAAGATTTAGGTACTATATTTTAAAACAAAAAGCAGACGTATTCCATGCGATGAAGAGCTTTTTTAAGAATGAAGAAGAAAATAAGGCGTATGCATGATAAAAAGAGAGGGGAGACCCTCTCTTTTCCTGTAAATCGATAAACTTTATAGAAAACCTAAGTCCACGATTTCAACTTAAATTCCAGCTTGTTTGCAATATCCTGGTGTTGAATTATTCCCAGGTTTTGGCCCTTTCTCTTTCTTAGGTCCATTTCCTGGTTTCTCACAACCTTCACCTTCAGATGGATCCCAACCTTTTAATACATTTTGTACTGTCCAGTTAGCGGCTTCTTCATCTGTAAGTTGTCTTCTTGATTCATTGATTGCAGCACCGGGGCCGTAGTTTTTATACTCAAACAAGCGGGCATCTTCTGGATTTAAACCACTCATGGAAGTCCAACCCTCTGTCTTAATATGGTCACCAAGTTCACTATTCATAATGACCACACTACCTATCGCATTCGGATTACCACCAGCAGGCCAAGGTCTGCCTAAATATACAGTACCAGCAGGGGCATCACTTGTTAGCTTACTATCTTTAATCAAAATACCGTATGGGTCCGTGATTAATGTACTAGCAGCCGTGATATATCCATTATTTGATTCTGAACCACGGTTAAGTGAGTGAATGACAGAATCATCAAAAACAGCACGTGCTGCACCGAAGATGAAATCGACATCGCCCTCAACATATACTTGATTATAGTATTGTGTTCCAGAGTGAACATATAATGTATCCTGATTACCTATGAATCTTACATTTTTAAAATATTGACGTTCCCCAGCAGCATATACGGCAACAGCTTGTTTTCCACTGACATCTGTGGAGCTTTCATCAAAAGAGTTTTCGAATGTTACATTTTCTACTCTAAAATCATTTGCTCGTAAATACACACTTGCACTTCCGCTTGTACCAAGAGTTCCACCAACACCATTATCTCTACCTGCAAAGTTATCGAATGTAATCACTGTGTTCTCCGGATCTTCACCAATTATCGTAATAAATGGTTTAGTATTCGGTACAGTAACAACTTCTTTGTAGACTCCATTTTTAATAAAAATGGTGATTGGAGTTGTATTGTTTGCAGGAATGGCGTCAATTGCTGTCTGGACTGTTGTATAATCTCCAGTTCCATCTTTCGCAACAAAAATTTCATTTTCAATTTGGCTAATCTGTTTTTCTAGGCTTTTCACAACTTTGATATCACCATCTTCTAATTGTCTATCATTTATATCCTTAGAGTTACTACCAACAACCTGAACATATACGTTATTTGTAAAATATCCAGTTTCTTCAGCGGTACTTAATAACTTCGTACCCCAATGACCGCCCCAAGAATAGCCATTTCGTCTTTCTTCTTCAATCTCCATAATGTCATATTTAATAACACCATCCCGGCCTGAGAAGATACCACGGTTTGTATCAATCTCATAAAATCTGTACCAAGCCGTTGAATTCGGATCTTCAACAAAATACACATTATTTGGATCACCACTTACATATCGTGTATTTTCGAGTTTAACTTCATCTAGCCACTCAAGCGCAGAACGAATAGATTTCTTTATTTCGTCAGTTTGTGGACGAGACATAAGGAATCTTATGATTCCAATAGATTCTGAACCTGAAACTGAAGCATGCTCATATGCACGTGCTTTTTGTGGTTCAAACGTATATGGATCGTGCTGAGCACCCCAAGCCGTTAATGTTCCATCAGAAAATTTGATTTGTGACTTTAAGATATAATCAATACCACCCTTAATGGATAGTTTGATTCTATTAACATAAGAATCATTTATTACATCTGAATCGAATGGATACCTCTTTTCAACAACATCATCCATCATCTCCAAGACATTGATCATCGCTTCATCATTAAATGTGACATAGTCAGAGTAGTTGCCGCGTCTAGGATAAACCTGAGCGAAACCACCTGTGTCATATTGTAATTGGAACAAGAATTCAAAGCCTTTTTCAATGCTATCTTTGTATTTTTCATCACCAGTTTCACGATAAACTTCGGCTAAGAAAAGAATTTCCTTAATCGTTGCATCGTTATCAATCGTTCCTAATTCAACACCATTTGCCACCCATTCTGAACGCGGTTCCTTACCATCCCATGGACGTTCATAAATATGTGGCCAGTTCTTTGTCCAACCACCGTGTTCCATTTGCCAGGTTAATAGATTATCTGCTTTACGAATTGCATCGTTTAAATCGCCTTTAAAAGTAACTTTCTCAGGCTCTACGATATACTGCCCGTTTTGATCTAGCTCATCCAAACTATTTAAAATAAGGACCGTTTGACCAAATTTATTTTTACCATTTGCGGCCTTGTCAATTCTTAGATTCTTAAAGTTAGGGCTTAGAGTCGACCAATTGCCAGTAGGGTAAACCACATTAATATCAGAGAAATCAAATTCATCAAAAGTACTATTTAATGTAACCGCAATAAGATTACTTGAAATTGCATGAACATCCGCGATTTGTACTGTTTTATTTTTTTCTTCTGATGGAAGGGAATTAACGAGATTTTTAGCTTCCCCCCATGTAAGTTCTTTGTTATTATCTGCATTCGGTGAGGAACCGTTTAACTTTTGAATAATTTTTACAGCTTCCTTTTTCTTCAGGGTCTTGTTAGGTTGAATCTTTCCATTCCTCACAAGGTCATCCATATATCCAGCTTGTTTAGCAGCTGCTAGAATATACGAGTACCACTCATTTAGAGAAACTTCCCAAACCATAGATTCAGTGCTTAATCCCTTGAAATGTTCTTCTTTAACCAATCCAAGTTTACTGTTTATTAAAGACATGAATTCGAGTCTTGTAATAGAATCGGTATCTTCAGGCTGGTTTTCAACGATGACTCCCAACTCATTTAACTTTTTCAAGTAAAGTCCGCTAACGATATCCTTTAATTCGGAGTCTTCAATATCGATAGGGCCTTCATCAGATCCAGTTTCTTTATTATGAATTCGTAAATGATCAATATTTGCTCCTCCACTAGTACCAACACCGGTAGCACGAATTTTATTCTCACCAGCTTTTAGAGTAGCTTTCGTGGAAGTGTATACCCATGTTGTCCATGCTCCTGTAGGATCAAAAGCTAATGATTCTGCAACTATCTCATCATTTACTTTAATCTCTGCTGGTCTTGCATCAGTACCACCGGAAGCATATCTGAAGTCAAGGTAGTATTCTCCATCAGTTGGAACATTCACTGTCCACTCAACCCAGCTATAAGGCTGATTTGGTTTAAAATCAATAAAGCCAGTTCCTGTAAACCCAGTATGCTGATTATCGATGATGACCCCTGTTTCATCAAGTAGGGCATCTTCTGCTTCATAGGTTTGGTCAACTTCCGTATAAACTTTAAGATGATCGATATTGGCACCTCCACTGGAACCAACACCGGAAGCCACGATGACGTTTTCACCAGCTGTTAAGGTAGCTTTCGTTGATGTATAGACCCAATTTGCCCAACCACCTGTTGGATTAAATGCAAGTTTAGGCTCAACTACTTCTCCATTCACTTTAATTTCTGAAGGACGTTCATCTGTACCACCATGTGCATAACGAAAATCTAATGTATATTCTCCACCGACAGGAACATCTACCTTCCATTCGATGGAACCACCCGGTGCATTCGGTACCATATCAACAAACCCAGTTCCCGTAAACCCGGGATGTTTGTTGTCAATGATAGCATTTACTAACTTTCCATCTTCCGCTTCATAGATTCCACCTGCACCTGTAGGAGGAGTCGGTTCGCCTGGCTCTTCAGGGTCTTTCGGTTCTTCAGGTTCAACTTCCGGCAAAGAACCAGAAATTTTAATATCATCTACATAATGTCCTAATGCTTTACTTCCAGGTGTGAATGTTTCAAAATAACTTATTTTTGTAGCAGGTTCATTTAACTTAGCGTTCTCTAACTTAAGTTCTCCATTGATATAGACATTTACTGTTTGATTATTTAAATCAACCTCAGCCTTGATGTCATACCATACATTTTCCTCAATAGGGACTAACGGTGCATAGGTGCTGCCAGTACGATATGATATGTTATTGTCTTTGGTTTCAATAATGAGTGGAGTTTTGTCTCCTTTTACTCTCATTACCTTTGTCGAGCTTGTATACTGCGGTTGCATAAATTTCATTTGAACAGTAACTACACCAACAAGCTCCTCGAAGGATTTGCTTAAATTAACGTCTGCTGAATCACTTGTATCATCTAAAAACACACTTTTGTTCGTGGCGTCAGGAACCTCTGTTACTTGAACGGTTCCACCACTTTCAGATACATCAAATCCTGATGGATGTTCCCCAGTGGTGTCATTATTAAAATCTGCTTCAAAAAGGAAGGAGGATGCGTCCGTTTCTTCAGCATGAACAGGAGTAATAGATACGGTAGTAAATAAACTGGTGAATGTGAGCAAAACTACCAATGTCAAATAAAAGTAACGTTTAATTGTACTCATTCATTAAAATCTCCTTTCTATAAACAATAAGTAATATACAAAAACTAGTAATTTCCTTTCTAGTAAAAACGACTCACCTCCCTAATAGGTCGAAAGAACTATCTGAATATTCAATTAATAAAACGGTTACAAAAGAGAGTGTAACATAAGCTTGATACCAATCTATAGCAACATATTGCTATAAAAGTATGCCGATGTTGCTAAAAAGGGAAATCCTTACTAAATGATTATCTATGTAATGGGGGAGGGGTGTGAGAGAAGAAGGGGTTAAAAAAAAAGAGAGGGAGGACCCTCTCTTTTAAGTGAAGCTATTAGGTTAGGAAACTAGACCTTTTCTACGATAAAGTACAACACCAACACTTATGCCAATAAAAATGAATAGAATACCTAGAACGAGCCAGTTGTATACAGAGGTTGCTGTTTTAGGTAATTTGTTACTATCTTTTTGTTTATCTGTCCCTTGAGAATTATCCCCAGTTTGATCAGAACTTGGTGTTTGATCTCCTGGCTGATTGTTGTCTTCTTCATTGTCAGGAGTTTCTTCCCCAGGCTGTTCGGGATTTTCAGTATTAGGTTCTTCAGGCTGTTCCTTACCTGGCTCTTCTGGATTTTCGGTATTAGGTTCATCATATTGTGCCATAAAGTCACCAAACGTATCCCAAACACCATTCCAATCAATTTCACCATCTTGACTGCGTTCAAAGTTTTGAATGGTAGCCAAAGATTGAATGATTTCATCCGGAAGTACATCCCCAGATTTATTAACAGATTGTTCTCCATTAAACATGAAGTTCTTATCTGAATCAGCGTGTTGATAATTGTCTTTTGTTTTCATTTTGCTGTCTTCTGTAAAGAAGGAGATAAATCCATCAATTGTAAAATCAGGTGTAATGTGTCCATATGTTATGAATGCCATATTTACACCGGCATTATTAATTGCGTAGTTATTTTCGGCAATCACACCTGGATTACTATTACTTGTGAAACCTGCTGCTCCGTTCCCGAAAGCAACACTATTTTTGATAATATGAGGGACATGGACTCCTTCACCACCAAGCTTAAAGCCGTTTTTATCGCCATTCCCGACAGTTCCATCTGTTAGGAAACCGTTGTTATAAGCGATGCTATCCTCAATTGTAACTGCTCCAATAGCACCTGTACCAACCTTTGTATAAAGATCCCATCCATCATCAATATTATTATGAGAGATAGTACCCCTGAAAATATTTCCTTCGCCAACCGTGAGTTTTGCAGCAAAACCATCTGCATTGTTGTCAGATGGGTCACGGTTATCAAATGATTCACTGTTAAGAATCAAGTTATAAGATGGCCAATCAGCTATATTTGTAGAATTGTCCGTACGACTGATTTGTAGACCAGTGTCTCCGTTCTGATAGGTTTTAATGTTTTCAATAATATTGTGGTTACCACCAACTGTGTAACCTTTTGTGTTTCCGGCAGATTGAATAAAGTCTATGCCTTTTACATGCCAGTAGTTACCGCTATGAATAACACCTTCAGTTTTCTTATCAAAATCAATGATAGGTCTACTTGTAGCAGAAGGGTCAGCCCATAAGTACTTCATCCCATCTTCAGTGCCGTCATTGTATTTCTTAATTTCAAGTATCGCATTTCTCACATAGCGACCTTCCATCACATAGATGTGTTGACCTGGTTTTACAAATTCAATGGCTGTATCTAAGTCTAGTGGGTTTTCTTTTGATCCGTCACCAGAACTCAATCCGTTAGGAGAAACATAGATATTCCCATCTTCGGCAAATGTCTTCATTTCAACCGTGAAGTTTTGAATGATTCTATTATAGTCTGTTAGTTTCTGAGTTTCGTCAGGTATAAATACAAAACTAAAGTTTGTATTTGCATTTTTTGCGATTTTTGTTTGTATTTCAAGCTTTTGCCCGGCAATAATCGGTTCATCATAACGAATCGTTTCATTGCCTTCTTTAATCGTCACAGTTCCATTCACATTTGATTGAACGATCAGGCGATAATTCGCATCAGAAGTCCTTTCCAATGATAAAATGTCAAACTGAGGAGTTACCTCTTTAACAGGCGCTTCTCCTTTAGGAGCATCTGTTTCTGCTGCTGTTACCTCGAAGTCTATGTTACTAACTTCAATTGTTGCTACACGTGCGGCATAGAAACCGACATATGCTTTACCATTTTGAACATTAAGAAGATCTGGTGCATAAATCTCTTTTTCAATTGTTTTCTCACCGTCATTTAGTATTCCTGTAAAACCACTATTCGTTTTCTTAAGAGTAAGACGATATGTTTTGTTTGGATGAGTATTAGAAGTTGTTGGTCTTTCTGCCTTTACCATTTCATTTTGAATGCCTTGGCTTCCTGTACCATCCGGCGATGTTACCCCTGTTCGAACAAACAATTGTGTTCCGTTTTCATCTCGAGTACCTCCTGAATAACCTCCGATTGCAGCAATATTACTCGCGAAAATTCCCTTTTGGTCGCCAGTTTCGTAAATGGCGTCTCTTGCCATAATTCCGAAGGACTCTTGTCCATCATGAGGATTCTTTGCATATTCAACAACTTTGATATCAGCTGAGAGCTCGAAATTATCTTCATTTGCATCAATTTCGGTGTAATAGAAGGAGATTCCATCATGGTCCCCGGTAACTTTTCCACCTCCGTCAATAGCAGCTAAACGAACGGTATCATTCTCTAAGTACTCGATTGTGTTTTTCTCATCTGATGTGGATTGGCCAAAACGAATAAAGTCAAATTTGTATTCTGTATTATCTCTAACTGTTACTTTATATGTGATAGGGGAGACACCAAAATCTACTTTTGGATTCACAGTAATAGAATACGTACCAGCCACACCACTATTAAATGAACTAGAGTCAATAACATAGGAATCCGTGGATAATACCTCTAGGTCTCCGTTATCATAAACCTTTGAAACTTCTAATCCATCAGATGCAAAAATATCACCAATTGTAAAAGTTGTACTAGGAAACGTAGTTATTTTTAATTCATGAACTTCCTTTTCTTTTACATTGAATGTGATAGTTTTACTAGCATCCTTATGGCTAATTACTACATTCTTGTCTCCAGGTGTTGTCGTATCAAAATTAGAGACATCATACTCATTTTCTAGTAACCTTACCTGAGATCCGTCCTTATAGGTAGCATATACAACCATTCCGGTAAGATCGAGTGGGTCACCAATAAAATATTGTGTTTTTACAGGCTGCTTCTTTATCTCAAGCCCTTCAAGCTCAGTATCTTTTACAGTTACATTAAAGCTTGCTGTAACAGCAGGAAAATCTTTAGGCACAATTGATACGGTTTTTGTACCTGGTACTTTAAATTCGAATGAATCATCTAACGTAACATCATCAATCTTAAAATTATATTGTTCCGCAGAAAGTTCATAGGTTTCTCCATTATTATACGAACCGAATACTTGTAATCCAGCTGATTCAAACTTATCACCGGGGTAATAAACCGTTTTTGCAGGGAAGTATTTGATTGATAAGTCATTTAGAGTTAATGCATTGATTGTTAAGTCTATTGTTGATACAGCTCCACCATAACTAATTTTAATTGTATTTGTCCCAACAGTGCTGCTATCGAAACCGGTAACAATATATTCATTTGCAGATAAAGTAGATTCTTCGCCAGTATCGTAAATTGCTTTAACGACTAAACCATCGAGGTTTAGTTCTTCATCCGTTAGATATTCGGTTTTCATATGATCGCTATTTACTTCTAATCTTTGGACTTTTTTATATTTATTCAAATTTACATCACTGTAGGTAACGCTTACATTTCTTGCGGCGAAAAGTCCGACATAATTCATTTCCCCTGTGTAATCTGTGAACGTTTTTGTTTCTTCACCGACTGTTAACTGATAAATAGTACCTTCTTTTCTAAGCTTGAGTGTATACTCTTCACCGGGAGCAGGATTGTTTGCTGTAAAGTCGAGTTCATCTGGATATATAGATGACGCGCTACTGTACTTATAAAATCCTCTAATATCTTGCTTGATACCACCTACCGCAAGATAATCACCAGTTTTTTCATCAGTTGACGTTAATAGATTTCCTCTTAGCATAATCCCAAATCCAACCTGTCCATTTGCCTCAAAGGATTCAACCTTCACCTTAGCTGTTAGTTCATAATTATCTGTAGGGTCAACTTGCTGGTAATAATATGCAATTCCTTCTGAACTACTTGAGATTTTACCACGATTGTTTTTGACGGTCATATTAACAGAGCCATCTCCATTTTCTTTAATCAAAAAGTTTTCAGCCGTAATTTTGTCATTACCACCAACATCGCCTCCGATAGCACCTTTCCAATCAGAGGATTCAGGAATATCAATCATCTCCGTGGTTTCACCTTCAGCAGCAAATACATTCAAACTCATATTAGGCAATAATAATAGTAAACACAGTAGCACAGTAAAAAAACGTTTAAACTTCCTCACCATTTGGCCTCCTTGTTTATGTATTAAAATACAGATGAAAAACCCAACTCTTGAGCAAGAATCACCTCCTTAAATCACCCATATCTTCAAATCTAATGTTAGAGGAGATGGGTATTTGTCCGATATTGTTTTGGGGTCATACTGACCTGTTGTTTGAAGCTTCTGATAAAACTAGAAGGGGAGGAAAACCCTACTTTTTCGGATACCTGATTTACAGGAGAACTCGTTAAAATAAGTAGTTTTTTCGCCTCGTAAATTCTTCTTTGAAGTATGTAATCGTGGATGGTAAGACCAAACTCTTTTTTAAAGAAATGGCAAAGGTAATATTTATTTAGATGTAGTGTTTGAGCTAGTGAATCAAGACGCCAATCGGTGTTCCAGATTTCATTAATTTCCTTTAAGATACGTTCAAGCATTTCTACTTTTCGAGAGTCGCGCTTAACAATTAAATGGGAATTCTGGGCAAAGGATGACTGAATTTCTCTGCATAAAAATAGTAGGAGTTCGAGGAGGTATAATTCTAGTGCAGCCTCCTTTTCCCAGAGATCTTCATTCTCTTGCTCAAATAATAAATGATCGACGATTTGCTGAAGTTGTTCTTCCTTCCAGGCTTGTACATTCAAAACATATTGAGGGGAAGGGAGGTTGTCCAAAAAGCTTTTAAATTTCTCGAAAATCGGATGTTTAAACTTTAGAAAGTCTTCAGAGAATAGAGTAACAACTCGTTCATAAGGCACACCATCATGTAACTTAACTTTGTGAAAATCAGTACTCTTAAAAAATAAAATTTGTCCTTTTGTTAAACGAAAGACTTTTTCTTCAAAAATGTATGTGGCTTCTCCTTTTTGTAGCCACACGATTTCAAAACCTGAATGAGAGTGGAAGTTAGAAGCTGTTTTCCGATCTGCTTTATGTTGAATGGTAAACTTCGGTCTCTTAAATTTTTTGCTAAACAATTTATCATGATAAACTCTCATTTTTCTACACCTACCTTTTTAACTAGAATGCTGATATATTCAACAATAAAGCGGTTTCAAGATTGAGTGTACCATAGCAAGGATACTCAAAAATGTGTATGAATTGCTTAAAAAGTGTGCAAAGATTGCTATTTATGTATGTTCTAATCAAATGATTATCGAAGTTATAGAGCTAAAAGAAGATTTAATAGAAACTTAATTCTTTATTCATAGTTTGTTCATATTTACAACGTAAGATAAAGACATGGAAAAGATAAGCTTTTTCATACCCCCCTTTTAAATGATCATATCGTTACAGTGTCCGGCTTTTTAGCCGGATTTTTTTTGCGCAAAATGAAATATCTCATTAACGTGCATAGATTTCCACGAATCAACCAATATAAAAATATGGAAAAAATAATAAAAGGGGGAGAAGTATATGAAACATATGGAGATGAACTCGAACCAGATTTTAGACTTACATGGTTTCAATAATCTTACGAAATCGTTAAGCTTTAATATGTATGATATTTGTTATACAAGTTCTCAAGAAGAACGAGATGCGTATATTGAATATATTGATGATGTCTATAATGCGGATCGATTAACTGAGATACTAAGTAATGTTGCCGATATTATTGGGGCTAATATTTTGAATGTCGCAAAACAGGATTACGTTCCCCAAGGAGCCAGTGTCACGATTTTAGTATCAGAGGGACCAGTAAATGATCCAACAAAGGATGTCTTTGAAGAATCTCCAGGTCCAATACCAGGTTCAGTCGTTGCACAAATGGACAAAAGTCATATAACGGTTCATACCTATCCGGAATCTCATCCAGATGAAGGGATTAGCACTTTTCGGGCGGACATCGATGTTTCAACCTGTGGAGAAATATCCCCTCTAAAAGCATTAAATTATATGATCCAATCGTTCGAAACCGATGTGATGACGATTGATTATCGTGTTCGCGGATTCACGAGAGATGTGACAGGACATAAACTGTTTATAGATCATGAAATAAATTCGATACAAAACTATATACCAGAAGATATTCAGGAAATGTATCACATGATTGATGTGAATGTGTATCAGGAAAACATTTTTCACACGAAATGCAAATTGAAGGAATTTGACCTGGAACACTATTTATTTTTTAGTGATACAAGAGAAAAACTGACACCTGAAGAGGAATTAGTTATTGCTGAAAAGTTAATTACAGAAATGGATGAAATCTTTTACGGAAAAAATATAAGATAATCGTTGACAAAAGTATAAACAATGTGTAATATTGATTATATAATAAATATTGTGAATAGTGTTCTCCTAAAGGGGAGTAGCTTTTACAGCAAAGTCGTCATTTCAGAGTGTCGCCACTCTCGGCTTTGTTGGCAACTAACGTTGTTAGCAAGACCTTTACCAGATTACGGTAGAGGTCTATATTTATGACCTTTACCTCATGAGGTAAAGGTCATTTTTGTTTTTTAGTACAAAGAGCAGTGAGGTGAGAAGAGGAATGCTTAAGAGAAAGATAGAAACATTATCTATTGAGGACTTAATCAAAAAGAACAAAGAAGAGATTTTGAAAGACAAAAAAGAACTCGAAAAGATTGAAAAACGTCTAGATGATAAACATATGGCAATAATCAAGTAGTTTATTCTAGTGAAGGGCAATTTTGTTTTTCCTAATTTTATAGAATAAAAGAAAAATAGAAGGGAGATCTTTGATGGAATTCTTAAGCGCAGAGTTTTTTTCCGCACTCTTAATTATTATTGCGATTGATTTAGTATTAGCGGGGGATAATGCCATTGTTATTGGGTTAGCGGCAAGAAATTTACCAAAAGAACAACAGAAAAAAGCAATTATTTGGGGAACTGTCGGTGCCATTGTCATAAGAGCTGCAGCCACTTTAGCTGTAGTGTGGTTACTTGAAGTTCCAGGACTACGACTAGTAGGTGGAGTTCTTCTTGTATGGATTGCTTATAATCTGTTAACAGATGACAAAGGCCATGATATAAAAGCTGTTGGCAGCTTCTGGGCAGCCATTCGTACGATTATCATTGCTGATGCACTTATGGGTCTTGATAATGTATTAGCGGTGGCAGGTGCTGCTCACGGAAACTTCTTACTAGTTGTGTTAGGACTTATTATTTCAGTTCCAATTATGGTTTGGGGAAGTACATTATTTATTAAATTAATTGATCGTTTCCCGATCATTATTACAATTGGTGCTGCTATATTAGCATGGACTGCATCAAAGATGATTGTTGCAGAACCATTTCTAAGCTCATTATTTAGTAATGGATTTGTGAAGTATGGCTTTGAGCTACTTGTAGTTGCTGCAGTTGTAGGGATTGGTTACATGAAACAGAAAAAAGCTGCTAATGAAGCTGAAGAGCAGCAAGAAAAGCAAGTTTTAAGTAAAGCAGAATAATCGAAGGCGGACTCTCTAAAGGGTCCGCTTTTATATTGTATTGAAATGATATAAAAATGTGCATAGAACAGATTGACATCTGGTTGAAACTGGAATATATTTATTATTGAACAGTGGTTAATAAAAGGAGATTTGTTTGTAATGTCACCAAGAAAACAAGTTCAAGAGGAATTATCACGAGAAAAAATAATGGATGTTGCCCATGAATTATTTGTACAAAAAGGCTACCAACATGTTTCAATGCGTCAAATTGCAAATGAATTAAAATATAGCCATGGTGCGATTTATTATCATTTTAAAAATAAAGCTGATTTATTTTATGCGATGGTTGTGCAGGACTTTGACATGCTTAACGGTGTTTTACAGCAAATCATGAATCAGAATTTACCACCAGAAGAGAAAGTGAAGAAAATTTTATTAGGGTACATTGAATTTGGACTTTCAAATAAAAGCCAATATGAATTAATGTTTTTAATTAATGATGAAGAGGTAAAAAGCTGTATCCAACAGGAACCACTCGAAAGCTATGGAATGTTTGCAAATGCAATTTCAAGTTTAAGCAACCATAAAACGAGCATTCAGGATATTTGGTCTATTTTCTTATCGATTCATGGTTTTGTTACACATTATTGTAGAAGCAATCAATCCTATCAAGATGTTAAAACACTAGCGGAGTCTCATGTTGAATTTATCTTAAAACCAATTTTAAATGGGGGAGTGTAAGAAGCTTTCCCATGAATTTATATTTTTTAAACTTTATTGACCATTGGTTAATAAAAGAAAGGGAGAGGGTTGAGATGGAAAAAGCATTAGTATTAGGGGCATCAGGTGGTATGGGATATGCGATTGTTGAAGAGTTGATTGAAAGAGAGATCGAGGTTATAGCTTTTGCTCGTTCTAAAGAAAAATTAGAGAAGTTATTTAAAAACAAGGAAAAAGTACAAATCGTTACAGGGGATGTTTTTAATGAGAGAGATCTTATAAAAGCAGCAGAAGGTATTGATATTATTTTTCATGCGATCAATATTCCGTATAGTGAATGGAATGAAAAGCAGCCAACTCTAATGAGAAATGTCGTTCAAGCTGCTGAATCGGCAAATAGTAAGCTGGCGATCGTTGATAATATTTATGCATACGGTCGCGGAACTGGTCGAAAAATAAATGAACAGTATCCCAAAAATCCTCATACGAAAAAAGGGAAGATAAGGGTGGAGCTTTGTAATATAGCATTTCAAGCAAATGTGCCAGTCCTTATCGCACACTTTCCTGATTTTTATGGACCTAACGCAGCAAATGCGATGTTGACCTACACATTCGATAAAATGGTTCAAAATAAAAAGGCAAAGTTCGTTGGAAATAAACAGAATGCAAGGGAATATATTTATACTCCTGATGGGGCAAAGGCAATTGTTGAGCTAGCAATACACGAAAAAGCATATGGGCAAAGCTGGAATATTCCGGCTGCAGGAGTTATTTCTGGTGAAAAGATCATAAGTATTGCAGGAAGTCATTTACATTATCCAAAGTCTGTTTCAACTGTAACAAAAGGAATGATTCGATTCTTAGGGATTTTTGATAAACAAATGAGAGAAGTTGTAGAAATGCTGTATTTAACAGAGGATCCAGTCGTATTAGATGGTTCAAAATATGAGAAGGAAATCGGCACTTTACCAGCAACACCATATGAAGAAGGAATTAAAAGAACTTTAGATTTTATGAAGAGTAACCCCAGTAATAACTGAAAAAACATTGAAAAAGACAGAACGACATGATATGATGTCATTGTTCTGTCTTTTTTTGCAACATATAAATAAATACGTTCAAATTACCCTATTATAATTTTATAACAATATTTTTTGTTTGTCAACTATTATCAATTACAGGGTAGAGACAGAAGTTCACTTATACGAGGAGTGGTGTTCATGGAAAAAAATAATCCAGACTGGATTCAGGAACAAGACAGACTTGAAGATGTACTGGAGGTCATCGATAGTAAGAAAGCAACCATTGAATCAAAGGTGGGAGGCGCAAAAAGTGAACTAGTCGACCTTCGGAAAACATTTTGGGAAGATGTAACTGTCAATCTTGATGAACCTGATGACGTCATTGAAACATTTCAAAGTATTAAACAGCAGTCCGAACTATTGGGTGAACGTGAGCGAAACCATCGACTGATTCATAAACAAATCAAAGTTCTTGAAAGACTAAAAGACTCACCATATTTTGGCCGATTTGATTTTTTAGAAGATGGAGAAACAAAAGAAGAGAAAATTTACATTGGGATTGCATCATTATTAGATAAAAAGGATGAGGATTTTTTAATATTTGACTGGAGAGCACCGATTTCAAGTATGTACTATGATTATTATCCTGGCCCAGCAAAGTATGAATCCCATTTTGAAAAAATTCAAGGGGAAATGACGTTAAAACGTCAATTCATCATCAAAAATAGCAAGATGAAAAGTATGTTTGATACGGGTGTCACAATTGGGGATGAAATGCTTCAAGAGGTGCTCGGTAATAATGCGAATACACAAATGAAAAGTATCGTTGCAACTATTCAACGTGAGCAAAATAAAATCATCCGAAATGAAAAAAGTCGTTATTTAATTGTTCAAGGTGTGGCTGGATCAGGGAAAACGTCAGCTGCATTACAGAGGGTAGCTTACCTGCTTTATCGTTATCGTGAACAGCTTAACTCAAGTAACATCATGCTATTTTCACCAAATCCTCTTTTCAACAGCTATGTTGCAACTGTTCTGCCTGAACTTGGGGAAGATAACATGCAGCAATCTACATTCCAAGAGTATGTAGAGCATCGATTAGGTACTCTTTATGATGTGGAGGATCCATTTTCCCAAATGGAATATTTATTAACAGCAATGGATCAACCTGATTATGATGTGAGGCTTAAAGCAATCACGTTAAAAGCAAGCATTGGGTTTATGGAACTAATCGATTCTTATGTAAGACAAATTGGAGAAAAAGGACTTCTTTTTAAAAATATTAGTTTTAACAGAAAAAAAATTATCTCGAAAAATGAGATTCAGGAATACTTCTATACATTAGATCCAACCATTACAATTCCGAATCGATTGACCAAAGTGACAGAGTGGCTAATGAAGGAAGTTATTAAGTTCGAACGAAAAGAACGTAAAAAGGATTGGGTTCTTCAAGAAGCGGAATTAATGGAGAAGGAAGATCATCTTGAAATCTTTAAGCAATTACAGAAAAAGCAGGAGTTTTCTGAGGATACCTTTGATGATTATGAACGTGAGGAAAAATTAATTGCTAAGGAAATTGTACGTAAGCATTTTAAACCAATCAAGATTGCGATAAAAAAACTTGAATATCTAGATATAAAAGGACTATATAAGCAATTATTTTCTTATGTGAATGAACAAAAATTATCGGAGGATTGGAACGAAATCAGTTCGTACTCCATCAAACAATTGGAACAAAACCAATTGAATTATGAGGATGCAACTCCATTTTTATATTTACAGGACTTAATAGAGGGGAAAAAATCGAACACTGGTATCCGTCATTTATTCATTGATGAAGCCCAGGATTATTCTCCGTTCCAATTTGAATATTTGAAGCAGTTATTTCCAAGCTGTCGGATGACCATTCTTGGGGATTACAATCAAGCGATATACGCTCATTCCATGAATGCACCAACATTATTATCGCCAGAGCTTTATGAGGAAGAGAAATATGAAGTTATACAATTGAAAAAAAGCTACCGCTCTACAAAAGAAATTGTTGAGTTTTCTAAAGGCATTGTAGCTGGCGGAGAGGAAATTGAAGCCTTTAATCGTTCAGGATCGCTTCCTATTCTCAAGGAAGTGGATACTAAGGCTAATCTCCACGAAGAAATTCTACACCATATAAAAGCTCTTCAAGACAAAGGCCATGAAACGATTGCGCTCATTTGTAAAACTGCAGTGGAAAGTAACGAAGCATTTCAGGCATTACAAAATAAAATACATGTCCGCTTAATGAGCCAAGAGACGTACCAATTTGATAAAGGTGTTTTAATATTGCCAACGTATTTAGCAAAAGGAATCGAGTTCGACGCCGTTATTATTTATAACGCATCAAATGACGTTTACGGAAGAGAATATGAAAGAAAGCTTTTTTACACCGCCTGCACAAGGGCCATGCATGAATTGCAGCTTTTTTCAATTGGACAACGAAGCTTTTTCTTTGATGAGATTGATAAAGAAAAATATTTAGAAGTATAACAAAGAGTCGGCAGATGCTGACTCTTTTTTTGGATATTATTAATTGGTATAATCCTTAATAAAAGGAAATAGAAGGTGGGGAGAGAATTTGAAAAGATGTGGGTGGGTGAATGAAGATTCCCTTTATATAGATTACCACGATCATGAATGGGGTGTACCTGTTTACGATGACCGTTTGTTATTTGAATATCTGAACTTAGAGGGTGCGCAGGCTGGGCTTAGCTGGTACACCATATTAAAAAAACGAGAAAATTACCGTAAAGCCTTTGACCAATTTGATCCAGAAAAAATTGTTACATATAATAACAAGAAAATTGAGGAATTATTATCGAACGAAGGGATTGTTCGAAATCGGCTTAAAGTAAATGCGGTTGTCACAAATGCAAAAGCATTTCATAAAGTCGTAGAAGAATTCGGAAGCTTCCATACATACATCTGGTCATTCGTGGGTGGTAAACCGATAAAAAATCATTTTAAAACCTTAAGTGAAGTACCAACTACTACTGAAATTAGCGACAGACTAAGCAAGGATTTAAAAAAGCGTGGTTTTAAATTTGTTGGTTCCACCATTTGCTACGCATTTATGCAAGCAACAGGAATGGTTAATGACCATCTATTAAGCTGTCATTGTTATAAGCGTACATAAGAAAGGACTCTCATTTAAGGAGTCCTTTTTTACATGACTGAATCTTCTTCTTCGTCTTCATATAAAGACCCGAGTTCTTGTTCACTGTGAATCATTGTATTTGTAAGGTCATGCCAACCTGTATACCCAAAGACGGTATCAAGGAGTCTTTCAAATCGAAACATCTTTTTCACCTCTTTTTTGGATTAGCTTATCCGCCCTTTCCATTTATATGCACTGGTTATCTAAGTTTTTTTATTCGTAGAACTTCTCTATAATGGAGTAAGTAGAGGAGGTACAACATGGACAAACAAATTGGGTTTATTGGATGCGGAAAAATGGCTCAAGCGATGATTCAAGGGATCATCACTTCTGAAGTGGCTACCCCACAACAAATTATTGTGAGTGCAAGAACTGAAGAAACATTACAATCCGTAAAGAAAGCATACGAAGTTGGAACATCACTTAAAAATATAGAAGTTGCTGCACATGCCGACTATTTATTTCTAGCTGTAAAACCAGATTTATATGCTGAGGTCATCAATGAGGTTAAAGAGGTTGTAAAAGAAGAAGCGATTATCATTACAATTGCGGCTGGGATAACGCTTGATTTTATCGAAAAACAAATTGAAAAACCTATAAAGACAGTTCGCTCCATGCCAAATACTCCTTCATTAGTTGGAGAAGGAATGAGTGCGCTTTGTGTAAACTCATATGTGACTACGGAAGATTTAACTGACATCGTCCAACTATTTGAAGGGTTTGGAAAGACTGAGGTTATTGAAGAACGGCTTATGGATGCCATTCCTGCAGTAAGTGGATCATCGCCAGCCTATGCTTATTTGTTTATCGAAGCTTTAGCAGATGGAGCAGTTATGCAAGGAATTCCTAGAAAACAAGCGTACAAACTCGCATCCCAAGCTTTACTGGGCGCTGCAAAAATGGTCTTAGAAACTGAAAAACACCCTGGTGAACTAAAAGATGATGTATGCACACCAGGTGGCTCAACAATTCAAGCTATCTCAACCCTTGAAGAACAGGGCTTTCGTGCGGCTATAATCGCAGCCATGGAAAGTTGTACAAAAAAATCAAAGGAACTATCACAAGAGTAACCATAGGGACGGTTCTTGTGGTTCCTCTTAAAATAAAAGATCTGCAATCAAATGACTCTGATTGCAGTTTTTTTAGTTGATTTGTTCTTTAGAAAGAACGTATAATAAAAATATGACAAATATTTCAAAAGTTAGTAACAAATACAAGCTATCCAACGTCTAATGAGGTGAAAAAGGTTATCTTCTTCTACTGCTAAACTACTATTCTTACCACAACATTCACTTCCATTTATCAAACATCTCAGTCAATATCCCTAATACGAGAAGGAATTTAAATACTTACAGTAAATTGGAATATATTCATTTTTCATTAATAAGATTCCAATGTAAGTTCTTTTGTTAGCCATTTGTAACATTTACACCAGAAGTTGGAACTTCTAGTGTAAATGTTACAGCCTCCGGCGGATGCCACGATTTTTCAGAGGTAGTTTTTCGAGCGAGCTCGAAAAAAATCGGGCGCAAATACGTCAAGGCGCATTTGATTATTTGTAACATTGTCCACAAAAAAGCAAGACCATTAAACTATGGGAGAGAGTAATTTGAAGAAAACAACTTTGCCATTATTATTAGGTGTATTATTGATGAGTGGGTGCAGTCTCATCGAAAAAGAACCAGTGACAGTAGATCTTCATCAGGTAGCGCCTGTTGAAGTAATTGAGACAAAGCAAGGCGTTGATGTACGTGAAGTTTCTATAATCGATCCTCGAGATAACAGTATCATTGAAGTTCTGAACATGGATGAATTTCAAAATGAAGAAGAATTAAAAGCAAAAGCCATTCAAATAGCAAGTGATTTAGCATCAACGATTGATCGACCAATGATACCTGCAAAACTTAGTACTTCTGGAGAATTGCAACAAGGTCAAAGCCAAATGATTTTAAAGGAAGATGAGCTTGTCACTAGATTACTAGATAATTCGGTTTTTAATAAGCAGGTTGTACTTCCGATTGAAGAAACAAATCCAAACGTTACACAAGATCAAGTTCAAGGTATTAATGAAGTCGTGCTTGGAAGCTTCACAACGTATTTCGATGCTTCTGTAGAAGGAAGAAGCTTTAATATCAAAAAATCTGCAGATCAAATTAATGATATAGTGTTGGGACCTGGGGACCGTTTTTATTTTAATACAGTTGTTGGAAATGCCTCAAAAGAAAACGGCTATGCGCTTGCGACCGTAATCGTGAACAAGGAATTTGTTCCGGGATATGGGGGAGGAGTATGTCAAACTTCTAGTACTCTTTATAATGCTGTTGCAAAGGCGGGACTTGAAATGATTGAGGTCCATCACCACTCAAAACCAGTCGGTTATGTTCCAATTGGGAGTGACGCGACAGTTGCTTATCCGTATTTAGACTTTAAGTTTTCAAATAATCGTCCATATCCAGTAGTATTGAAATCGTCCGTAAAAGGCGGTTCACTTCAAATCGAAGTCCGTTCCGCAGCTAATTATGTATCTAACTAAATGAGAGTTTAAGAGACCAGTACTTATCTGGTCTTTTTTTGTTATAATATTGTAGTACCAGTATGAAAGGGGTTGCAAGAATTTGAGAATACTAGTTGTAGGAGCTGGGGCAATTGGCGGCTACTTTGGGGGACGCCTTCTGGAAAAGGGGGAAGACATTACTTTCCTAGTCCGTGAAAATAGACAAAAACAAATCCAAAAAAATGGGCTTCAAATTGAGAGTATCCATGGAAATGTGACACTTCAACCGAAAACGATTAAATCGGGTGATGAAGCTGGTCCTTTCGATGTTATCATTCTTTCAACTAAACAATATCACCTTGAAGGTGCCTTAGAAAGTATTGAGCCATATGTGGGCAAGGATACCATGATCCTGCCGCTCTTGAATGGCTACAGTCATGTGGATGTCATTAAATCCAAGTTTAACCCACAAAATGTAATTGGTGGTCTATGCTTCATAGAATCAACATTGGATTCCGAGGGGAAAATCATTCAGACAAGCCCGAGCCATCGTGCTTTATTCGGGGAGTTTTCAGGAGAAAGAACGAATCGTATTGAAAGTTTGGCGGAGGTCATGTCAGGAACGAAAACAACGATTCAATTAAGCGATAATATTGACCGAGAGATGTGGCATAAATATATGTTTATCACTGGTTTCTCAGGCATTACAGCGTTAATGAGATCAGCGATTGGCCCAATTCGAGAAGAACAGAATGGTCAAAAGCTTATTCTAAACCTATACAAAGAAATCGGTTCTGTGATGAGGGCAATTGGTGCACCTATTGATCAGGACATAGAGGAAAAACATCTAAAAACAACGAATTTATTGAGTTATGATATGAAATCATCAATGCAGCGTGATATGGAAAAAGGTTTTGATGTAGAGGCTGATCAATTACAAGGCTATTTATATAAAATTGGCCAGGAAAAAGGAATCGAAACTCCATTATTAGAGATCATCTATTCAAACTTAAAGGTTTATCAGGCGCAAAGAGGGTAGTTGAAATGGGAAAGGTAGTGTGAGCGCACTTCCTTTTTTTATATTTCATGAATTACTGTCACTAATTTTAAAATACTGTCACTATTCCAGAAATACTGTCACTCCATAATTTCAGACATAAATACCCCTTGTTAAAGTAACCACCAATTGGCAGCATCCTTAACAAGGGGTGTAACGAAACAACTAATTAACAACTTTAACAACAGGTTCAACGGTTACTTCAACATTTCCTTTCAACGTTTGTGAAATAAAGCAGGCTGTCTCTGCACGATGTGCAAGTTGAATTAATTTTTCTTGTAATTCTTCATCAGCTTGTTTCACATAAATAACGAGTTTATGAACAATCTTTTCAAAGACTAAGCGCTTTCCATTCTTTCCGACTGTTCCTTCCGTTTCAACATCGAGATGAGTGTATTCAATATCACGATTAGATAAGATAGCTGCAAGAGTTAGCATATAACAATTTGTAGCTGCTGCAATTAATAATTCTTCAGGATTTGCACCTTTACCAGGACCATCGAGTTGTTTTGGTGCTGAAACCACTGTATGTAGGCCGTCGGTGGTAATGGTACCTTCCCCGTTCCTATTACCAGTCCAAGTACCCTTTACTGTGAAAAGACTCATTTTTCTTCATTCCCCTCATCAATTTTCTCTACTCCTACTTCTATTATATGCACAAAAAATGGAAACAAGAAAGAGGTATAAAAGAGAAACAAAAAGCTGATTCCGCATTAAACGAAAATCAGCTTCATCACAAAGGGAATGCCACAATTGCCGTCCCCATATTGTTTCTCAACCTGCACTCTGACAGGTGGGTGTTTGCATAACCTGCTTCACCTTCCACTTAAGGAGATGGCATGGTGTTGCAGGTTAGTCTCTTAAACTCCCTAAAATTTAGTATTCGGTTAAAACAATACTAGGCAACTAACATTACAGCATCTGTTGTTTATGTCTTAATTTTACCGAACCCTCTACTAAATGAAAATAGGTGGTTGTTACCAAATCTATATCTATTTGCCTAGTTGATTTCATATAATAGATATAAAAGGAGGCTATATAGATGAGCTGTACGGATTTCACATTTTTAACGAATGATGGTGTCACGATATTTTATAAAAAGTGGGAAACTGAAAGTAATACAACACCAAAAGGAGTTATCCAAATTGCTCATGGGATGGCTGAGCATATTGAACGTTACGATTTATTTGCAGAAGCGTTAATACAGGAAGGATACGTCGTCTACGGAAACGACCATCGGGGCCATGGAAAAACGGGAAAAAATGCAAACCTGATGGGGTTTTTTGCAGAGGAAAATGGATTTGATCTAGTTGTTGAAGACATGCTTCAGTTAACAAATATCATTAAAAAGGATTATCCGAACAAGCCCATTTTTTTATTCGGACATAGTATGGGCTCATTCTTAACTCGGAGACACATACAAACGCATGGTGATCAATTAGCAGGTGTCATTCTATCGGGTACAGGTGGCAATCCTGGACTTATTGGGCAGATCGGAATGGGCATTGCAAAGCTTGAAATGAAGCGAAAAGGAAAGAGAACGAGTAGCTCACTTATGAATAAGCTTACGTTCGGTAGTTACAATAAAGCTTTTGCGCCTACTAGAACCGAGTTTGATTGGTTATCAAGAGATGATAGTGTAGTTGAAAAGTATATTGAAGATCCTCTATGTGGTGGAATTTTCACAGCAGGCTTTTTTTATGACCTCGTTAGTGGAGTAGCAAATGTAAATAAACATAGTGAGAATCATAAAATACCTAAAGACTTACCGATGTACTTTTTGTCAGGTGATCAAGATCCGGTTGGGAATTTTTCAAAGGGAATTCTCCAAGCTGCAGATATGTATATAAAATTAGGCATCGAGGACGTAACCGTGAAACTTTATGAAAATAGTAGGCATGAGATCTTAAATGAATTAAATAAAGAAGAAGTGTTTACGGATGTCATCAACTGGCTAGATAAGTATATATAAAAAAGGGTTTCAAAGGCATTCGCCTTTGAAACACCTTAATGAGGAGATAAGATAGGGATACGTGGTGGATACGCATAAAACCTACCGATTAGTAGCTCATAAATGAAGCTCCTACAATGACTAAAAGAATGAATAGAACTACGATTAACACAAAGTTGCTATTGTTTCCGCCTCCATCATAACCCATAAATAGCACCTCCTTCTTCGAGAGATACTATATTCTATGGAATTACAGCAGTTATGAAATGGACATACATGGAGAAGTCGAAAAAAGGGTTCTAACCTAGTTTTGTACATGTAAAAAAAAAAAACAACATCCTCTGGATAATAGGGATGTTGTTTTAACTAACTTCTTTTTCCTTAAGTCGTACCTTAAGAGTATGAAGTATGAAATGTAAAAGCATATAGAGGCAGTAGGAAAACAGTATTAGTAATCCAAGAAGGTCCATATTAAACAACTTCAATACTAAGCTCACCCCCGTAGCAATATACAAACCAGCTAAGAAGTGGCGAACCTGTTTATCCTCATACACATTTGTAACCCTTGCACCAAGCTGACCACCAATTAGTGCGCCAACGATAAGACTCCCGATAACACCGAAATCAAGTTCAACTGTAGATGCATATGTGGTAAAACCTGCTATTACAATCATTAATACACTTAATAAGCTTGTACCTACCGCATACTTTGGTTGAAAGGCGAGAACTCCAATCAATAAAGGAACAATTATAAACCCTCCGCCTACACCTAATACGGTAGAAATAAAACCTGCGAATAAGCCGATTAACACTATCTTCATATATGAAAATTTGGTTTTACTAATGGATTGTTCTTTATTTGACGAGCTACTCACAAGTATTGAAATTGAAAAATACAAAATTAGTGCAATATACATCAATGGAATTACAGTATTTTCTAGTTGATACTTTCCTAATAATAATACGAACGGATGCGCAAGCTGAGTGGCAATAATTCCACTTATCCCAATCACAATGGATGTTTCCCATTTAATATTGTTTAGGCGAAAATGTGCAACAACACCAGAAAGTGATGTCGCAACTGTATATAATAAGCTTGTAGCGATTGCTATAACCGGAGAAAATCCCATTAGAATTAATGTTGGGGTAAGAATAAATCCACCGCCGATACCAAAAAAGCCCGACATTACTCCAACACAAAGACCTAATATGAGGTAAATAAGTAAGTCCTGCAAAGGCAAACTCCTTTCCTTATTCACTTTGTGTCCAATATTATACAGGAAAAAAGTAATCCCTGCATGTGTACAAGACCCAATATCTGAAGATTTAGATGAATGAACTATGAAAAAATAAACGAGTTATCCAAAAAAGGTGCCTCACACATCATTGTCTCGTTTGTAAGAGGGTGCTGTAAGATAATTCTGGCTGCGTGAAGTGCTTGTCTTGGAACAATTGGTTGGCCACCATATATGGTATCTCCCACAAGTGGGTACCCTAGATGGCTCATATGAACGCGTATTTGATGAGTACGACCTGTTAACAGTTCAAGTTCCACCAATGTCATTTTTTGATTGACTAGTGTTTGAATCACGTTAAATTTTGTGATCGCCTTTTGTCCTGTCGGAGATACTCTTCTTCGGGTCGGATGATGTCGATCCCGACCAATCGAAGCATCTATTGTTCCTTTTTTTTGTTTGATAATTCCATGCACTAAAGCGACATAGGTCCGCTTAATTTCACGTTTTTCCAATCTCCGGTCTAAAATAGATGAAGCTAATTTATGTTTCGCAAAAATAACAGCGCCCGTTGTGTCACGATCAAGGCGGTGAATATGACGAACTTTTGTGTGAACACCGTTCGCTTGGAAATGGTAGGCAATTGCGTTAGCGAGTGTGCCAAGTTGACCTTCCTCATTTGGATGTGTATCCATTCCTGGTGGTTTATTCGCAATAAGGAGATGATCATCCTCATATAAAATTTGTAACTCAGCTACATATTCTGGTATCACTCCAAATTCCTCTTCAGGGAAAAGGTGAACTTGAAGTTTATCATTCTGTTTAAGAGGAGTGTTTAAATTCTTGGTTTCCCCATTAAGCTTTGTCCCTTTTTCCATACGTAATTGATGAAGCATTTGCTTCGGTATTGTCCATTCAGTCTTAAGAACGTCTTCAATGGTGATACCTTCCCAACTACTCGGAACAGTAACCTCAAACCATTCTCCAAATCGTTTTGTTAACATACAATCATCCTTTAGATTTTCTCTATCCTTATGTCATTTAAAGTATATCCAATCCAGGTAATGAATGAAAGAGAAAGGGTGGGTATAGAGGAAAGACTTACCGTACCAAAAACAAAGAATCCTATGTTATTCTAGTCTTATTACTATGGATACTATGGAGATATAAGGGTGGGTTTTACATTGAAAATTGTAGTAGCATCAACTCCTGAGCAGGAACATCATATTACGGAGCTAGTCGATTATATGTATTCTTCAATCTTTCCAGCCTACTTTGAAGATGAGTATATTACAAAACTCGAAAAGTGGAATGTGTTAGCACCAAAAGAAGAAGACGTCTACTATAACCGAACTTTGGATAAGGCTTTTAAAGTCATGTCAAGCCTTCAAGCAATTATTGCCGTTCTGGAAACAATTCGAGAAGAAGGCTGTCAAGAATATCACGGGGAAATCTTTGCAAAGAATGTGCAAATCTTAAATGATTATGGTTATTTGTTTCCTTTCACCATTGAAGAGTTTCAATGCGTGAGTAATCCAGACGTATTAAGTAAATATTCAAAGCCAGCAAATCAATATCTAGCTTAATACATAAAGGTAGTATTAGCCTTTACTCGAAAAGCGCAAGGCACCCGCCTATCGGCGACAAGCATAAGATGAGCGCTGACAGAAGGTGCTTTTTACCTTCCGAAGCGATTAGCTTATGACCTCGAGTCGATGGTGCCTGAAGCTAGACAAGGATGAAAAAATCCCTGCTCAGAGAGCAGGGATTTGCTTTTATTTTGAAGTTGCCAATGCACCTTCAAAGAAAGTTTTAAATTCGTTATGATCTGGATGATACCCAACGAGACGTGAAACTTCTTCACCATTTTCAAAGTGAATTAATGTAGGCGTAGACTCAATTCCGTATTTATTCCAACCTTCCTCAAATTCAAGAAGATTGTATTTCTTTAAATCAAGTCCCATTTCATCTACCATTGGAACGATGACCGGAGTTGTTTCCTGACAATGTGGACATGTTGGACTGTAAAAGTAAACAGTCATGGTTTCACCATTTTCTAACTTTGTTTCTAATTCTTCAGGTAAAATTTGATTTCCGTAGTTTGGATCGTTAAGCTGTTTAACTGTCGCAGGATCTAGCTTGTCCTTCCCATAAGGATTACCCTCGGATTGTTGTTTGTTTTGAGTAGTTGTTACAAAAGCAAGTGCTCCGAAAATAGCAACAATAATAACTGTAAAAATAATAACTTTTTTCAAGATTTATTTCCCTTCTTTCCATCTTTTTAGTGTTATAAAACTAGTTATTGCAATAATTGTAAAACCTATTAATGCTAAAAAAGGTATTGTTACAAAGCCAAACCAGTTAATGTATTGGCCTGTACATGGTACAACACCACATGCGAGTGAGTTCTCACCAACTGCAGGGATCTTTTGCACAAGATAATGGTAGATTGAAATTGAACCACCGATTAAAGACAGGATAAAGGTATAGAGTGCAATGTTATAGTTCTTTTTAAAAATAGCGATTCCTAAAATGATTACGAGAGGATACATAAAGATACGCTGGTACCAGCAAAGTTCACATGGTACGAATTTCTGTATTTCTGAAAAGTAAAGACTACCAAGCGTGGAAATTAATGCTGCAGCAAATGCAATAAATAAATACGTTTCTAGTACCTTTTCATTTGATTTAGAGTTCAATCGTCTCCCTCATTCCACATAAGTATACTCAAAATTATAGTATCACGGTAGGCGATTGTAAAATGTAAAATCTTGAAGTGAAGATATATTTGTGGACAATTTGTGACAAAGTCGACAGAGAGAAATGGACATTGCCTATTAATTCTTTATAATAGTAGGTGGATTAGATAGACAGGAGATGGTGAAGTGATAAAGGCAGTTATTTTTGATTTTGATGGCTTAATTTATGATACAGAAACCAATGAATATAATGTGTTAAATGAAATCTTTCAAGAGCATGGCTCCGAACTTCCAATGTCGGTGTGGGGCAAGGTGATAGGAACGCAAGCAGGATTCAATGCCCTTTCCTATTTAGAAGAGCAAATTGGGAAGAAAGTTGACCATGAGGAATTAACCAAGATACGAAGAGACCGATTCAATGAACGAATGAAGAATGAAGGTCCATTACCAGGCGTTGAGGAGTACCTTGCAGCCGCAAAGAAAGCCGGTTTGAAAATCGGTTTGGCCTCAAGCTCTACCTACGAATGGGTATCAAATCACTTAAAGAATCTTTGCTTATTCGATTATTTTGAATGCATTCGAACTTCTGATGATGTTGAAAAGGTAAAACCGGATCCGACCCTATATTTAGAGGCAGCAAAATGCTTAGGTGTTTCACCAGAGGAATGTCTAGTTTTTGAAGACTCTGCAAATGGTGCACTAGCAGCTAAACGTGCCGGAATGTATTGTGTCGTGATACCGAACCAAGTAACAAAGGATTTAGAATTCTGTGAAGTTGATCATCGCTTGGAGTCGATGGCCTTAGTAGAATTAACGCAATTAATTCGGAAAATTGAAAACTAATAGGGGGAGAAGATGTGGGGATCTTTGTTGACGAAATAGCGAATAAAAAGGGATGCTGTCATGGAATAGCATCCCTTTTAGATGTGGCGTAGAGGTCCCTCGTCCCAGGAAAAAAGTGGTGGGACACCGAATTTGTCCCTCCGTACCATAGCATCGGGACCAAGAGAACCGTCCCTGTGGACCCCCGTGACACCTTGACGGTAGAAGTTTAGATGTAGTAATATTTTATTAATCCCGTATATAGGTTTAAACTTCCGATATGCGGGTTTGGTTGTGATCTACATATTAAAAATAGGGGTGGTAAGTATGAATCCGGAACAACGTCTTCAGGAGTTAGGTTATGAATTGCCGGAAATGAGGGGTTCGGTTGGGAACTATGTTCTCTATGTACAAACTGGTAATCTACTTTTTCTATCGGGTAGTCTTTCGTATGACACAGTAGGTAAACTGGGAGATGAGGTGTCTGTTGAACAGGGGTATGAAGCCTCGAAACAAGCAGCTTTGGAGGCGCTTAGTAAAATAAAAAATGCGGTCGGAGATTTATCACGTGTGAAGAAGTTGGTGAAGGTGCTGGCCTTTATTAATTGTGCTTTGGATTTTAAGGATCAGGCAAAAGTGATGAACGGGGCTTCAGATTTGTTTGTCTCTGTGTTTGGAGAGGAAGTAGGTTCCCATGCACGTACGTCGATTGGAACAATTAATCCACGTGGCGCAGCAGTAGAACTGGAAATGGTAGTAGAAGTAGAATAAAATACAAAAAGGCAGAAACGACGTGTCGTTCTGCTTTTTTGTATTTTATTACGGAAGGAAGAACGTTACTAATCTAGTTTTCTATGCAAAACAAATTTTTAGAAAAAAATATTAATATTTAACATTGACAATAATTCGTCACTATTTTAAAATTTAATTAAATAACGGAATTATATTCCTATAAACGGAATTAACTAAAAGTCACATACTTTGTAAAGGGGGAAATTGGATGAAGAATAAGAAAATGATGTCGATGGTTGATTTACCGGTTTTTCTGATAAGTGGAGGTTCATTGCTCATATTTGTAATTGTGGGACTCATTAATCAGGACATTATAACGAATATTGTAAACGCTTCATTTGCTTTTTCTGTAAAGTATTTTGGGTCAATCTATCAATTTCTTATGTTAGGAACATTTGTCATTGCTCTGATATTAGGCTTTTCCAAATATGGGCGGATTCGATTAGGAAACTTAGACAAACCAGAGATTAGTAATTTTAAATGGATTTCCATTATTATGTGTACATTACTTGCAGGTGGGGGAGTTTTTTGGGCAGCTGCAGAACCGTTATATCATTTCTTAAGTGTTCCTCCTCATTTTGACGGTATTTCCCCTGGCACATCTGAGGCTGTTACACCTGCATTAGCAACTAGTTTTGTAGATTGGGGATTTTTAGCGTGGGCCATCCTCGGAACACTTGGTACTTTCGTGTTGATGTATGCGCACTATCATCGCGGTGCTCCACTTAAACCAAGAACATTTCTATACCCGATCTTTGGTGATAAAATTATGGAAAAGAGCGCACTAGGAACATTTGTGGATGCGTTTTCTGTAATCGCGGTTGCGGCAGGTACCATTGGTCCAATTGGTTTCCTAGGCCTGCAGGCAGGTTATGGTATAAACGCCTTGTTTGGCATACCAGACACTTTACTTGTTCATGTGATCATTATTATTTTACTAGTTGTAGTGGCTGCCATTTCCGCTGCAACCGGAATTCATAAAGGGATTCAAATATTAAGTAGTTACAATGTGATTTTGGCACTTGTACTTGTTGCTGCAATGCTATTACTTGGACCGGGGTTATTTATTTTTGATTCATATTTAGAATCATTTGGCATGTATGTACAAAACTTCATAACAATGAACACCTACCGTGGTGATAGTGCATGGCTGAGCGGATGGACCGTGTTTTTCTTTGCATGGTTCTTAGGGTATGGACCAATGATGGCTATTTTTGTCAGTCGTATTTCCCGAGGTCGGACCGTTCGTGAAATCGTAACAGCTGTTGCAGTAATCGCTCCTGTTGTAACCACATTTTGGTTTACTGTTGTAGGAGGGACTGGGATTTTTCAGGAACTAG
Source organism: Ferdinandcohnia salidurans (assembly GCF_042680725.1). Classification (NCBI taxonomy): domain Bacteria; kingdom Bacillati; phylum Bacillota; class Bacilli; order Caryophanales; family Bacillaceae; genus Ferdinandcohnia; species Ferdinandcohnia salidurans. The sequence continues at coordinate 81,090 of NZ_JBHUEK010000026.1, forward strand.
CCAATCCAGGGTCTGTCTCTGAGGCCTTGAACAGTAACGGAGCACCAGCTGCCATGATTGCAATTACAGAACAATTACCATTTGGATTCATTTTCGGCGTTCTCTTCTTGCTGGCAACAATTGTTTTTGTTCTTACAACAACAGATTCGATGTCACTTACAATTTCAATGGCGATTACCGGAAGTGGTGATCCATCCAAATGGATAAGGGTATTTTGGGCAGTGCTGATGGGTGCGGTTGCTATCGTTTTACTGACGATTGGGGAAAGCAGTGTAAGTTCATTACAATCATTTATTGTGGTAACAGCTGTTCCGGTTTCGCTTCTTTTGTTAACGACGTTTTGGACGGCGCCGCGAGTTTGCAAGGAGCTTGCAATGGAACAGGGGATTGCCAGGCCTGAAACAAAGATAGACATGGTAAATGGGGTTAAACAAGATGAGGCTATTTGATAACGAGTTAATCTAAGTGTAAAAGTAGTGAAAGAGGTGAACATCTAATGACAGTTATTCATGAAAAACAAACATTGCGTCCGGCTTCTGAGGTAATGAAAGCGGAACGAATTGGTGCATTTCGACTTACGAGGTTAAGTTTTCTGCGCATTATGCTAAGACGTGTAATGCGAGAAAATTGGCAGATAGACCGTGCCGACTTTGAACTGGATGAAGAAGGTCATGGTCATGCCAAATATCGGATACAGACCTCGAAGCATGAATTCACATTTGTCGTCATTTCCACAAAAATTAGTGATGACGAAAGAAGCGATCGTGTTATCTCGAACAAATGGGATGTGACGTTCGCATTATGTGAAGGAAAGGTATCGGATGAAAAGCTTGAGCGTTTAAAGCAGGAATTACCAAAGCAGGAAGCTGGTCGCGGTGATGCAAATGACCTTGTCTGGTCGCGCGCAAATAAAAGTACACGTGTTTTCGATTATGTAATTGAATGTCTTATTTCAAAAAAGCAACCCGACCCAAGAATACTCAATGAGGTTGGCTATTTACTGCGAACAACGGCTGTATATGGAAATGGTAAATTCGGGATTGCACCCTATGAAAAAATAAAAGACAATCATCCATTCAGTGGATCATTTCAAGCCCAAATGTTCGCAGTATACATGCTACGCCATTTTAGCTTGGAGTTAGTGGAGCATATTGCAAAGAAGAAAAATCCGGAAGCGATTCGGCTCCATCCTGACGTGAAGCGTTTTATTGGAACGGGAAATGCAACAGGATTAGGGATGGTACCTTTTCTCATTTCTCATCCAAGATTGATACATCAATGGATTTTTGTTAGAGAACAAGCGATTGCTAGAGTAAAAGACATTCATCCATCACCAGACGATCTAAGATTACTAGTTAAATGGTTGGATCGTGTAGCAGATTACTTTGATGACTCAAAACAGTTGGACAGTGAATTTTTTGATAAGCCTGAGGATTTGGCGGAACAATGCAAGTACCTGAAAAGTGTTGTTTTAGAATATGTGGTAGGTGGCACATTAAACGGCCAACCGACGACCGATGTGTGGCATGACTTGGTACAGGTAGCTGTTGACACTGTTTCAATTGAAATGCAGGAATTATTGCACACACTACTGCTTGAATTGTATACGGATCATGTTACAGACCTAGAGCAGTGCATGAATGTGGATGAGACATATCAGATTGAACCACGAATGACTTTAGAAAAATTAAAAGCATTAATAGAACACCAGTATAATTGGGTATTTCAGTATGATTTTACAAATCCTGATGAGAACTATTATTTTTGGTACCGCTCAGAGGAAAAGGAAGAACCTCGCTTAGGAGTTCGTGGAGAAGATCCTGGGGAAGAATTGGAGATGCCGATTAACATTGCCCAACAGGTACAGGAACTCTACAAGGTTTTAGAAAAGGTACCGGCTGAAGAAAAGGTTGCTTCGTTTATCTTAAGACAGCCACAATATAAAGGCATTATTCAACGCATTCAATCTCTAGAAGGCTATGAATACGGGGAAATTCAAGCAAACCTATCAGGCAAACGGTTTCTGCCTCTTACCTTATTGCGATGTAAATTATCGTTTTTTGGAGCCGAGCGCTTCGATCCTAAGTCTAACCGCTGGGTACGTATTACCTTATTCCAGGGTGCACCGCTTGTCGAGGAAATTGGTAAACCATTCGCAGACAACTGGGTATTCCCATCATTACCAACAGTAGAAGGAGATAAGTCATGAAACAACAAGAAATGATTGTGATTGATGCTTTAGAACTTAGTAATTGGGATCGTAATTTTCTATATTTACTGCAAAAAGGCGGTGTAACATGTGTTCATGCCTGTTGCGGCTTGTGGGAAAATGCCCGCGAGACACTCAGTAAAGTCGGGGAATGGCATCGCTTCTTTAGGGAAAATGACGATCTTGTTATGCAGGTTTTTCAAGGTGAAGATATTTTAAAGGCAAAAAAAGAAGGTAAAATTGGAGTCATTCTAGGCGCACAAAATACGTCTGCTTTAGAGGATGAGCTGTCTCTTGTATCTGTTTTTAGCCAGCTGGGTGTGAAAGTCATGCAGTTAACGTACAATAACCAAAACTTGGTTGGGAGCAGCTGCTACGAAGAACGAGACTCAGGCCTATCCCGTTATGGTAAACTAGTAATACAGGAAATGAACCGAGTTGGAATGGTGGTGGATCTGTCACATGTGGGAACACAAACATCTCTTGATGCAATTGCCACATCTACCCGTCCGGTTGCGATTACCCATGCAAACCCTGACTGGATTTATCCAACGAAACGAAATAAATCAGAGGAAGTGCTTCGCGCTTTACGGGATTCTGGTGGTGTTCTCGGGGTGTGTGCCTATCCACATCTTATTAATGGGAAAGGAACAACACTGGAGGAATTTTGTGACATGATTGTTCGAACAGTCGATTTTATGGGGATTAATCAAGTTGGTCTTGGGACAGACTTGACTTTTAATATGTCTGTAGATTTCTTGCACTGGATGAGAAATGGACGCTGGACCCATGAAATGGACTATGGCGCCGGTTCCAAGGAAAATCCTTCATGGCCCGAGTGGCCGGTGTGGTTCAAGACACCAGCAGATTTTCCGAACATTGCCAGTGGCCTCACTAAAAAAGGCATGACAGATGAGGAAGTGGCGAAGGTGATGGGAGGCAACTGGTTACGTTTCTTTACGGATAGTTTTAAATCCGAAAAGGAGGCGAGGCAATGCGTGTATCCTATGTAGAATTATTCCAACATTGTAAAAAAGTTTTTTGCGCGGGTGGTACTCCGTACGGCTGTGCGGATGACGGTGCAGAGGTAGTCACGTGGAGTGAATTTATCGGACTCGAGGGGATGCACGTTTTACAGCAGGAGATCCTTGATAATCCGCACTCTCTTATGGAAGGTATTGAGCTAGTATCAGAAGAGAACGGGCTATATCGCTTTGACGGCAATGGGCAAAGCGCCATTATTTTAGGTAAAATGATGGCCGATTATGCCCTGAGTTTATCAGAAACAAATAAAACGGTACGGGTGTATATGCATAACACGACCCGTTCCCGCCTTCTCGCTAAACCTGCACATGACATCGCTACAAGAAATAGAGGGTGTATCATTCGTTATAAAACGATGGAAGGGAATCCGATGTGGATTCTGTCCACACCAGGAATGACCTTTCCGCTCCTTGTTGAAGGGGAAGTTGCAGAACGAATTCTACAGCAAAACCTTACGGCTGAGCTTGGTAAATATGAAACAACAAATCTAGCAAGCGATGGGTTTTGGCTGGTTTGTACAACCGAAATCGAGTTGATCACCTCTTGTATTAGAGAACTGCGACAGGAAGCATCGAAAGGCACGATTACACTTACGGAATCAACATATTTAAAAGCAAATTTTGAAAAAGCGTACCATAATGGGGCGAAAGTCGACCCAATCCTATGGAACAGTCTTAATGAGATAGGTCGACAAACGCTTGTAACAGCAACCGAACTATCTAGGTTGCGTGGTGCTGGTGAATTGGCTACTTAATAGAGTGTTTAAAAAGCTCGGAGAAAGTGACACATAGTGAGAGAAAACGATGTCCTTTCTTCCTCTTTTTGAACATGAGCGAATAGAAATAGATTTAGAAATAAAGTTGAGGAGGACTTTTCTTATGACAACGACAACAACAGAAACTTTAAAAAACTATGTGAACGGTGAATGGGTACAACCATCTGGTACAGATTTAATAGAAGGTTTGAATCCTGCCAATACAAAGGAAGTAGTTTCTTCCTTCTATCAATCTACTTCTGAGGATGTAAAAAAGGCAATTGATTCAGCAACAGAGGCATTTCATGCATGGAAACGTGTTCCGGCTCCGCAACGAGGAGAATATCTATATAAGATTGCCGCTTTATTGGAAGATGAAAAGGAAGAACTCGCTAAAACAATTGTTCAAGAAGAAGGAAAAACCTATAATGATGCTGTGAAAGAAGTCATGTATGCAGCAGGAATTGTTAAATTTTATGCAGGTGAGTGTCGTCGACTAAAAGGGACTCTCATGGAGGCGGATATGCCGAACATCAAGATTGAAACAAAACCAGAGCCACTTGGTGTCGTTCTAATCGTTACACCATGGAATTTCCCACTATCGATTCCGGCTTGGAAAATGGCACCAGCGATTGCAAGCGGAAATACAGTTGTTCTGAAGCCTTCTTCAGAAACCCCTTTGACCGTGATGAAATTCATGGATATTATCCAGCGTGCTGGGGTACCAGCAGGTGTTGTCAATTATGTGATTGCACCAGGAAGGCTTGTTCCGGAAATGATTCAGCATCCGGCAGTAAAGGCTGTTACGTTTACTGGATCGAATTCTGTTGGGAAGAAGATTTATGCAGAAGCGGCAAAGGATATGAAGCGCTGCCTACTTGAGATGGGTGGGAAAAACCCTCTTATCATCATGGATGATGCGGATATCGATGAAGCGGTTCAGATAGCTCTTGCGGGTGCATTCGGTCAAACCGGTCAAGCGTGCACAGCAACAGGTAGAGTGATTGTCCATGAAAAGGTTGCTGCAGAATTCACGGAGAAGATTGTTGCGAAAACAAAGCAGCTAAAGGTAGGAAATGGCATGGAAGAAGGCATTGATATGGGACCGCAAGCCAATAAATCAGAACTTCAGTCCACGCTTGAGCTCATTCAAAGTGCAAGAGATGAGGGTGCAATCGTTCTTACTGGTGGCGGCGTTCCAGATGTGCCTGGCTTGGAAAACGGCTACTTTGTAGAACCAACCGTCATTACTGGTGTGATGCCTTCGATGACGATTTCAAAGCAAGAGGTATTCGGTCCAGTCATCAATATTATAGAAGTAAAGGATATTGATGAAGCAATTTCTGTTGCCAACGATGTCGATTATGGGTTGTCATCAGCAATTTGTACGAAAAACCTTGAGTATATGAATAAAGCACTTAATGAGATAGAAGCAGGAATCGTAAAAGTAAATATGACAACAACTGGTACGTTCTTCCAAGCGCCGTTTGGCGGATATAAGCAATCCAGTACAGGTACATTTAAAGAGCTGGGCAGTGAAGCAATGGAATTTTATTGCCAGTACAAAACACGATACATTAAAAGTAAATAACAGATTTAAGACAGTGTGGAAGGCGGTGACGTTGCCTTCCACACTGCTTTCTTATTTTAAGACAGGAATATGTTATAATTGAAGTTAAAAGAATTTGTTCATATAGGAGATTTGGAGGGTACTATGAAAGTAAAAGCTGATGTTTCGACAACGGTATTGCGTGCCATCAAAATATTAAATTATCTAAAAGAGACACCAGGTCCTCAAAGTATTAGTTATATCAGTAAAGAGTTGGAACTGTCTTCCACCATTGTTCACCGTTTATTAACAACTTTAAAAATGGAAGGGTTTGTTTTTCAAGATTCCCAGTCCAAACTTTATTCACTAGGAACTGTATTTATGGACTATGCTAATAAAATAATGACAGAACTTCCTTATGCACCAATTGTAGAACCATGGTTGATAAAATTGCGTAACATCACTGAAGAAACAGTTGGATTTTATATTCCGAATGGTCACATGCGCTTATGTGTCCTGGAATATGAAAGTCAACAGGAAATACGACGTTCAGTCGGAGTGGGAAAACAACACCCAATCTATGCAGGAGCAACTGGTCGAGCCATTCTAGCTTTTCAACCAGAGGAAACGCAGCAACGGGTAATCCAAAGTTTACCACTGGAAAAGCGACAGGTTTTAGCTGAAAAAATACAAGCAACCCGAGAAAATGGATATGCCATTAGTATGGGAGAAATCAGTTCTAACGTTTCTGCACTTTCAGCACCTGTTTTTGACCACCAACACCGCGTGATCGGCGCTCTTTCCATCTCTGGTCCCGCATTTCGCTTCCATGAAGAAATGGTTACAAAACACATAGCTACATTAGTTCAAGCAACAAAAGAAATCTCAGTCACGTTTGGGTAAACATGGGGCAGCACTTGTTATTTTACTTTCAATGTGTAATAGGAGCATTTTTATAAACTTGAGTAAAAGTAATAAAAAACCACGATTGATATCTAAATATATTTCAATCGTGGTTTTTCGTTAGGAATTAGATAAACTTTTCCAGCCATTCTAATGCTTCCTCTTCATCAGGACCATCCACTCTAACCGTAATGATCTGTCCTTCACGGATACCTGCTCCCATCAACCCTAAAATACTTTTGGCATTGTATGATCTATTTTTAAGCTGAAATTCAACATCACTTGTAAACCTACTGAGATTCTGAACTAATTCCCCCGCTGGCTTAGCGTGTAGTCCTTCCTTGATGGTAACTGTAACTTCTTTTTCAATCAAAGCGTTCCACTCCTTACAAGAGTTAATTTTAAAATGACCATTACTACATTTATTCTCAAGAAAAAATTTTAGACCTAAAAAAAGCACCTCATCTCAGGTAGAAAAAAATATGTAAGCGTGTTAATTTTAAGTAAGGAAAACGTTTTAACTTGATTCAGAAGAAGTTTCTACTTCTATAAGTGGGGATGAATGCAATTTTGAGTACTCAATTTAGTGATGGGTCCAAATTCCGTCTGAATAAAGTTAAAGCCTCCGGCGGATGCCACGATTTTTCAGAGGTAGTTTTTCGAGCGAGCTCGAAAAAAAATCGGGCGCAAATACGCCAAGGCGCATTTGATAGGGGGTTATTAATTGGAAAAATACATACTTTCACTTGATCAAGGTACCACGAGTTCACGCGCAATTTTATTTAATCAAAAAGGTGAAATTGTACATGTTGCGCAGAAGGAATTCACGCAAATTTTTCCTAAACCAGGTTGGGTGGAACATAATGCAAATGAAATTTGGGGTTCCATTTTATCAGTCATGGCATCTGTTTTATCAGAAGCAAATGTAAAAGCAGAGCAGATTGCAGGAATTGGGATTACAAACCAACGTGAGACCACGGTTGTGTGGGACAAAGAAACAGGCCAGCCTGTGTACAATGCAATTGTGTGGCAATCCCGTCAAACGTCTGATATTTGTGAAGAGTTAAAAGCAAAGGGATTAAATGATACATTCCGTCAAAAAACGGGCCTTCTACTTGATGCCTATTTTTCAGGGACAAAAGTGAAATGGATTTTAGATTATGTAGAAGGAGCACGTGAAAAAGCAGAAAGCGGGAAACTTCTATTTGGGACAATTGACTCTTGGATCATTTGGAAGCTATCAGGTGGAAAGGCTCATGTAACAGATTATTCAAATGCCTCCCGGACCTTAATGTACAACATTTATGAATTACAATGGGATGATGAGTTATTAAAGCATTTAACCGTACCTAAGTCGATGCTACCAGAGGTTCGCCCATCATCAGACGTGTATGCAACTACAGCTCCTTATCATTTCTTTGGTCAAGAGGTGCCAATTGCAGGTGCAGCTGGGGACCAACAGGCAGCTCTTTTCGGGCAAGCTTGTTATGAAAAGGGTATGGTTAAAAACACATATGGCACAGGTTGCTTTATGCTGATGAATACCGGTGAGAAAGCAGTTCCTTCTAAGCATGGATTATTAACAACAATCGCATGGGGGATTAACGGAAAAGTTGAATACGCCTTAGAAGGAAGTATATTCGTCGCAGGTTCTGCTATTCAATGGCTTCGTGACGGTCTGCGCATGTTTACAGATGCCAAGGATAGCGAAGGCTATGCTGTAAAGGTAGCTTCAACGGATGGAGTCTATGTAGTGCCGGCATTTGTTGGACTAGGCGCGCCATATTGGGATAGTGACGTACGTGGCGCTGTGTTTGGCCTTACACGTGGGACTTCAAAAGAACATTTCGTCCGAGCAACTCTAGAATCACTAGCCTACCAAACAAAGGATGTCTTAACTGCAATGGAGGCTGATTCTGGCATATCATTGAAAACACTTCGTGTAGATGGTGGTGTTGTGAAAAATAACTTCCTTATGGATTTCCAAAGTGGTATTTTAGGAGTACCAGTTGAACGTCCTGTAATTAATGAAACAACAGCTTTAGGGGCTGCGTACTTGGCTGGCTTGGCAGTGGGCTATTGGAAGGGGCAATCAGAAATTTCTAGTAAATGGGCGATTGATCAAACCTTTGAACCCAAAATGAGTGAAGAAAAGCGAGAAGAACTATATAACGGTTGGAAAAAGGCAGTACAGGCTGCAATGGCATTCAAATAATAAGTATGCTATCATGAAGATAAGTTAATCATTCGGTAGGAGATTAGGGAGAGACCGCAGGAGCATTGTCACTATGTGTACAATGACTTTTGTGGTCTCTTTTTTCTACCTCTTTAAGGAGTGGGAATCGTGACACAGTTTTCAGGTATAGGTAGAAGTTCAATATTAGCGGATATGGAGAAGGAGGTTCACGATTTATTTATCATTGGTGGTGGAATAACAGGTGCTGGTATAGCACTTGACGCTGCTGCCCGTGGACTTAAAACAGCTCTTGTTGAAATGCAGGATTTTGCTGCCGGAACATCCAGCCGTTCTACAAAACTCGTCCATGGTGGCCTTCGCTATTTAAAACAATTTGAATTTGGATTAGTGGCCGAGGTTGGGAAGGAAAGGGCTATTGTATATGAGAATGGTCCACATGTTACAACTCCAGAGTGGATCCTATTACCCCTACATCAAGGAGGTACCTTTGGGAAATTTTCAACATCCATTGGCCTACGTGTTTACGACTATTTAGCAGGAGTGAAAAAGTCGGAAAGAAGATCCATGTTAAGTGCCGAGGAAACCCTTGCAAAAGAGCCACTTATCAAAAAGGACGGTCTTAAAGGTGGAGGCTATTATGTTGAGTATCGAACAGACGATGCACGCTTAACAATTGAAGTGATGAAAAAGGCTATCGAAAGCGGTGCAAAAGCGGTCAATTATGCCAAGGTGGAATCATTTATTTATGAGGATGAAAAGGTAAAAGGAGTAAAGGTAGTTGACCAACTTACAGGAAAAGAATACAAAATACAAGCCAAAAAAATTGTTAATGCAACCGGGCCTTGGGTCGATAAAATGAGAGAAGCCGACAATTCGAAAAAAGGTAAAGTATTACGTCTAACAAAAGGTGTTCATATTGTTATTGATCAATCCAAGTTCCCGTTAAAACAAGCAGTGTACTATGACACACCAGATGGACGAATGGTATTTGCGATACCTCGTGACGGTAAAACGTATATCGGAACAACAGATACATTTTATGACAAAGATACCGCTCATCCAACAGTTACAACAGAGGACCGTGCATATTTAATTAATACAATCAACTATATGTTCCCAAGTGTAAATGTCAAGGATTCTGATATTGAATCGAGCTGGGCAGGTTTACGACCATTGATTTATGAAGAAGGAAAGGATCCTTCCGAAATATCGCGTAAAGATGAAATCTGGGTTTCTGATTCTGGTCTCATCACAATTGCTGGTGGAAAATTAACAGGTTATCGTAAAATGGCCGAAACCGTGGTAGACAAAGTTGGAAAGCTTTTACAAGAAGAAGGGGCAACTACACTTAAACCTTGTCAAACAAAAAGTATGGCTATATCTGGTGGAGAAGTTGGTGGTTCGAAAAACTATCCATCGTTTATGGCTAAAAAAGTTGAGGAACTCATGAACGAATTCCACCTTTCTCAAAAGGATGCTCAAAAATTAACGCGATTGTATGGATCAAACATCAATATTATTCAGGGTATTATGGTCGATTTAAGTGATAAAGTAAATGAACCAAATCTGCCAGTAATTGCAACATTGGAATATGGAATTCAATATGAAATGGTCACAAAACCAATCGATTTCCTCATTCGCCGTACAGGTGCGATGTTCTTTGATATTGATTGGGTCAATCAATGGAAACAACAGATTATTTCCTACATGGCCGAAAAGTTTAACTGGACTGCAGAAGAAAAACAAGGCTATGAAGCCGAAGTTGAAGCTTACATTAAAGACGCAACTGAGCCAACTGAAGAGAGATAATTACTTGTGTAGACAGACGGAGGGATCCGTCTGTTTTTTTGACTTTCAGGGAATTATAAGGTCCCACCATGTGATAATTAGTGAAACAGCGCCGGACAATACGAGGAAGACAGCGAGCAGGACAACCAGTTAAACAGGTACGTAACTGGAGGATATTAGGAGACAGCGAACCAGCAACCGCCTTAAATAAGCACGCATCTGGATAAAATTAGGTAACAGCAAACCAGTAAACCCGTTAAAGAGGTAAGTAACTGGATAAAATTAGGGAACAGCGAACCAGTTTATCAGTTAAATAGGCACGCATCTGGATAAAATTAGGGAACAGTGAACCAGCAACCACCTTAAACATGTACCACCTGTAAAGTTAAGTTAAAAGAGATCAAACTTAGTGGTCCCCATTGCATAAGTACAATAGGGACCATAACAAGAATCCTACTAAAAATCATAAACTTCATTTTGATCAACCTAGCCTTTTTACTCATTTTCATAAGAATCAAGACAAACTTTGTTAAATTAATTGGAAAAAGACAGGATTTTATATAGAATAAGTAGAAGATAAAACAAAGATATTAACAATACAACTGTAATTGGGGGCATCGAACATGAGTTGGATGGAAAAGTATAACCAATGGCTCAATACGCCAGGGTTGGATGAAGAAATCAAGAATGCGTTGCTTGAAAAGAAAGACAATCAAAAAGAACTTGAAGATTGCTTTTATAAAAATCTAGAGTTTGGAACTGGGGGAATGCGTGGAGAAATCGGACCAGGGACAAACCGTATGAATTTATATACAGTAAGAAAAGCTTCAGCTGGGCTTGCAGCATTTATAGAGTCCTTTGGTGAAGAAGCGAAGCGCCGTGGGGTTGCCATTGCGTATGATTCTCGTCACAAATCACCTGAGTTTGCAATGGAAGCTGCAAAAACCCTTGCTACACATGGAATTCAAACCTATGTATTTGATGAACTTCGACCTACTCCAGAGCTTTCATATGCGGTTCGTCATTTAGGTGCTTTTTCAGGAATCGTGGTGACAGCTAGCCACAATCCGCCAGAATATAATGGGTATAAGGTATATGGCTCTGATGGTGGACAACTTCCACCTGAAGCTGCAGATACAGTGATTGAAAAGGTAAATGCGATCCATAATGAGCTTGAGTTAGAAGTTGGCAGTGAAGAAGAATTAAAAGCTTCCGGACTCATTAAAATGATTGGTACAGAAATTGATAATGCCTATACAGAAAAGCTAAAAACAATCTCGATTAATCCAACCCTTTCCCAGGTTGGCGTTAAGGTAGTGTTTACTCCACTCCACGGTACTGCTAACAAGCCCGTTCGTAATGGCTTAAAAGCATTTGGATACGAGAATGTTACAGTGGTAAAGGAACAAGAGCTTCCTGATCCTAATTTCTCAACTGTAAAATCACCAAACCCAGAGGAGCATGCAGCTTTCGAATTGGCGATAAAAGAAGGCAAAAGGATTGACGCTGATGTTTTAATCGGAACAGACCCAGATGCAGACCGTTTAGGGGTAGCTGTTAAGGATGACAATGGTGAATACGTCGTATTAACAGGAAACCAAACAGGTGCCATTTTGCTGCACTACATTTTATCAGAAAAGAAGAAACAAGGTATTCTACCGGAAAATGGTATCGTGCTTAAGACAATCGTTACATCTGAAATTGGACGAGAAATAGCGAAATCATTTGGACTTGATACAATTGATACTCTTACGGGCTTTAAATTTATCGGTGAAAAGATTAAGGAATTCGAACAAACAGGAGAATACAAATTCCAATTTGGTTACGAAGAAAGCTATGGTTACTTAATAGGAGACTTTGCTCGTGATAAAGATGCAGTCCAAGCTGCATTATTAGCGGTAGAAGTGTGTGCTTTCTACAAAAACAAAGGAATGACAATGTATGAGGGCCTAATGGAGATTTTTGAGAAGTATGGTTATTATCGTGAAGGCCTTGAATCCTTAACTCTAAAAGGAAAAGAGGGCGCAGAACAAATCAACAATCTTCTTGCAAGCTTCCGTAGTGAGCCACCAACAATTGTTGCTGGCCGTAAGGTAACCCTTATTGAGGACTATAAGGAAAGTGTCCGAACAAACGTTGAAGAAAGTAAAAAAGAAGAAATCACTCTTCCAAAATCAAATGTTTTAAAATACTTCTTAGAGGACGGTACGTGGTTCTGCCTACGTCCATCGGGTACAGAGCCAAAAGTAAAATTCTATTTTGGAGTTAAAGGAAGTTCACTTGAAGATAGTCAACAAGCTTTAAATGACATTTCTAAAGATGTAATGGAACAAGTTCATAACACATTAAACTAAAAACAAGGCCCTCGGGTCTTGTTTTTTTCGATAAAAGTAAAGTGGGGATTTTCACCCCACTTACATATGTGCAGCTAATTCTTCCATGCTTTCTGTGGACGCATGGTCTATATACCGAAGTAAAGAATATAACTGTCTTTCGATAACAGAATAATCTTTTTCAAAATTATAGGCATGTAAGAAGTGTTCAATCTTTTTTGAAAGGAAATCATCCTTTGTTCGAACCATCAATATAAGTAGGTTATCCCACTGTGAACGATGCGTGTAATAAAGCGCTTTGTCATAGTCAACAGTATTCACTGCTTTTCCCTCCTTCTAAGGAGTTGATTATAGTGTGTGGAGAAAACAATTTTTTTCTCGCTGTAAATCTTGGACAAGAATCCAAAACAAATATGAATACATAAAGCCTAAAGTCTTTGTTTAAATGGAAAAAATAAAGTGACTAAGATCTTGAGGAATAGCGCAAAATACAATTGATTTTTACATAGGAGGTATGGAACATGACAAAACGAATATTTATTTCAATTTTTTGTAGTATGTTTCTAATAGTAGGAGGCGGTATCGTAAGCGCACAACAGAAGCCACCACAAAAACCACCACAGCAGGAACAACCGCTGCCAACGGATTATGAAAAATGGGGTAAGATTGCGATTGATGTGGCAAAATTGAATTATCCAGACAGCAAAATCAGCGATTATCAGTATAAGGGACGAGAAGAACTTACCGATACACAATCAAAGGATACTTTTGAATTGAAAGTACAAACTAAAGATCGCACATTTACAGCAAAAGTGATGATCCTGTTTAATCCACAAACAGAGTCCCTTTTATCTTTAAGCATCGAAGAAGTAAAATAAGGAACAACTATTTGGCCACAATTCACTAATAGAATGTGGCCACTTTTGCGTTAAAAACGTGTAACAACGAAATCCCCTTTCATCATTTTGACCAATGACTCATAAATTGTGATAAGGACGAAAAGGGGGAGATCAACTGTGAGAGATTCTGACCGCAAGAAGCTCGAGTATGCAATTGATGAAATCACGGAAATTGCAGAAGGCTTTGGACTGGATTTTTATCCAATGAGATACGAAATTTGTCCTGCTGATATTATTTATACATTTGGCGCTTATGGGATGCCTACTCGATTTTCGCATTGGAGCTTTGGAAAACAATTTTATCGAATGAAGCTGCAATATGATTTAGGATTAAGTAAGATTTACGAACTCGTCATCAATTCTGATCCATGTTATGCGTTTTTACTCGATTCCAATTCCCTTATTCAAAACAAATTGATTGTTGCTCACGTACTAGCACATTGTGATTTTTTCAAAAATAATTTCCGTTTTAGTAATACAAAACGAGATATGGTTGAAAGTATGGCAGCAACAGCGGAACGAGTAAAACATTATGAGCATGTTTACGGAAAACTTGAGGTGGAAACATTTTTAGATGCAGTGTTAGCTATTCAAGAGCATATTGACCCTTCCCTTATGAGGCCAAAGCTTAATTGGAGCCTTGAGGATGAAGAAGAAGAAATAAAGCGAAAGCCATCACCTTATGATGATTTATGGGGCTTAGATAAAACGGCAGCAAATGATAAACCAGTTGCACGTAAGAAAAAGAAATTTCCGCCACAGCCTGAAAAAGATATCCTTTTATTTATTGAACAATACAGTCGGGAGCTAGAGGATTGGCAGCGTGATATTTTAACAATGATGCGTGAGGAAATGCTGTATTTCTGGCCACAGCTTGAAACGAAAATCATGAACGAAGGCTGGGCTTCCTATTGGCACCAGCGAATTCTTCGAGAAATGGATCTTACTTCTGATGAAGCAATTGAGTTTGCGAAGCTCAATGCAGGTGTTGTGCAACCATCAAAAACAAGCATTAATCCATATTACTTAGGTTTAAAAATCTTTGAGGACATAGAGGAACGATACAATAACCCTACAAAGGAAATGATGGAACGTGGTGTTCAGCCAGGATCTGGACGTGAAAAAATCTTTGAGGTTCGTGAAGTTGAATCAGATATATCGTTCATTCGAAATTACTTAACAAAGGATTTAGTCCTACGTGAAGACATGTATCTCTTCCAAAAGCAAGGTCGCGATTATAAAATCATTGATAAACAATGGACGCAGGTTCGTGACCAGCTCGTAAACATGCGTGTAAACGGTGGGTTCCCTTATATCACTGTAAACGATGGTGACTATCTAAAAAGCGGAGAACTTTTCCTAAAACACTGGTACGAAGACATAGAGCTTGATTTAAAATATCTTGAAAAAGTACTTCCTTACATTTATCAACTATGGGGCAGACCAGTCCACATGGAGACCGTATTAGAGAATAAATCTGTTGTATTTACGTATGATGGAAAGACGGTGCATAGGAAGTATATTTAACTAAAAAAGTTACTAAGAAATCGAGCCGGCTCAAAAGCTGAGGTTTTAATTAAATTTCTGTACTAAAAGACGACTCAAATTCATTTCTTGAATTGAAAGTCGTTTTTTTTTATATTGTTTGGATAATTCTATAATTTTTTAAAGGAAATCAAGTATGTATTGAAGAATAGTATGTATATTTAGCCTTAACAAACCGAGATGAAATAGCATGCTAGTAAAGAATTAATTCTGATATATAGGAAAGCACTAATTTTTTTCAGGTAATTTTTAGTTTTGATTAATAAATGTTAAAATATATATGACAAATTTAATACCTAAAAACCTTACTCAAATTTCTTAAATAGAATAAATAAAGTGGGTTTTAGATAAGTAATAAACTAATAATACATTTTAAGTTTAAATTTAATTTAAAGTATAATAAATTTTGATGTTTCTGATTGAAATATGTGGAGGTAGACAATGAATAAGTGGACATTAGAAGTTCAAAATTTTGGTAAAATCAGGAATGCTTCGATTGAGGTTAGCCCTTTTATGATATTTGTAGGGGATAATAACAGTGGGAAAAGTTATATTATGGAGTTGCTTTGGGGACTTATTACAGAAACTGATGATATTATTAGAAATATTGTTCACCTTGAAGGCTACAATGATTTTATAGAACGGAACATAAATATAATATCTTCAACACATGAAACAAAATTTAAAATCACTCCTGAATTACAAAATGAACTTATATACTATTTTAATGAATCACTAAAATTACAAAAGGAAAGTTTTATTAAGAAGATCTTTAATCACTCAATTACTTTAGACAATATTAAAATTAAGAGGAAAGAATTCTTGGAATTGGAGGTAAAAGTTGAAAGACATCAAAGAATTTTTCCTATTGATGACTCTGAAGGTGCTCAAGAAGTGCAAGTAATTGAAGGATTAAGGGTTACTTTGATTCTTGATGATAAAAAAGTCTCATCTTATATTGTACGGGATGATAGAAGTATACTTTTGAGAACTGTTTTTAGAAGAGTATTATATATGCTGATTCGAAAAGATTTTTATAATTTTTATAGTTATCCTCTTACTTTTAAGTCAAGGTTTAGTTATCTTCAGCCAATATATTTTCCAGCATCAAGGACAGGGTTTATGCATACATATCGGGCAATATTAGGTAATCAAAGAAATAATGCTGAAGATATAGAAGAAATCGACATAGAAATAAATGAAGAATATAAAAATCAGATAGCAGGGACTAATTTAACTTTACCTACAATTATGTTCCTAGAGAAATTGCAAAAATTAAACTTGGATGCTGATAATCAAAAAAAGTACAAAGAGGAGCTTGATTTTTTAACAGGAAATATATTAGAAGGGAAACTATCAAAGGACTCGTTTGAACACTTTGAATTTGTACCAAGCAATTCAGATGTTGGAATACCACTTCATGTTACTTCATCTCTTGTTGCTGAGTTGGCACCGATAGTAATGTTTTTATCTTCTTCATATGATCCTGATTTATGGATCATAGAAGAACTAGAGTCTCATTTACACCCAAAAATTCAGATGGAAGTGGCACGCTTTTTATTTCATTTGTTGAATAGAAATAAAAATGTTTGGATTACAACACATAGCGATAGTCTTATGCAAAAGATTAATAATCTGCTCACATTATCACAGCATCCTAACAAGAATAAAATAATCGAAACACTTAATTTTAAATCTAAAGATATATTAGATGATGTTTCTGTGGTGAACGCGTACCAATTTTCATCTAACAATAGTATTACTGAAGTTGAGAAATTAGAATTAGACCTTTATGGGTATGAAATGCCTACTTTTAATAATGCATTAGAAAAACTGATAATTGAAACTGATAAAATTCAAAATATAGGTGAAGATTTAGATGGTAACAATAGGAATTGATTTTAACCGTGTACTAGAAAATTTCTACAAAAAAGAGAATCATAAAATTATTATCAATGAAACACAGGATAGTGGTAAAGCAGAGCTAGAAGTGATATTTCCTAATTTACCAAACATAAGTTACTATAAGTTGGAAGAGGAAAAGACACAATGGCTTAAGTTTATCAATAATCAAAAATGTGCTGACGGAGTAGTTTTACAAATTAATGAAAGTCAGAATAGACATGCAATTATATATATTTTCGAGCTTAAATCAACACTTTCCTCGTCAACTTGGTCGAAAGTGTTAAAACAGTATAGAGGAGCCTTACTTCGTGCAATTTCCTTTTGCAATGTTGTGGGAATAAGTGATATTAGGGAAGTATATCTATATACTTCCTTTACAGATAGTTCAAAACTTGATTCAGAGAAAAAAGCTATCGAAAGTCAGCAAAATGTAAAGGGACTCATCGCAAAAAAAAGGTTTGTTGGACTAAAAAGTGAAGAAATACTGAAGTGGGGGAACACAAATATAAAATTATTTCCAAATGGTGGATATTTCCCTCATCAAAAGATCACTCTGAGACATGTAAATGGTGTTAATACAGGGAGTTTCATCGTTTAATGCTTATATTTTTGTTTTGGTGTGGACGGTTAGCTTCATTTAAAGAATTGTAGTTAAGCATTCTCATATTAATAAAAAGTTAAGGTGAAAAATGTAACTTTTTATCATATTTACCTAATAAGTTTATTTGCACACAAATTATAAAATTAACACCTTTTCGATACGAAGGCTGGGCTTCGTATTGGCATCAGCGGATTCTCCGAGAAATGGATCTTACTTCTGATGAAGCAATTGAGTTTGCGAAGCTCAATGCAGGTGTAGTGCAACCATCCAAAACAAGCATTAATCCATATTACTTAGGTTTAAAAATCTTTGAGGACATAGAGGAACGTTACAATAACCCAACGAAGGAAATGAAGGAACGTGGTGTTCAGCCAGGATCTGGGCGTGAAAAAATCTTTGAGGTTCGTGAAGTGGAATCAGATATTTCTTTCATTCGAAATTACTTAACGAAGGATTTAGTCCTGCGCGAAGACATGTATCTCTTCCAAAAGCAAGGACGAGATTATAAAGTCATTGATAAACAATGGACACAGGTTCGTGACCAGCTCGTGAACATGCGTGTCAACGGTGGGTTCCCGTATATCACTGTAACCGATGGTGACTATCTAAAAAGCGGGGAGCTCTTCCTAAAACATTGGTACGAAGACATAGAGCTTGATTTAAAATATCTTGAAAAAGTACTACCTTACATTTATCAACTATGGGGCAGACCCGTCCACATGGAGACCGTATTAGAGAATAAATCTGTTGTATTTACGTATGATGGAAAAACCGTGCATAGGAAATATATTTAATGAGTAGGGGACGGACCTCTTGGTTATGTAACAGGAGGTCCGTCCTTGTGTTATTAGTTAATACATGAAATACAATTGCTTTAAAGATTACATACGGTGTTAACACTCATACCAAGAAATACCCCACTTCAATCCCTATAAAGGCTAACATGATCCCCCCGCCGTAACTTAATAAGTTGTAGATGAAAAAATCTTTTTTTCGTTTGCCAATATGGAGTTGTATTCCTTCCAGTTTAAATGTCGAAAATGTTGTAAATGCCCCCATAAATCCAGTACCAAGTAATAAAAAGGCATATCCTCCAATCCCCATTCCGATAATGAACCCAAGAAGAAAAGACCCTGATAAATTTATTAAAAGTGTAGCAATTGGTATACGAAATGAAAATTTCTTATTGATAAATTGACTGACTGCATAACGAGTAATTGCTCCAAAGAATCCTCCAACTCCAACCAATATGATATTAACAAGGCTCATCCGACTGCTTCTCCTTTACTAACACGAAATCCTAATCGACTCATGATTAATCCCCCAATAATACTAGCAAATATATAGATGAATGCTAAAAATAACTCTTCAGTTTTAACAAGCGTGACCGTTTCCACACTTAACGTAGAAAAAGTCGTAAATGATCCAACAAACCCCGTTCCGATAGCGGCTTTTAAGTTAGCAGGGATTGAAAGCCTCTCCACTAAGGCAGTTGTGAACCAAGATAATAGAAAACTCCCTATAAGATTGACGGTAAGAGTAGCAAACGGAAACACTGCACTTTCGTCGAACAATACAAAACCAATAAAATACCTTAAAATTGCCCCTAAAAATCCTGCAATCCCAATTAAAAGATAAACCATTTTGTTTTTCCTCCCATTTTAGGTGAAAATAAAAAGACTCCTGCCAGATAAAGTTACTGACAGGAGTCATTAGCCTAGTGGCAGTTAAAGGTGAACTCCATCACCTATACTATTTTATATACTTTAAAAATATATTCAAAATTGTATTTAAAATAATAATTCTTATACAAAAATTTTAACATATTTTTAGCAAAGTAACTATATTTTCTGTTTTTCGAATAGGGTCAAATTTGAAGAAGCTACCCCATTGGTAGTTTTTTTGTGTATATTTTTAAAAAGTCTGAAAATGGTGATGTTCCTCACAGAAATAAAATAGTAAATATACTAAAATTGATTCCAATTATAAAGGGAGGGATATAAAGTGGAAAAAAAGAATTTGCCTCTAGTTTATTCTTGTTCAGGCTGTTCGTCCGCTGCGCAAACAGCAAATACAATAGCGA
This sequence comes from Ferdinandcohnia salidurans, assembly GCF_042680725.1. Classification (NCBI taxonomy): domain Bacteria; kingdom Bacillati; phylum Bacillota; class Bacilli; order Caryophanales; family Bacillaceae; genus Ferdinandcohnia; species Ferdinandcohnia salidurans. The sequence goes on from NZ_JBHUEK010000026.1 coordinate 100,900, forward strand.
TAAAAATGGATCGAGAAAATATAGCTGAAATGTCTTGCATTGCAGGAGTAGGCGGAGATGTTAAACCACTTGTTAAAACAGCAAAATCAGGAAGGGATATCATTGCGATTGACGGTTGCCCTCTAGCATGCTGTAAGCATATTTTGGCAAGACATGAAATCGAGGCTAAGCATCATTTTGTATTAACAAATTTTAATGTTCCAAAAATACAACATGTAGATCCGGATCCCCAACTAACGTTAGATACTTACAATGAGATATTGGAACTTACTAGATAACTTACTATAGGAAATTCAAGGTGGTAAATAAAAATATAAAGTAGGAAAAGGAGAATGAGTATATTGTAAAGAATTTAAATTAAGAAGCGCATTAAATAGGGAGGTCAATTATGTACAATAGAATCCTATTAGCTGCAGATGGTTCTGAGCACTCCAAACGGGCGGCTGAACATGCAATAATGCTTACAAACGGAAAATTAGATACAAAAATTGAAATCGTATATGTAGTCGATCACAATAAAGTCAAATCCGATGTATTAGAAAATTGGAATGCTCCGGATATTGGTGATAAACGAAGACTACGATTAAAAGAAATTGAACAAATAATGAGGAAATCAGGTGTTTCTTATGACATAACATTTCTTCATGGCGAACCAGGACCTACTATTGTAAATTATGCGAATAAAAATCAGTTTGACCTCGTCATCATTGGTAGCAGAGGACTAAATGTTCTACAGGAGTTTGTGCTTGGAAGTGTTAGTCACAAAGTTGCCAAGCGTGCAAATTGTCCAGTGCTAATTGTAAAGTAAAATCGAGTAAAGGCAGTCAGTGCTTTATTTAAAAAGTACTGACTGTCTTTTTATTTGAGTACCGCACTAAAAACTACCATGTGGAATTAAGAATTTTATTAAGTCGCAGTGAAAATAGAAGAAAACAGAAGAATAATGAAGGTGAGGTAAAATGTTTGCGTTTACATACTAATTTCACATATTAGCTGAAATCCGCTATACTTTGATTTGTTCACGACGGACCCGACTTTCATGAGAGTTGAAAGTCAAAAAACATGAAGGCATTTGCCGGAGTAATACATTAATCAAAATAGAAAGAGGTGCTGATTTGAATTTATCAACATTTAAAACTGAATGGTTTGGCAATGTGCGAGGAGATATTATGGCAGGGATTGTTGTTGCACTTGCGCTAATTCCGGAGGCAATTGCCTTTTCACTAATTGCAGGAGTTGACCCAATGATAGGGTTGTACGCCTCATTTTGTATTGCCGTGACAATTGCATTTGTTGGGGGAAGACCTGGTATGATTTCTGCAGCAACAGGAGCAACTGCATTACTAATGGTGACATTGGTTGCAGATTATGGCCTCCAATACTTACTTGCTGCAACGATTTTAACGGGTGTTATCCAAATTATCATGGGTGTGTTAAAGCTTGGGAGACTTATGAAATTTGTCCCTCGTTCAGTCATGACTGGTTTCGTGAACTCACTTGCGATCTTGATTTTTGCGGCTCAATTACCGCATTTTGCAGGTGAATCATGGCAAATGTACGCAATGGTAGCAGGAGCCTTAGCCATTATTTATATCTTCCCGCGTTTTACAAAGGCTGTTCCATCACCATTAGTAGCTATCATTGTTATGACAGTAATCGCAGTATTAACTAATAGTGGAGTACGTACAATTGGAGATATGGGGGAGCTTCCATCAACATTACCTATTTTTTTACTCCCTGATATACCGTTGAATTTTGAAACATTAAAAATTATCTTCCCTTATTCTTTATCAATCGCAATTGTTGGATTAGTTGAGTCATTATTAACAGCTTCGATTGTTGATGATATGACAGATACAGAAAGTGATAAAAATAAAGAAGCACGTGGGCAAGGGATAGCAAATATCGTTTCTGGCTTCTTTGGCGGAATGGCAGGTTGTGCGATGATCGGACAATCTGTAATTAACGTTAAATCTGGAGGTCGTGGAAGACTTTCTGCGTTTGTAGCCGGAGTATTTTTAATGGTCTTAATCATAGTACTTAAAGATTTCTTAGTTCAAATTCCAATGGCAGCCCTCGTTGGGGTGATGTTCATGGTTTCAATCGGAACGTTTGACTGGTCGGCCTTACGCACTCTCCATAAGGTTCCAATCACGGACACAATTGTCATGATTGTAACAGTGATCACAGTTTTACAGACACATGACCTATCAAAAGGTGTTTTAGTTGGAATCATTCTGAGTGCAATTTTCTTTGCTTCAAAGATTTCAAAAGTAAAAGTTACAAGTCTTTCAGCAAAGAATTCGCAAAAGAAAGTGTACCATGTTTCAGGGCAGTTGTTCTTCGCTTCAGTTACTGATTTTGTCAATAGTTTTGATTACAAAGAAGATGTGAAAGAAATAGATTTAGATCTATCAAATGCCCACCTGTGGGATGACTCTGCGGTAGGCGCGATTGATAAGGTCGTCATGAAATACCATCAAAATGGGATAAACGTGAACATTAAAGGATTAAATACAGAAAGCAATAAATTAGTTGAGAAGCTTTCAGTACACAAGACACCAGGTGGTCTTGATAAAGCAGTAAATCATTAAGATAGGAAACGCGCTGTCTATTTGGCAGCGTGTTTTTTTGTCTATAATGATTATTATTAGGAAACAATAAAAGGTAACTTCAAAATTTTTACAGTTAGAGTAACTGAGGTGCCTTTTTGTGAATGCAATTTATGGTTTAATTTGGCTAGCAGCGTTATTTATTTGGGGAGATTGGAGAAATTTTAAAAAATACTATCCAACCTACCTCTTTTTGCTATTGGGGGATTTTCTTTATTTATATTTGTTATCTGACAAGTTTGCGATGTGGACATATACTCCTCAAGGTGTTGATGAAGGAATTGGTCTGACCAACACACATATCGTTTTTTCAATAATGGCTATAAAATATCCAGCAACCATACTCATCTTTTTAGGAAAATACCCAGAAGAAAGTACCTGGATAAAGCAATTGTTCTATATCTTAATATGGGGCGGCATTTATGCTGTGAATGAAGCTGTGGATTTATTTGTTGGACTTATAAAATATAATCATGGTTGGAGCTTGGGGTGGTCAGTATTATTTAACCTCGTGATGTTCTCCATTCTTCGTTTACATTATGTGCGGCCAATTCGTGCCTGGGTTGCCTCACTCATATTTATCCTCTTTCTTTGGCATATCTTTGATGTTCCTTCCTCGGTGTTTCGATAAAAAAGAAGTTTATTACGAGGAAATCAGTAAAAAACAAAAATTGTATAAAAAGGTGAAATAAATGGTAAAGGTTGCTGTTAACACTCAGCAACCTTTTGTGATATGTATTACACGAGAGCGTCCTCTTTACCAAAGGTTAGGATGATTTTTCTTATGAGAAAACCAACTATTAGCCCGGGAATTACACAAATCATTGGAAAAAAAACAGGTCCAAAGGTAATACCCCAAAAAATAGCTTTAGGCGCGACCATTAAACCGACGGTAACAAAATAAGCACAAAATGCAAATGGTAAAAAGGAATAGGGAGCTTTTCCACCACCAGCTTCTTTAAATGCATCCCACATGGCAAAAAAGTACAAACAAGGATAAAACATGAGCCACCCATAATTAGTAGATGCAAGTGCTTGTTGTGTTTCACCTAAAAAGCTAAGCATGATGACTTCATTGAAATTTGCAAGGGTATTGACCAAGAATTCTAAGAAAATAAAGGTTAGACCCTTTACATATTGTTTATTTAATAATTGTCCGAACCCTGGTAATGCAATACTCCAAAATATACGTTCTACAGCTTTCACATCGTTTTACCCACCACACTTCAGTTCGCTATATATCTATTTTCTTATATTTCCCAGTTAATTATTCATATTATTTCAATGAAAAAGCACCTGCTTACCAGGCGCTTGGAAAAACTTACTACATATGCTCATTTGGCGGTGCTGGCATTCCGTGAATAGAACTTCTGTCAAAATTACTTGGTGTCTGCTCTTGATTAGACACTTCGGCATACTGATTAGAGTCTATATTAACTTCAGATTGAACCTGTGCTGGTTCGACTTCTTGCATGTAAGTCGCATTATTTACATTACTTTGGTGTTGTTGAAATTGTTGAGTATGAGTTGTTTGGTTTTGGTAATCTTGATATTCATTTTGAACTTGATTTACTTGATAGTGAGATTGACCAGGATCCATTTGATTCTGTGGTTGCTGTTGCGGTGTGTCGATCATTGTTTGTTGTGAAATATAGCTTTGGTTCTGCTGGACATTAGGTGGACTCTGAATGTGGTTTTGTGATGTATTTCCATCTGGACCTGTAGGGGGTTGATTTTGGTTTTGTAATTGTTCCGTAACTTGAGCAATTGCCTCAACAGGTGTATCGGGTATTTTGTCAAAGAAACCTTTACCTTTATCCGGATTTGAAATGATCCCTAAAGCTCCCAGTAAGCCTAATATTGCAGTCACGTATGTTTCCCATGATGTTAAATCTATTTGCATACCTAAATCTTTAAATACCATATATAAAATCGATCCAAGAGAGACCCATAATCCGTAATTTTTCCATTTCATAAGTTGATAACTCCTTTGTGTTAGTCTCTTGAGTATCTTATTCGTTATTAATAAAAAATGTGACCGACTAGTTTGGAGGGAGTCCTTAATCCTGAAAAAGACCCATAAAAATGGGACTTTTAGGATGCTGGTGCTTCATCTTTTAATCTTTCTAGGATTCTTCTTTTACGGTATAACATATTTCCAGTCTCCGTGAGATCTTGAATCATCGAGCGATTGGAGACAGCTCCAAAAAGAATCCCTGCAATTGGTATCATTTGAAAGAGTTTCTTCCAACCAAGTGAGTCTCGGTAGGTATACACAACTTCACGCCAACCTTGGAGTTGTGACATCATTTCATTCGAAGAATTTCTGCCTTGATAAAAGGAGGTAAGTTCTTTTAGAATTGCCTGCTTCCCAACTACATCAGCAGAAGAGAACTGTAAACATTTAATAATAAAAATTCGCTCGTTTTTATCGTTTGGATCAAATCCATGAATAATTGCGATTTCCTGAAGTGTTTTTAATGACATTCCAAGCAAAGCAGGAATATCGATTGCAAGTGTAAATATACCACCGATCCCCGTCGTCGCTCCTTGCAGGGTGGCCACTTTTGCCCATTTTTCTGAATGCTCTTGGCTGACTTCAATCATTTTTTGAAGCGGGATTTGTTCGATATCTGCAATCTTTTCAATGGGCCTATTTGCTTTTTTTTCAATTAGATTAAAAATGGCTTTTTCCTGGATGAGATATTTACCACCGTTTTGTATGTAGCTTCCAATTTCATCAAGTAAAATGCCGATTTTTTCGTGGATAAACTTAGGAGTTAGTTTATCTAGAAGCTTAAATGGGAGTCGACCAATTCGTTCCCAAAACCATAAACCACTCTGGTCTTTTTCCCATACTTCTATCTTTTTTAGTTCACTTTCGAGTATATGTTTAGATTCCATTTGCATGCCTCTTTCTGTTTTTATTCCTATTATGTATTACGTTCATATTTAAAAATAGTTTCAGATAATGATTACTGGCATCGACCTTATTATGTACAATTTTAGCTATTATTGGTAGTCACATCCCCATAAAAAAACCAGGTGATAATTTATTCACCTGGTTTTTTTATGACATTTTATTTCTTTAACACATCATGGTCAACATAACGCTCACCATTGATTTCACTGATGATATTAATTGCAACTTTTGCACCGTCACCAGCCGTAATAATCGTATGAACACTTACACCTGCACATGTACCAGCAGCCCAGATACCCTCAACATTTGTTTTACCAGATGCATCAACATCAAGAACTGTTTTAATACGAGGCTCTGTGCCTTCTTTAGTAGCGACTCCTGCAGCAGCGGCCACGTCCGTTAAAGCTCCAGTTGCAAAAACCACGTATTTTCCTTCGTAATCACCGTTATCAGTTACAACCTTAAAACCGTTTTCAGTTTTTTCAACAGAAGTAACCGCCTGTTGAACAACTTCAGCACCAAATTTTGCAGCTTGTTTTTGGCCAATTTCAACTAGTTCAGGGCCTTCAATTTCAGTAACGCCATAATGGTTTTCAACCCAAGCACGCTTGGTCATACCTTTATCACTATCTAAAAGTAAAGTTTTCTTACCAGCCTTAGCTGTAAATAAAGCTGCACTTGCGCCTGCAGGACCGGCGCCGACAATAATAACATCAAACATTGTACAATCACTCCTTATGTAAAATAGTATTCAATCATAATTATACCCATTAACATCATGCCAATCTAATCATCTGCTTATTTAAAATAACATTATCCTTTAATTAAAATAAAAAGGACAGAAAAGGAAAATCCCTTCTATCCTAGATTGATTCTGATGTTTGATGATAAGTTTGTTCCGTTTGTACAACAAGTTTTGTTTTTCGATCATGAAGTAAATAATAAAGTATAATCCCGAATAACACATAAAAACCACTAAAGAAATAAAACGTGCCGAGCCCGATTTGTGCGCTTAGAAGGCCGACAATTGATGAACCTAAACCGATACCAGTGTCATAAATTGATAAGAATGTAGCTGTTGCTGTTCCTCTACGTGTAGGGGCTGCAGCTTGAACAGCAATTGTTTGGAAGCTTGGGAATAATGTTCCCCAGCCTAACCCGATTAAGGCAGCAGCAAATAAGAACATAAAGGAAGTTGATGAAATTCCGAGAAACAGCATACCAATTGCAAACACTACGATTGATGGATAGACAATTTTATTTGCTCCGTATTGATCAAACCATCTTCCAGTGAAAGGTCTAGAAACTAGAAGTACTACAGCATATACTACGAAAAAGAAGCTTGAAACCTCAAATAATCCAATTTCTTGGGCGTACACGGAAACGAAAGATAAGAGAGAAGAGTATACAATCCCTAATAGTCCACCGACAATTGAAATTTTTATCGCAGGAACCTCAAAGAGATCCCCGAAGGACAATTTTGTTTTTACTGGTTTTTGTTGTATTAATTTTTCTTGTGTTCTTTCAGGAACTTTTACAAAATAACCTGTTACTAATGCAAGAATTGAACAAATTGCTCCAACTATAAACACGCTATTCATTCCGGATTTATTCAAGAGTGTTAACCCTAAGAATGGACCAATAACCATTGCTAAGTTGTTTGACATAATAAAATATCCCATGCCCTCTCCTTTTCGAGAATCGGGGATAATGTCTGCAACAATCCCTCCAGCAGCGGTTGTTGCCATTCCGAATCCAATTCCATGGAATAAACGTAGCAATAAAACAGAGTAGATGGATGGAGTGAAGAAATAGAATAGCGATGAAATCATGAAAATAAGTAATGAAAGAGTGAGAACCTTCTTTCTACCAAGGGTATTTAACCATTGACCCGCAAAAGGACGGACGATGATTGCAGAGAATAAAAAGACAGTAACCATGAGCCCTGCTTCTAATTCATTTCCTCCCAAATCATTCAACGTGTATACCGGCAATGAAACTAATAAATAATAAAACGTCAAAAATACAAAAAAGTTACTAACCGAAAGATTTATAAAATCCTTCGTCCAAAGTTTTTGTTTCCCCATACTTTACCTCCTGGTGTTAATTCTTAACCTGATGGAACCAATGGTTTAAAAGTTCATATAACTGGTCCTGCAATTCTATTGGAAAATTTTCTACGAGCTTTTCATTCATTTCGATCATAGCTTGTTCCCATTTTGGATACTCAGCTAGTGCCTTTTCCGTTAATTCAATTTGCTTGGTACGCTTGTCTGTACCTTGAATTTGTCTGACATATCCAAGCTTAACGAGCTTTTGTATATTTCGAGTCATCGGTGGAGCCTCAACAGTTAAATAGTCACATAGCTCAGATTGTGTTGATGTCCCTTTTGTTTTTAAAACAAATAAAACGGACCATTGCGCGCCGAATAGTCCGAAGGGTTCTAACGTTTCATTTACATGTTTTGTAAGCTGTCGTGACAACTGATGCACTGCGTGAAATAGAGTATGGCCAGTTTGCATAAAAACACCTCAATGCCTATTTCATTATAATTAGTTACCTAGGTAACTATATCACCTTTTATCTTTAAAAAGCAAGACCCAAGCATTAAAAACGAGAAGGTTAGGGTGGATAAATAAATGATATTAATCAAAAACTACTTGTAACCAATTGAGCAAGGGGGATTATTCGTGATTTCTAAAGAAATTATATCCATTTTACAAGAAAAAATTAAACTTATTGAAAGAGGAGATAAAGCCATTTACTTAGTTGGACCAATTAAGCTTCCAGTGAATTTAGATGGAGAAACCGTCATTTTTCAGTGGTATTGCTGGCTACTTTGTGATGAGGTAACGCTGGATGCAAATCGAATCATAGAAAAGCTTTCAGCAACAAACCTTGCTGAAAAACAGCAATCAAGTGTTTTAGTATATGGAGATTTTGAAAATGCAGACGAGGCTTTAATTCGGATGCATAGTATTTGTCATACGGGTGATATTTTTGGAAGCAAGCGTTGTGATTGCGGGTATCAACTAAAACAATCAATGAGAATCATTGTGGACCATGGGGCAGGTGCTTTATTTTATTTAGCAAATCATGAGGGTCGAGGAATAGGCTTATTTAGTAAAGCAATGGCCTATATCCTTCAAGAGAATGGTTTAGATACAGTTGAAGCAAATATCCAACTAGGATTTAAGGATGATGCTAGAAATTACGACGATGCGATTCGTGTCTTGAAGTCGTTACGGACGAAACCTGTTTCCTTAATAACAAATAATCCTAAAAAAATCGATGCCCTTAAAAATTCAGGAATGAATGTTTCAGAACGGATGCCAATTTGGGGAGATGTGTCAGAGTTTAACCAAAAATACTTAAAGACTAAAGTGGAAAGAGCCGGCCATCTCGTTGAAATGGCGCAAGATGAACAACCTTTTTAAAATGAGGAGCTAGCCCATTGATGGACTAGCTCATTTCTAATCATACGGATAATTATCACCTTCTGTATTTCGAAAAGGAGGGAGAAACTGAATCACGATGACCACAGGTAACAAATAACCGATTAACGCTTCAATAATCGCTACAGCCCTTGAGATACCAAATGGAGTTACATCCCCATACCCAACCGATAAGAGAGTAATCGCACTAAAATATAGCGACCGAGTCACAATATCTAGTGACTGTTCTTGGTGCGAATCTGATGCATAATGGTCATGTACCGCACCTAGGTCTAGTAAATCTAAAAAAATATATATAATAGCAAAAGTTAACAAAGTATTAAGATACACAACAATAAAAATTAAACCACGATAAAATGTCTTTTTTCCATGAATAAACGATTTCAAAAATTTCACATCCTTAAGGCCAGCCTTACTATATGTATATTAAAAAGTTAGTAGAATAGACTAGCCTTCAATTCTCGCTTAAAATGAAAAAACTCGGCAAATTGCCGAGCAAAATACACTTATTTGATTAATGTTAGGATTCAGAATCATTTTCTTTAACAAAGCTATTTAATTCCTGTAAAAAAGCTTCTTTTTCATCTACTGTTACATAAAGTTTTGTGATCTTTTTTTTCTTCCCGAATGGCAGATAAGCAAAAACTGGTTTGATTAATTCAATCTCAAATTGTGGATCTTCTTCAAAGAAATCAGGAAGAGTGATTGAAAAACTATCTTTCTCCTTTGATCTTGCTTTTTTATCGGTAATTGTATCTTGAACTGATTTGATATTGTCTACATCAACTTCAATTTCACGTCTTATTCCAACCTGTGCAAAAAGCTTACCATCATTGATTACAATTGGTGAAAGACGCACTGCTTGGTAGTCTGCAATAATCCAAAGCAACGCATATAAATCAAAAATTGTAAAAATCCAAGCTGCAATTGGACTCCAGAAGTGGGCAATTAAAAAGTGAACCCCGATTACCTCGATGATCATCGCATGTACCAACATAATAAACAACCCAAAATAACCTGATTTTGTATGGATGGTAAACACATGAGTGTCAGCTTTACTTTCCCATTTTTTCCTCCAAACGAAGAATGCATAATAGAAAATGGTGAAATCGAACACAAGGATATCAAGAAGCTTTTTCTTACCAAATGTTTGATTCAAGGCTCCACGTATAGTTGCAGGATAATAAAAAGAGTTTTCTTTTTGTTGTTTGTAATTCTGGATGAGAGTTGGAATTTTACGGATTAACAAGACGGCAAGAAACAATTCAATTGCAATAAAGAGGCCTTCGATTAGAAAGATTCCGTATTTCAAGTAATTAAAAATAGCGATATCATGATGGGGAACAATGAAGTATGCAAACCAAAAGCCGCCAATCACAACAGGAAGAAGAGTAATCATGGAAAAACGATTTCTAACCACAAATAAATAGAAGAAAAGAGGTAACACGATTGTTAAATCAAACAAGGATGCGAGAATCAATGTATCTGTGACAGGCTCAAATGGCTGAATGACCATCACTGTATAATTTGAGCTAATGATCAATAGTGCCAAGATAATAAAAATATAAATTGATCTGTTCTTCTTGAGTGAGTGCACCATTGGAATGCCTCCTAATGTCATCTTTTTACAATTATATTATAACAAATAAAAAAAGGTGGCAGTAGCCACCTTTTAGAAAAATAGGTTAATGATTTGATAAATGAGTGCTGCTAACAATGCTGAGATTGGAAGTGTAATCACCCAAGTGAGGACGATTTTACGGGCAACACCCCATTTTACGCCTTTTACACGTTGAGCGGAACCGACACCCATGATTGCGGATGAAATAACATGTGTTGTACTAACCGGTAAATGAATATAAGTCGCTCCAAAAATGATTAGAGCAGAAGATAGGTCAGCCGCAGCGCCATTTATTGGACGGATTTTCATAATTTTACCGCCGACGGTTTTAATGATTTTCCAGCCACCTATTGATGTACCGAGCCCCATTGCAGTTGCTGCGGCAATTCTCACCCATAGCGGTATATCGGTAGAGGTTGTAAATCCACCAGCAATCAATGCCATCGTGATAATACCCATCGCTTTTTGAGCGTCATTTGTTCCGTGGGTAAAAGATTGAAGGGCAGCTGTGAAAATTTGAAAGGTCCTGAATCCCTTGTTTGTCTTATATAGATTTGTGTTTTTAAAAATGACTTTAAAAAGGCTCATCATAAGAAATCCAACTGCTAATGCAATAAAAGGGGAAAGAATGAGTGCTTCTAAGATTTTTATAAAACCACTGTAATTTAAAATCCCAAAGCCTGCAGCAGAAATGGCTGCTCCAGCAATGGACCCGATTAAAGCATGAGAGGAACTACTGGGGATCCCGTAGTACCATGTTATCAAGTTCCATGCAATTGCCGAAAGTAGGGCTGCTAAGATAACAACTGATCCATTTTCTATCGCAAAAGGATCAACAATATCTTTGGTGATTGTTTTGGCAACACCCGTAAATGTAATAGCACCAATAAAGTTCATGGAGGCTGCAAGGACAATAGCAACTCTTGGCTTAAGTGCCTTTGTAGAAACACTTGTCGCTATTGCATTAGCTGTATCATGAAAACCGTTAATGAAGTCAAATGCTAATGCAAAAAAAACAATTAATACCGTTAATAATAGTAACGTATCCATTAATAAGATTCTCCCTTACGCATTTCTCATAATGATGGTTTCAAGCGTATCCGCAACATCCTCACAGTAGTCTGAAATGCCTTCAAGAATCTCATAAATCTCCTTAAGTTGGATAATCTTTATTGGGTCTTTTTCAGTTTGGAAAAGCTGTTTGATTGAAACCCTTAAGAGTTCGTCACATTGTGATTCATAATCATTGATTTTAATCGCATGCGTACGCATATCTAACAGTTTTTTATTTGAAAGAAGTTCAATGGCATGGAAAATTTCAACCGTACTTTTATGGATTAGGTCAGCATATGTAGTCATGTATTCGTCGGTATCGGTCAATGAATACATCTCAAAGCGTGCTGCGCATTGCTCCATCCCGTCTAGTACATCATCCATTTTCATCGCCAATTGTAGAATATCTTCTCGCTCAATGGGGGTAATAAAGGATTTATTAAGTTGAGTGATTAAGCCATGAATAACATCATCGCCTTTTCTCTCATAGTCTTTCATTTGACTCGAAAACTCTTTCAAGTCACTTACATTTTTAATTTTAAACTGTACGAAATAATCTGCCGCTTCTTTTAAATTTGAAGAGATAGATGTAAGTGCTTCGAAAAAAACATCTTTTTTCTTATTTGCGAACATATTGTTGTTCCTCCAATAATGAAATATAAAAACACACAAAGAATATTTTTATCTAAATTTGTCGAAATTACAATAAAAATTTTACAAAGTTTACAAAAACGTAATATTAAGTTTACAAGATGTGTTTATTGAAAATACAAAATACAACTGTACATCAGGTATCTAAGTATAAACTAGGCTCTTTTATTATCTATAGAAAATTAAGGAAATATACTTGAAATTTATTCCGAATAGTGTAAAATTACACTAAAGAATAAATGGTGTAATTTTACACTATAGGAATTGGTTGGTGTGATGAGTGACTCAATTATTAGAGATTATTGAGACAAATCAATTACTTTTAAAACACAAAGAAGAAATGCTCTCATTTTCAAGCCGAGTAAGCAAGGTGAGGGAGGCGTATCTTTTTTCAAGATTTGAGATATACGATCAGGTAATATGCTTAAGACGAAATCAAAAGCTTTTTGCCTTCCAACTCGTTCAAACCTTTGACCTAGGAGACGAGAAGTTCGTATACTTTGGTCCTTTGTTTTCGCGAATGAGCTGTTTTTTAGACCTTTTCATGTCTTATATTCAAGTGTTAATGGAAAAGAATGTAGGTAGAAAAATACACCTACTTGCAGAAATTGAGAATCCAGAGGTTTTGCTGCTTTTTAAAGCGTTGTTTGATGACTGCGCTTACCCGAAATTCCAGGTATCCGAGGTTCCTGAAGAAGTAAAGGAGAAGGTTCACGTTTTCTCAAAAAAGCTTACACATATAGGTGAGCTAGATCTTGAGCGACTAACTTCAAAATCAAAGGATCCACTCTATCAATATAAATCAACTTATCCTGAAGTAGAGAATTGGCTTTGTTCAAGAAAATTGGACTTATCACAAGGAGTAAATGTCGTCCTATACTCCACAATACCGGATGATCCAAATGCTCGAGATACATTCAATCGTCAGCTGGAAAGTGGAAGAAAAAGAATGTTGAATTGGAAAGAAGGAAAAAAAGAAGTCTTGGATTTATTCGAAGGAGGGGTCGTGAGCAATGTCTGACATATATTTTTCACAGATAAGAGAGGACAGTTTGGTAGAAAGAGAGATTACAAGAGTAGTAGGGCCACAGAAAGTGCTCGTAGTTGGTTCAGGTGGATGTACGGCTTTTTCCATTCTGACTGATACGATAGACCAAGTTCTCTGTGTTGATTTGAATCCCGCACAATGTGCTTTGATTGAGTTGAAAAGGGCAGCGATTCAGCAGTTTTCTCTGAATAATTTTCTAGCTTTCATTGGGGAAATGGATTGTGGAAATCGGAATGAAATGTATGAAGAGATTGCTGAAGAATTGCCTGATTATGCGAATCAATTTTGGAAGTTGCATCGTAGTGAAATAGAAAAGGGAATTAATCATTGTGGTGTAAATGAGCGTTTTTATAGATTTTTAGGGGAAAACATTTGCCGGAATGTATATGACGAGACGGTTTGGAATCAGTTGTTTTCTGCCAAAAACCTTGCTGAGCAACAGAAATTTTATGAAGAATACTTAACAACTGCCCAATGGAGAACAGCTATAAAAATCTTGTTAAGCAAAACGACACACCTCCAATTTTTTCCTAGCTTTATGTTTAAGAATGCCAGTGAAAATGATTTTGGGAATTTCTTTTTAAGTCAATTTGAGAAAGAAGTGAAAACAAAGCCGATTCACAATAATTATTTTTTAAGCCAAATCTTACTTTCTACTTATTTGTATGACCAGGTCGAGGGAGTTCCATTCTATTTAACTCCAGAAGGATATGAAGAAGTAAAAAGAAATATCGATAAACTGTTCATTTATCCAATGAGTATTCAAGAGCTATTAGAGAAGGAAAGTTCGATTGATGCTTTTTACTTGTCAAATGTATTTGATTGGGCAGATGGAAAAGGAAAAGCAGCGATTTGTAAAAGTATGATTCAATCAAAATCAGAAGAAGCTGTATTGATGTTCCGAAATATGCTTAGTACGAGTAAATTACCTGATTTTTTTATGGAACAGTTTTATCGAGATGAAGAGCTGTCAAAACGTTGTGAACGGTTAGAGCGTTCGATGTTGTATCAAAAAATAACAGTGGGGCAATTGGTATGACCTATTCATTCATGGAGCTTGATGAAACCCACGGACCACAACTGCTTCGGTTAGCAGATGAAACAAGTACAGGTAGCGACCTCTTTTATGTTGATCGGTCTCCGAATTTTTTTGAACTGTCAGAGGAATTTGGAAGGACAAGGCATTTTGGATTGTTTAAAGGAAGTGAATTAATTGGCTGTGTGGCAGTCAGTCAGCAAAAGCGGGTAATTGAGGGATCATGTAAGCATGTGTATTACTTAAATGATTTAAGGATTCATCCTGACTTCCATCGGACCTTTGCATTCTATCGCTTGACACAACAATTAGTATCACGTTATCAAAATGAAGGTACAGTCAAATGGATGTATTCCACCGTTCTTGATACAAATTCAAACAAAGCATCCATGACAAAAGGGAATGGGCTCCTTCCTGGTGGAATTGAACTTGGAAGAACGTTTCATATTGGTGTACCAATGTTTTTAAAATATCGGAAAAATCATGTTGATGTAATCGAAATCGAAGGGGAAGAGGCATGGCAGATTTACAAGAGCTTAGCTAGGCTTCAAGACTTTGCACTTTGTGATAAGAGGATATTTTTAAAAGAAAATGGTGTGTTTTTAGTTGTTAGAGATAAGGAGGACGACTTGGCAATCTGTAAGCTTGTAAATCAAACAGATGCTAGGAAGCTTCGACTTTCTAGGAAACTTCCTTTCATGTTTAAACTAGTAAATTTGATTTGTCGGACAGTCGGTTGCCCACTATTGCCTAATAAAGGTGAGGAATTTCGGCATGGCTATATGGCATTTTTTGCAGCTAGGGATAAACCAGTGAGATTTCGAAAGGAATGTATCTCCTATATTCAAAAGACCTATAAGCACCGATACACCTTTTTGTTTTTTGGAGTATCTTCCATAGAGGCAGAGCAGTATCGAAGTAACCCTTTTAATATACAACTTTCATCAACAACATTTGCATACGGGGACATCCCTGCGAACCTTTGGATGAATTTTCATGAAATAACACTTATTTAGGAGGATGTAAGAATGGAGAAATTTGTAGAGTTAAAGAATGTGACAGATGGTATGTTTCGAGTTGAGAAAATTGAACAACATCCATTATTTGTGGCTTTAGCTAAAGGAGAATTTTCAGATGAACAACAAAAGGAGATTGCACTTCAAATTTATCACGTCGTTCTTTACTTTCCACGTTTTTTGTCAGCGATTTTAACGAATATGTCAGACTTTCGAATGAGAATGCCACTTGTGGAAAACTTATTTGAAGAGCACGGGAAAATGAACGAAAAATATGTTCATAGCGAGACTTACAAACAGTTTTTAAAAGGTATTGGTGTATCGGAAGAAGAAATGAACGAAAGCGAACCATGCATTCCCGTTCTTGCATACAACCGTGCATTAACGGATCTTTGTCTTCACTATCACTATTTAGAGGGGCTTGCCGCACTTGGTGTAATTGAAGAAATCGTTGCCCGTGTTTCGCCATTAGTGGGCCAATTTGCGAAAAACACCTTTGGGAGCGAAAATAGGTCACTCGTTCATTTTACAGATCATGAGGTACTTGATGTGCAACATGCTAACGAAATATATGAAGTAGTGGCTCAAGGCTATGAAGGAGATCAAAAAAGAATCATTGAACGTGGCCTGAAGTTTGGGATGTACTATCACTCAAGGATGTATACAGACATCTTGGAATTTGTTAGATAACCACAATCTGTGCCTATCAACACTGACGTTTTCAATTAGATGTTTTTCCACAGGCTGTTAATGAAAAATGGTCTCACGTGATGTTAAAGCGGAGCATATTTTAGGTTAGTAGCCTGTGGAGGTGTTAAAAATTGGGATAATTTCCGGTGAAGAATATATAAATAGAATTAATAAACTGCATTCTGATATATGGATTGACGGGGAAAAGGTGAAGGGGAATATTTCAGAGCATCCTGCTTTCCGTGGAGTCATTAAGAGTCAAGCGAAGCTCTATGACCTTCAAAGTAAATCTTCAAATCAAGACATCATGACCTTTACTTCTCCTAAAACGGGTAATCAAATAGGAACTTCCTATTTAGAGCCTAAAACTAAAGAAGATTTAGAAAAAAGGCGCCTTATGATACAAACATGGGCAAAGAGTACACTTGGAATGATGGGACGATCCCCTGATTATATGAATACGTGCTTAATGGCTGTTAATGCTGCTGCTGATTTATTTTCTTCTAATAATCCGGAGTTTGTGAAAAATCTCCGTAGGTTTTATGAGGAAGCAAGTGAAAATGATTATTCATTTACCCACACCTTTATAAATCCACAAACAAACCGTTCTCTTTTCCATATGGATGACGACGATAATATCATAGCGGCCAAGGTTATTGAAAAAAGAGCAGAAGGAATTATTATTCATGGTGCAAGATTGCTAGCTACACAGGGTGGTATTACAGATGAGTTAATCGTCTTTCCATCAGGTGGAAATTTATTTAATAAAGAGTATGCTTTTGCCTTTTCAATTCCAAGTAACACAAAAGGATTAACCTTTCTCTGCAGAGAATCATTTGCATATAAAGAATCAACTTTTGATCATCCTCTTAGCTCGCGATTTGAAGAAATGGATACGATCCTTGTTTTCAATAATGTTCTTGTTCCTTGGGAACGAGTCTTTATGAATGAAAGTATTGATTGTGCCAATAAAATGTATACAGAATCAAGCTTCTTTCCACTAGTCCTACATCAAGTTATTTCAAGACAGGTTGTAAAAACGGAATGTCTGCTCGGAGTAGCCCAAGCTTTGGTGGATACCATTAACATTGGTGAATATCAGCATGTACAAGAGAAAATCAGTGAAATTATAGTTGGGCTAGAGTCTTTAAAAGCATTATTATTAACATCTGAACTTCAAGCGAAATTGGATAAATGGGGTACAATGTCACCTGCAATCAACCCTCTATACAGTGCGATTAATTTATACCCTCGTCTATATCCACGTTTTACTGAGATTTTACAGCTATTAGGTGCCAGTGGCTTAGTTTCAATTCCAACTGAAAGAGACTTTGCTTCTGATAAGAGGGCTGATCTTGACCAATATTTACAGGCTGCAAACGCTAATTCGTATGATCGAGTAAAACTATTTAGACTCGCATGGGATCTTAGTATTAGTGCATTCGGGTCACGACAAACTCTATACGAGCGTTTTTTCTTCGGTGACCCAATACGACTTGCAAGTAACCTATACCGCTCCTACGATAGAACCGAACTCACAAATCAAATTAAAGAATTCTTAAAAAGCTAATTTTACAAATAACCCTCCACTAATCAAATTTTTTTTTAAAAAATAGCTTTCCTATGAACATAAAAAATTTTCTTGTTCGAATAAATATATGTAGCGCTATTTTTGCGATATTATTTTTACTAGCACATTTGGAGGGCATTCAAATAATGGGAAAAAACTTCATGAAGACTTTGTCCGAAGTAGGAAAAGTAAAAATCATCCTGTTAATTGGGTTGGTTTTTATTTTATTTATTGCTATTGGGCTCAACATGTATATCAATTCTCGGGATGTTAGTGCTTTGAACAATCCATTGCCGGAACCAACTATTATCTATGATAAAAATGGAGAAATCGCCAGTAAGGTACCTGGACCTAAAATCGAAGGTGTAAGCTATGAAAAAATTCCGCCACATGTTATCAATGCCTTAGTTGCCATTGAAGACCGCCGATTTTACAAACATCCAGGGGTGGATTATATCGGTATTTTTCGTGCGCTTTTCCGAAATTTAAAAGCGGGTGACATTGTCGAGGGCGGAAGTACGATTACCCAGCAATTAACAAAGAACGTCTTTTTAACTCATGAGCAAACCCTGAAACGAAAAATTGATGAATTCTTCCTTGCTCAAAAAATAGAGCGTACATTTTCAAAGGAAAAAATTATTGAAATGTATCTGAATCAAATCTATTTTGGTGAAGGGGCATGGGGCATAAAAAATGCTTCAAGAACCTATTTTGGTAAAGAGGTTAATGAACTAACAGTTAGTGAAGGAGCCATTCTTGCCGGAATTATTAAAGCACCTTCTACGATGAACCCATTAATTAACGAGGAAAAATCGCTTAGCCGCAGAGATCTTGTATTAGCAGCGATGGAGGAACAGGGATATTTAACTTCTAACCAAGTGAAGGAAGCTAAGGCCCAAGAAATCGTGTTCAAAGGGCGCCAACTTGATCCATATGAAGGAAAATACCCATATTACGTCGATTATATTATTGAAGAAGCAATTGAAAAATATGGACTCACCCAAAATGAGGTGATGTCTGGTGGCTTGGAAATTTATACAGAACTTGATCCTCACATGCAGGAATCTGTAGAAAATGTATACAAAAATGACAGCTTATTTCCTGCAAGTCCAGAAGACCAATTGCTACAAAGTGGTGCTATTTTAGTAGACCCAAAGACCGGTGGAATAAACGCCTTAGTTGGAGGTCGTGGGGAGCATGTATTTCGTGGTTTCAATCATGCGACACAATTAAAAAGGCAGCCGGGTTCAACAATCAAACCACTTTCTGTATACACGCCAGCATTGGAACGTGGCTACAGCATTTATGATGTCCTACCGGATAAACCAATGAGCTTTAATGGCTACCAGCCATCCAATGTTAGTGGAAGGTTTAAAGGCAGTGTCACTATATATGATGCAGTGAGGAATTCCGATAATGTCCCAGCAGTTTGGCTCTTAAATGAAATTGGACTTAAAAGCGGGATTGATGCTGTGAATGAATTTGGTCTTCCGATAACAGAAAATGATCATAACTTGAGTCTTGCTCTCGGAGGTCTTGATAAGGGGGTTGCCCCTATTCACATGGCTGAAGCTTATACAACCTTCCCAAATGAAGGAAAAAAGACGAAGGCACATGCAATTTCAAAAATTATTGATACAAACGGTGAAATCATTGCCGAGTGGAGTGAAGAACCTGTACAAATTACAACTCCTGAGGTTGCAAAAAGAATGACATTCTTATTGAAGGGTGCTGTTGAAAACGGGTCGGGCCGAAATGCGAAAATAGAGGGAAGAGAAGTAGCTGGTAAGACTGGCTCAACTCAGGTAGCTATTGATGGTATCAATGGGGCAAAGGATATTTGGATGGTCGGATATACGCCTGAACTTGTCGGTGCAGTCTGGCTTGGATATGACAAGACAGATGAAAAACATTATTTAACGACTACTAGTTCAACGGCTGCGACAATTTTTAAAGAAATGATGCAACAGTCATTAAGTAATGTTCCACCTACTTCATTTAATCTCCCAACCTATCAGGCTCCTATTAAGAAAAAGGAGAATGACTGGAAAGCGGGAGATATGAAAAAAGAAAAAGGTAAAGATAAGGATAACTGGAAAGAGGAACAGAAAAAGAGGAAAGAAGAAGAGAAAAAGCGTAAAAAAGAAGAAAAAAAGAAAAATAAGCATGAAGACTAAGAGAAAGTTCCCTTGTAAAGGGGGCTTTCTCTTTTTTGTGTTAATAGATGCGCATAAGATTTACTTATGAGTTCTAATAAAGAAAAAGTCATTTATTCATGAACGATTGTAGAGTATTGTAAGAATAGGAATAATTTGTATGTTTCTTAGCTGTGATTCTATTTTGATTTCCCTATTCAGAAAAAAAGAAAGAGTTGATAAGCATGAAAAAAGGGTTACTATTTGGATTTGCTTATTGTTTATTTATCCTATTAGCAGTTGGAATTGGATTCTATTATGCCAATTTTGATGTGCCAAATAAAAATGCAATCATCGATTCTGAAAAAAAGGAAGTCACACAAAGTTTTGAAGATGCCCTCAAGGCGGACAAGGAAAGAGTAGAAAAGGATAAGGCGGACGAATCAAAAAATAGATGGAATCCATCACCAACTTTTGTATTAGTAGCCATCTCGATTGGAGCAATTGCTGATATTGTGATTGTTATCCTTTGGGCACGTCACGAAAATAAAAAAAGATTAATCGAGGAGAAAAACAGTCACCTACAGAAAAAACGGATCACCGACAATTCGATCTTCTGGTGGATCATAGGGCTGGGGATTGTCCAAAAAAAGAATGAGAAATTAGTTATAGACTGGAGATATGTGGTTGCATATATTGTGCTTGGATTTTTACTTAAAGCATGGGTTTCAAAAGAATTGATCTAACTACAGGGTGTCGACATACATTTACAAAGAATCTAAAACTTTTTTGTGAAAAAATGAAACCTTTTTCAAGTATTTTCCGTAAATGAGAATGTAAAGAAAATTTCAAAACTATTACTTGGATTTGGAGGTGAAGCTATGGAATTATTCGGATATGACATTGAAACGATCTATTTGATTGGCTTAGTCATTAGTGGAATTGGTACCCTTCTTTTTATCCTATTTGGCGATTTTTTAGAGGGAATCTTTCCAGATAGTTTTTTAAGCCCAACACTTATTTTCTCATTTCTCACCTTTTTAAGCGCATCTGGATACATTTTTGAAAAAATGCTTTCCTTTCATAGTTTATTAATTTTTGTTATTTCACTCGTATTAGCACTTATTTTAGTCACACTATTAAATGTTTTTGTATTAATCCCGTTGTCTTCTGCTGAGGAATCGATGGTATACAGGGAAGAGGAGTTAAAGGGTAGGATTGGTAAAGTCATAACTTCAATCCCGATTGATGGCTTCGGCGAGGTTGTCATTGAAGGAATCGGTGGAACAATCGCTAAATCTGCAAAGAGCTTTAATAATGAACCAATTCCATATGATGAAAAGGTTCTTATTATAGATGTAAAGGAAGGCGTTGCCTACGTCTTACCTTACCAAAATATGATGATTAAAGGGGGAAATCAACAATGACAACAGGAATATGGATTGTAATTGGGGTAGTCGCATTTTTGCTTCTTGCACTTATTGGGGTATTTGTTACAAAGTACAGAACGGCTGGTCCTGATGAAGCACTAATTGTAACAGGTAGTTATTTAGGAGGAAAGAATGTTCATGTGGATGAAGCCGGTAACCGAATAAAAATTGTCCGTGGTGGCGGTACTTTTGTACTTCCAGTCTTCCAGCAGGCTGAACCACTAAGTCTCTTATCTAGTAAACTAGATGTCCAAACACCTGAAGTATACACAGAGCAAGGTGTACCGGTAATGGCCGATGGAACAGCAATTATTAAAATCGGTGGTTCCATTTCTGAAATAGCAACAGCAGCAGAACAATTTTTAGGAAAACGAAAAGAAGATAGAGAAAATGAAGCGAGAGAAGTGTTAGAAGGTCATCTTCGTTCAATCCTAGGTTCAATGACCGTTGAAGAAATCTATAAAAATCGTGAAAAATTTTCACAAGAAGTACAACGTGTTGCATCACAGGATTTAGCAAAAATGGGTCTTATCATTGTATCGTTTACAATCAAGGATGTTCGTGATAAGAACGGTTACCTCGATTCACTAGGTAAGCCAAGAATTGCTCAGGTAAAACGTGATGCGGATATTGCAACTGCAGAAGCTGATAAGGAAACCCGTATTAAACGGGCGGAAGCAGACAAAGAAGCAAAAAAATCTGAGCTAGAGCGCGCAACAGAAGTAGCAGAGGCCGAAAAAATCAACCAATTAAAAATGGCTGAGTACCGTAGAGAGCAGGATATTGCAAAAGCACGTGCTGACCAAGCATACCACCTAGAAGAAGCGAGAGCGAAACAAGAGGTAACTGAACAGCAAATGCAAATCCAAATCATTGAAAGACAGAAGCAAATTGAACTCGAAGAAAAAGAAATCTTACGTCGTGAAAAGCAATACGATTCAGAGGTTAAGAAGAAAGCAGATGCTGACCGTTACTCAGTTGTTCAAGCGGCAGAAGCTGAAAAAGCGAAGCAGTTAGCAGAAGCAGATGCAAATAAATATCGAATTGAAGCAATGGCAAAAGCGGAAGCAGAAAAAATCCGTATTGATGGTCTTGCAAAAGCAGAAGCACAGCGTGCACAAGGGGAATCTGAAGCAGATATTATCCGTTTGAAAGGTCTTGCAGAAGCGGAAGCAAAACAAAAAATTGCAGAAGCATTCGAGCAATATGGGAAAGCGGCTATCCTCGATATGGTTATTAAAATGCTTCCTCAATATGCGAAAGAAGTGGCAGCACCATTATCAAATATCGACAAAATTACAGTTGTGGATACTGGTAGTAATGGGGAAAATAGCGGAGCCAATAAGGTAACAGGTTATGCTACTAACTTGATGTCAACTCTTCAAGAGTCGTTAAAAGCATCATCAGGTATTGATGTAAAAGAAATTATCGAAAACCTATCAGGTAAAGGTAATGTAAAAAACAGCATCGACCAGTTAACGGATGAATTAGTCCAAACGAGAAAAGCAGAGACAACAGAAAAAGAATAATATGAACTGAAAAGCAGCCTACTTAAAAGAGCTGCTTTTCTTTTTGGTGATTTTTTTGCAGAGTGCTATTGCGTCTAGGATAGTGGAAAACAGCAGGACTGAGTCCGAATAAGGGTGTGATTCTGACAAGTACAGAGGAAATCTTCGGGCTTGAGTCTGAATGAGGGTGTGATTCTGACAAGGCTAGAGGAAATCTCCGAGCTTGAGTCTGAATGAGGGTGTGATTGAGACAAGGTCAGAGGAAATCTTCGGGCTTGAGTCCGAATGAGGATGTGATTGTGACAATGCCGGAGGATATCTCCGAGGTCGAGTCCGAATGAGGGTGTGATTCTGACAAAGCCAAAGGAGAAACGCCGAGGTCGAGTCCGAATGAGGGTGTGATTCCGACAAGTCCAAAGTAGAAACTCCAAGCATGAGTCCGAATAAGGGTGTGATTCAGACAAGTACAGAGGAAATCTCCAAGCTCGAGTCCGAAAGAGGGTGTGATTCTGACAAGGCCAAAGGAAATCCACAAGTTTAAGTCCGAATGATAGCATGATTCTGACAAGAACAGTGGAAAACTCCATTATTGAGTCAAAATGAGTGAATGTAATATTCGATAGGATGGGTTAAACTGTAGAAAATGAACATATTAAAACTTTTTAAAACTGAAAGTGAACTTTTTTATGACTTCGTACGTACTATTAGCGAAATATAAAAATAACCAAATCTTCTCGGGGGAGAATTCAATGCATGGATGAAAAGGAACTAATTCGCAGTGCAAAGCGTGGTGACTCACTCGCGTTTGCAATGCTTTTTAAAGAGCATTATCCTTTTTTAGTTAAGTATTTAATAAAAGTTACAATGAAACCTGATATTGCTGAAGACATCGCACAAGAGGCAATGATGAAAAGTATGGAAAAAATCAAAATGTATAACGGTAAAGCAAAATTCTCCTCATGGCTAATAACAATTGCGACGAACTTATACATAGACGATATCCGTAAAAAGAAACGCGAACAAAATTATCAGCAACAGGAGCAAGCATTACGCAAAATGAAGTGGCAATTCGAGAACCAATCTGAGGATTGGAATGATGTTCTTAATGCACTAGGAAGGCTTTCTGATGAAATTCGGATTCCAATTGTTCTCAAACATTATTATGGGTATTCGTATGAAGAAATCGCTGATATGCTTCATATCGCCATTGGTACTGTTAAATCAAGAATACATAATGGAATCCATACAGTAAGAAAGGAGCTGAAACCTCATGAAGAAAAACAAGCTAGTCCTACTAAACAACAAACAACAACATGAAGAGGATAAAGAAACGATTCAAGATATAAATGAAGCTCTTACTAAAATAGATCATCATTACTCGGTTTTCACTCCGGACCTACAAGTATTTGAACAAATGGTTGCAATTGAACAACAAAAACAAAAGAAGAAATTTAGAAGAGATTTAACCGCATTTATATTGGTTGCTCTATTCTTGATGACATGTCTAATATCCGCATTCTTCCAGCTACCGCTAGTATTTATCATCATTCAAGGCATTGCAACTATTAGCTTGCCAGTATATAGCTTCTTTCGTTATCGAAAACGGGTGATTGTCCATGAATACGAATAATACCCTGCTTTTATTAGTAGTTGTGATTATCGTACTTATTCAAGGTTTGTGGCTATTTTTAGATGCAAGAAAGCGGGGACATAATTATTGGTTTTGGGGAATATGGGGATTAATTCAAACACCGATGCCCCTTGTTTGTTATTTCATTTTTGCTAGAAAAATTTATCGACGTAAAGCAGGTAGGGAATGATGAGGGATATTGCAAAATATATTGTATTAATGATAGCCATTGTAGGACAAATCGTAGGAATTGTATTTTTGTTCATTGATATTTCAAAGGCACTGACATTCTATGCCTTTTACATGGTTGCCATTATTCTATTATTCGCCCTATTAGTATGGGAACGAAAACGAGAGAAAGAGGAGGATGACGAAAATGATTATCGTGACTACTGATTTTGTACCTGGCAAAGAAGTAAAAGAACTAAAAGGATTTGTAAGAGGGGGGACAGTTCAGTCAAAGCACATTGGAAAAGACATTATGGCTGGATTAAAGACAATTGTTGGAGGAGAAATCTCCGATTATACTGAAATGCTGGAAGAAGCCCGCCAAAAAGCAATTGGTCGAATGGTGGAAGATGCAAACGCAAAAGGAGCAAATGCAGTAATCGGGATGCGATTGCAAACCTCAGCTGTTATGCAAAATGCATCTGAAATTATTGCATATGGAACAGCAGTTTATGTAGAGTAACAAGTAAACCTTAAAAAAGCCTTGATAATTATTTCCAACATGTTATGATTGGAAATAAGAAAAATTGCATAAATAATTGTAATTCCACTAGGGGTGCCTTTAAAAAAGGTAAATGTATGGATGGGTTTATACCTTTAAATCGTTTACTTTAAGGCTGAGATTGAGGATTGATTTTTCATAACCTTGAGACCCTTAGAACCTGATCTGGTTGATACCAGCGTAGGGAAGTGGGTAGACGGGTCTCTTTATTTTTTATATGTCTAAATCCAAACCACTTTCTTTACGTTGTTAAAGAAGGTGGTTTTTTATTTTGTAAATAACAGTAAAGCGAGGAGAAATGAACATGTTATTTTCAGAAGAAATACGTAAAGAGGCAAACCATATTTGGGAGGCAAGTTTTGATCATCCATTTGTCAAAGGAATTGGAGACGGTACATTACCAATTAAATGTTTTCGCTACTATGTCATGCAGGATGCCTATTACCTAACTCATTTTGCAAAAGTGCAGTCTTTAGGTGCAGCAAAGGCAGAGGACTTACATACGACAAACCGACTTGCTATTCATGCTCAAGGAACTTACGAGGCCGAACTAGCACTGCATAAAAGTTTTTCGGAGAGACTTGAGATTACGGAGGAAGAAAGAAAAACCTTTAAACCTGCACCGACAGCATATGCATATACATCACACTTGTATAGAGCCGCTTATTCTGGCCATTTGGGTGATATAATTGCTGCTTTATTACCTTGCTATTGGCTATATTATGAAATTGGTGAAAGACTTAAAGATTGCAAACCAGAAGAGCCGATTTACCAGGAGTGGATTGCGGCGTATGGTGGGGACTGGTTTAAAGAACTAGTAGAAGAACAGATTGATAGAGTAAATAAATTAGCAGAAAAAGCGACGCAAGAAGATCGAGACCGTATGAAAGAACATTTTATGATTAGCAGTCAATATGAGTACTCCTTTTGGGAAATGGCGTACCAATTAGAAAACTGGCCTATTCTAGCAAAAATGTCTGTATGAACAAAAGAGAAAAGGAGAGGTATAAATGAGCAAAGGGTTAAAACTAACTGATATTTTGGTTACGATCGTAATCGCCATTGCATTCGGGATTGTTTATATTGTTTGGGGTTCTTTATATTATGTTGTAAAGCCCATTGGGCTACATGCCGACCAATTAATCTATGGAATGTGGTTTATTGCAGCGCCTGTTGCGTATCTTGTGATTCGTAAACCGGGTGTTGCCTTACTGGCAGAAATTGCAGCTGCCTCAGGTGAATTTATTTTAGGGTCTCCATGGGGCCTAACCGTTCTGCTGTACGGTGTTGTACAAGGGCTGTTTGCTGAAGCAGTGTTTATGCTATTTCGATATAAAAAATATAATATTGCTGTGGTCGTCTTGGCAGCTATAGCTTCTTGTCTAGGGTCAGTAATAATGGATTTTGCATATGGAGAAATAGGTGACTTAGCTGCATGGAATCTCATTTTGTTCCTAGTTGCTAGATTCGTAGGTTCCATCTTGTTTGCCGGTGTATTTGCTTACTATCTAGTAAGTGCGTTGGAAATGACAGGAGTAACAAAACTTGTACGCCCACTATCCAGCAGTGATTTTGATGCACTAGATCAAAAATAAAAGGGGTCGAATATGGAATCAATTGCCTTTGTAGAAAACCTTCGTTTAACATTTCCTGGAGATAAGTCCTTGCTTTTTAAGGACTTATCTTGCCATATTAAAAAAGGAGAGAAGATATTAATTCTCGGACCTTCAGGATGTGGGAAATCGACAATCCTTCAAGTATTAAGCGGGATTATTCCAAACTCAATAGAATTACCAATGAAGGTAAATAAGTTACAGATTCCCAAAGAATGGGGCTATGTTTTTCAGGATCCTGATTCACAGTTTTGCATGCCATATGTTGATGAAGAACTTGCATTTGTTTTAGAAAATCTACAAATTCCTAGGGAGCAAATGGACGAACGGATAAAAAGTCTGTTAGAGCAAGTTGGATTAGATTTAGAAGATTTCCACACAAACATTCAAACTTTGTCTGGAGGCATGAAACAACGTTTAGCCATAGCATCTGTCTTGGCATTAGAGCCGGATGTATTATTTTTAGATGAGCCTTCATCCATGCTTGATCCACTGGGTACAAAGGAAATTTGGGAAGTTATAAGAAATGTTGTGGAGGATAAAACAGTAGTCATCGTAGAGCACAAACTAGACCACGTCCTTCCAATTGTTGATCGAATTATCCTTTTTAATGAATCTGGAGAAATCATTGCTGATGGTTCAAAAGCTGAAATTTTTTCTAGCTATAAAACACTCATCAAAGAGCAAGGTATTTGGTATCCGGGGGTCTGGGAGCACTTTATTCAAGACTTTAAATGGATGGAATATGTAAATACAGAAGGTTTTAATCATCCATCTATTCGCCTTGAGGAATTTAAGGGATATAGACAGAAAAAGGAAAAAATATATGTGAACGATGTTCAAGTCCATGAAGGAGAATGGATTGTGGTCAAGGGGAGAAATGGTGCTGGGAAAAGTACCCTGCTTCACTCTCTAATGCAATTCATTCAAACAAAAGGTCACTATTCATTTTTTGGAGAAGTAGTTACATCTTCAAAGAAGCTCGATCAACTCATGACCTTTGTATTTCAAAACCCTGAGCTTCAATTTGTAACAAACTCTGTTTATGAAGAAATTGCGTATTCATTAAGAATTGATAAACGAAATGAACGAGAAATATCTGAGACTGTAGAGGAACTACTTCGAATCTTTCACCTCATAGAGCATCAAAATAAACATCCTTACCAATTATCTATGGGGCAAAAAAGAAGATTAAGTGTAGCAGCCTCAATTGTAAGAGATCAGCAAATTCTTCTACTAGATGAGCCTACATTTGGACTTGACTCAAAAAATACGTTTGCACTTCTTTCTTTACTAGAAGATTATAGACAAAAGAACAAAACGATCATAATGGTTACACATGATGAAAAAATTGAAGAGTATTTTGCGACTAGAAGCTGGACCATTGAGAATGGGAGATTAATCAAAGATCAATTGCTGAATCGGGCAAAAGTAAATCTTAGTCTCGTGCAAGTGTAATCAGGGAAAGGAATTTACTCATGGAAATTTTAAGTAAAGATACATGGCTACATCGAATAAATCCAAGTATAAAGCTGTTCGTGCTAGTCAGTTTATGTATTGCAGTATTATTCATCGATACTCTTCATCTACTTATTCATACCTCATTGGTCGTATTTATCTTATTTTTTGGATTCACTGGACATTCATTTAAACGAATCATACTATTTACTTTACCATTTTTGCTTATTTTTCTTTCAACCTCATCATCTATGATTCTATTTGGTAAAGGAGAGACGGTACTTTTTAAGTTGGGACTCATTACAATATCAGAGGAAAGCATTTATAAAGGATTAGTTGTTGGTTTTAGAGGAATTATATTTGCGGGTCTAGGCTTAACGTTCGCTTTAACTACACGTCCCGTTTTTCTGTTTTATTCGTTGATGCAGCAACTAAAGTTGCCACCTAAATATGCATATAGCTTTATGGCTGGACTACGATTGATTCCCATTATGATGGAGGAGTTCCAAACGATTCAAAATGCCTTGCGCGTTCGTGGGATTGAACACCAAAAAGGGATTCGCTCTATCTTTTTTAAACTAAAAGCATATTCGATTCCGTTATTATCACAAAGTATTAGACGTGCACATCGGATTGCAGTTGCAATGGAGGCAAAGCGCTTTTCGAACCAAAAAGATCGTACCTTTTACTATGAACTGACTCTTTCTAAGTATGATTTGATTTTTATTCTTTATTTCGTGATTATGTTAAGTCTTGGCTATTATTTCTCCAGTCCATTATTTTTAATATAGAAGTCCCGTTACTTCATGGAAAGGAACTAGATGTGTTACGATAATTTCAAGCTAAAGATAAAATATTATTTAGGATACACATGAGTTTGAGGGAAGGAATGATGTGGGGTGACTGAACGCTATTCTCGTCAAGAGTTATTTACTCCAATTGGATTGGAAGGACAAAAGAAGATTAGAAGTAAGCATGTATTAATCGTAGGTGCTGGTGCACTTGGTACGGGCAGCGCAGAGGGACTGGTTCGTGCCGGAATTGGAAAGTTAACAATCGTGGACCGGGACTATGTGGAGTGGACAAATTTACAAAGACAGCAATTATATAGTGAAGAAGATGCAGTCAATCGTATACCAAAAGCAGTTGCAGCAAAACAACGCTTAGAAAAAATAAATTCAGAGGTCGATATTCGGGCTCATGTCATGGATGTTTCTATTCAAGAGATTGAAAATCTCATTGATCATGTTGATTTAATAATCGATGCTACCGACAATTTTGACATAAGAATGCTCTTAAATGATGCTTCACAAAAATATAAGATCCCTTGGATCTACGGGGCATGCGTAGGGAGCTATGGTATTAGTTATGCAATCCTACCTGGTCAAACACCTTGTCTGCATTGCCTCTTAGAAACTGTACCGATGGGAGGACTAACATGTGATACGGTGGGAATCATCAGCCCAGCTGTACAGATGGTGGTAGCCTATCAGGTAACCGAAGCTCTCAAAATATTGGTTGATGATTACGATGCGTTACGGAATAAATTAGTTTCATTTGATTTATGGAAAAATCAACATACCGCAATTAAGGTTGATCGTGTGAAAAAGGAAAGCTGTCTTTCTTGTGGAACAAATCCAACCTATCCTTTTTTATCCTATGAAAATCAAACAAAGTCAGCTGTTTTATGTGGAAGGGATTCTGTTCAAATACGACCTAGTGAAAAAATCGAAAGAGATTTACATTCTCTTGCCGAACTTTTATCCGCCCAAGGAGGCAAAGTCGAAAGAAACCCATACTTACTATCATTTCAAAAAGGGCAAAACCGAATGGTCATTTTCAAAGATGGACGTGTTCTCATTCATGGAACAAAGGATGTATCAGAAGCTAAAAGCCTTTATCATCGATATTTGGGATAATTTCAAATTGAGAAACTTGTCGAAAAACTAGTGATTGACAATAACATGTCCACGGTGGTAATCTAACAAAGTATTAAGACTACTATAAAATGGAAGGGAGGGTAACGAAATGAAAAAGCTAAAGATTATTCCAATTAACTTTATACAATTCGTGACCCTTCCTATTGTAAATATAGTTTGATAATCCACGATTATCAAAATTAAGTTTTTCACAAAGGATACACAGGTCACGCTATGCGGACGTGTGTTTTTATGTGCTTTTTTAGGGCATATCGCGCTTGCGCCGGTATGCCCTTTTTGTGCCTTTTTGGGTACAACAACCACAAGGTTGTTTACTATAAAAATACTAAAAGAATAAGTGTTCAAAAGGAGGATGAAGAGGACCGCGTCGACAAAAACGCCACGTCCTGTGGCATTGTCGACACTAGCACGTCCTATGCGTCGAAATTTCAGGCGACGCAGCTTTGAGTACCGGAGCGAGGCAACTGCTTGAGTTAACATCCATGCAGCCCTGCGCTGAGGAACTGACTTCGAGAATAAACTAGCAGACGCAAGCGCATGTCCTAGTAATTATCCATGTTCTCGGAGTAATGTTTGCAGAAATTCGAAGCGTCATATTCACCGCACTTTTTGAACAACAACTAAGGGAGGAAGTTGAAATGAATGTGATTATTGCATTGAAATATGTCGGAGATCCAGAAAGCGGCTAGAACATTGGAACGTGAAGGGAGAGGACACCTATGTTTTCAGTTTTAGGAAAATTAAGATGGTTTTTTAAACAATATTGGAAAAGATACACCGTTGCAATTATATTGCTAACAATTGTAGGTATTTTAGAAATCATACCTCCAAAGATTATAGGCGTTGCAATTGATGAAATTCATATCGGGACATTAACCTCCGAAAAAATAGTTCAATACCTATTATTTTTAGTAGCTTTAGCTCTAGTTATTTATGGAATCACCTATATTTGGATGTATCAATTATTTGGCGGTGCCTATCTCGTCGAAAGAATGTTGAGAGGGCGATTTATGAAGCATTTGTTAATCATGAAGCCCAGTTTCTATGAGAAAAATCGAACCGGTGACTTGATGGCTCGTGCAACGAATGACTTAAAATCTGTTTCTCAAACAGCCGGGTTTGGGATCTTAACTTTAGTCGATTCCAGTATTTTTATGCTGACAATCCTTCTTACGATGGGATTTTTAATAAGCTGGAAGCTAACATTTGCTGCACTGATTCCACTTCCGATTATGGCGATCATTATGAATATTTACGGAAAGAAAATTCATCAACGTTTTATGGCGGCACAGGACTCGTTTGGAGCCTTGAATGACCAAGTACTCGAATCGATTGCTGGCGTTCGTGTAATTCGTGCCTATGTTCAAGAAAAAGCGGATGAACAACGATTTAGTCAACTGACCGAAGATGTTTTTCAAAAAAATATTAAGGTAGCGAAAATTGATGCCTTGTTTGATCCAACAATGAAGATATTAGTGGGATTAAGTTATTTAATTGGCCTTGGATATGGGGCCTATCTCGTGTTTCACAATGTAATTACCCTTGGGGAACTCGTTTCTTTCAACGTATATCTTGGAATGATGATTTGGCCGATGTTAGCAATCGGTGAACTCATCAACATCATGCAGCGTGGAAATGCATCACTCGACCGTGTGAATGAAACACTAGCCTATCAGCCAGATGTTGCAAATCACAAAAATACAATAGAAATCGAATTGCCTGAACAAATCGAATATCATCAAGTGATTTTCCAATACCCTACATCAACTGTGAAAAACCTTGAAGATGTTACTCTTACTATAAATAAGGGAGGCACATTGGGGGTTGTAGGTAAAACAGGAAGCGGGAAGACAACACTTGTAAAGCAATTGCTTCGTGAGTATCCTGTTGGCAAAGGAGAACTTACGATTTCCGGGACACCAATTGACCGCATTCCAATGGAGACACTTCACGGTTGGATTGGTTATGTACCACAGGACCATATTTTATTTTCGCGATCAGTTCGTGAGAATATCCTATTTGGCAATAAGGATGCAACAAATGATGAGCTTGAAAAGGCAATCGAACTTGCAGCCTTTAGCAAAGATTTAACAATGCTACCCGACGGTTTACAGACTCTTGTAGGTGAAAAAGGGGTTGCGTTATCAGGTGGGCAAAAGCAAAGAATTTCAATAGCACGTGCCTTACTCATTAATCCGGAAATTCTTATCTTAGATGATTCATTATCAGCAGTTGATGCGAAAACAGAAACAAAAATCATCGAGAATATTCGAAAAGAACGTGCAGGAAAAACAACTATTATTACGACTCACCGATTATCAGCCGTAGAGCACGCGGATTGGATTGTTGTGTTAGAGGATGGTCGGATCATTGAAGAGGGAACACACTCACAGCTATTAGCCATGAACGGTTGGTACAAAGAACAATTTGACCGACAACAGGTAGAAGAACTAACAGAAAGTGGGGTGACAGCATGAACGTAGGAAAACGTCTCGTATCTTATGCACTCCTTTATAAGAAAATGATTGTTTCAGCGCTATTAATGCTGTCGCTCGCAGTAGCAGCTGAATTAACGGGTCCATTCATTGCAAAGACCATGATTGATGACCATATTTTAGGAATCGAGAATAAATGGTATGTAACGACCGAAAGTATGGATGCTGTAGAATACAATAACACTTGGTATAAACGTTCTGATAATTTTTCAGAGGGTGAGGATAAGGGTGACGAATCCCGTATTTTACAGGTTGGCCGTTCTTATTATTTTGTAGATAGGGCAATCGAATTTGATGGGGAACGAACGGTAAAAAATGGGAATCTTGAAATTAAAAGAAACGGTGAAACACTCGTATACCCTGCATCAAAATTATCCGTTGATGAGTTGCTCGCCTTTTATCGACCTGAAATTCCAAAGCTCATTAAATTAATTGTGGCCTATTTTGGTCTCTTAGTAGTTGCATCCATTTTTCACTTCGGGCAACGCTATTTATTGCAGACATCCTCAAACCGTATTATTCAAAAGATGCGCCAGGATGTATTTGCACAAATTCAGCGGTTACCGATACAGTATTTTGATAATTTGCCAGCTGGTAAAGTGGTTTCAAGAATCACGAATGATACGGAGGCAATCCGAGAACTGTATGTAACAGTTTTAGCTAACTTTTTCTCAAGTATTATTTACATCACTGGTATATTTATCGCGTTATTTTTATTAGAGGTAAAGCTTGCTCTAATCTGCTTAATCCTTGTTCCAATCTTAGTTATTTGGATTAAGGTCTACCGAAAATATGCTTCAACGTACAATCATAAGATTCGCTCACTGTTAAGTGAAATCAATGGAATGATCAACGAGTCTATTCAAGGGATGAGCATTATCCAGGCGTTTAAGAGGCAGGAAGAATCCCGTAAGGAATTTGAAGAACTTAATGAGAAACATTTTTCTTATCAAAATAAGCTACTAAGTTTAAACGCTTTAACATCTTTCAACCTTGTCGGGGTTCTCCGAAATGTCTCATTCGTAGCATTAATCTGGTATTTTGGAGGAGCGTCCTTGTCTGCAAACAGCGTTATTTCTTTAGGTGTCTTATATGCATTTGTTGATTATTTGAACCGACTCTTTCAGCCAATTACCGGAATGGTTAACCAATTGGCGATTTTAGAACAATCATTGGTAGCAGGTGAACGAGTCTTTACGCTTCTTGACTTAGAAGGTGTCGATGTGAATGAGGAGGAGATACCTCGCTACAATGGAAATGTTGAGTTTAATCATGTTAACTTTGGTTACAAGGAAGGGGAATATGTTTTAAAAGATATTTCCTTTGAAGCAAAGCAAGGAGAGACTGTAGCACTTGTAGGTCATACGGGTTCTGGAAAGAGTTCAATCATGAATTTACTGTTCCGATTTTATGATATAAAGGAAGGACAAATATTGATTGACGGGAAAAATATAAATGATATTCCGAAACAGCAACTGCGTAAGCACATGGGAATTGTGTTGCAGGATCCTTACCTCTTTACTGGAACGATTGCAACGAATGTGAGTCTAGATGATTCTTCAATATCAAGAGAAAAGGTTGAAAAGGCATTGAAGGATGTTGGGGCAGACCAACTGCTGAAAAGCTTGCCTAAAGGATATGATGAGCCGGTGATCGAGAAAGGAAGTACATTGTCATCAGGACAAAGGCAGCTTATTTCCTTCGCGCGAGCACTTGCGTTCGATCCTGCCATTCTCATTCTTGATGAAGCAACGGCAAGTATTGATACAGAAACAGAGGCAATTATCCAAGATGCATTAGAGGTATTAAAGAAGGGACGAACAACCTTCATTATTGCTCATCGCTTGTCGACGATAAAAAATGCGGATCAAATACTCGTTCTTGACCGAGGACAAATCGTCGAGCAAGGAAACCATGACGAACTGATGCAAAGGAAAGGGAAGTACTATCAAATGTATCAACTGCAGCAAGGTAAAAATTCGATCGCAGGCTAAGAAAATGAGTCAGAAAATGTTCATTCCTTTGACAATAATCCGCCATAAAATAAGCCTGATTTTTCCACATTAGATGATACTATAAAGTCATCCAAAGATAATGGGGGAGTCAATGTGGAAGAATTATCAATTACATTTAATATTGCTGCAGCACTAGTTTTAGTTTTCTTTATCGGTGCAATTTTGATCGAATCATAAAAAAAATCCACGATTATCGTGGATTTTTTTTCGTCCAGTTCTAGGCGCCATCAGCTCTCTGGTCTAAGCCAAAAGCCGCGCGCCTTCCACTTTTCTCTTTAGTCTGGTGTATTTACCATAATGCCTGCTACTTGTTGAAGTCTAGCATAGAAGCCTTGAGCTACCTCACCGGTAAGTTCCGTTTCTTCAAATGCCTCTTTCATACAACGTAGCCAAGCTTTTGCACGAGTTGGTGTAACTTCAAAAGGCATATGACGATGTCTCATGGCTGGAGGTCCGAATTCATTACTATATAATGTAGGTCCACCTAGAAACTGAGTCAAGAACATATATTGCTTTCGTTTAATTTCCTCAATATCTCCTTCGAACAAAGGAGCTAAATCTGGATCTGCATATACCTTCGGATAAAATGCATTTACTAAATTATGAATGGCTTCTGCGCCACCAATCTCTTCATATACTGTATTAAGTTTGAAGTCCATACTAATCACCCGCCGCTAATTTTCTTTATAAGTACTATATCAATACTAAAAACAATATGGTGTGATTTGAATCACAAGTCATAGATAATGATTCCCATATAAAAGAATGTTTGCTATTATAAAAATACCGGAAGAATTTGTATTATCATTTAACAAGTATCCTTGTTTTATCTTAAACAAATACAAAGGTAATTACAATTAGGAGTGTGAAAATTACGTGGACGATTTGCCACTGAGTACCATTATTTTGTTACTCATTCTTATCATGTTATCAGCGTTTTTCTCAGCAAGTGAAACAGCCTATTCAAGTGTTAACCGAATAAGACTGAAGAATTATGTGGATGAAAAGCGACGTGGAAGTAAGAAAGCGTTTTTTATTACGGAGAACTTTGATAACGCCCTTTCAACAATATTAGTTGGAAATAATATCGTAAATATTGCTGCTGCATCAATAGCCTCAAAAGTAGCAACAGATCTTTTTGGTGGGAATACGGGACTTGTTATCAGTACCTTTGTGATGACATTACTTATTTTAATATTTGGGGAGGTTCTTCCAAAATCATTTGCAAAAGAAAATGCGGAAAGCTTCTCATTAAGAGTCTCCGGTATATTATTTACATTAATGAAGATTCTGACACCAATTACATATCTATTTGGACTATTAAAAGCATTGGCAGCTAAGCTCATCAAAAGTAATAATGATGCTCCGTCTTTTACAGAAGAAGAAATCAAAGTAATGGTTGATTTAAGCGAGGAAGAAGGAGTTATTGACAATAAAGAGAAAGAATTAGTGCATCGATCACTCGACTTTAATGATATTTTAGTGGGAGAAATTTTAACACCACGCATTGACATGGTTGCGGTTGAGGTCAATGATTCGATTGAAAATATTCGAGATATGTTTTTAGAGGAACGCTTTTCACGTGTACCGGTTTATGAGGACAACATTGATAATATAATTGGGATTTTATCAGAACGTGAATTTTTAAGCCTTCTCGTTCAACAAAAGAACATAAATGTCCGTTCAATTATTCGTAAACCATTCTTTGTAGTTGAATCAATGAAAATCTCAACTCTACTCCCTGAACTTCAAAAAAGTAAAACGCATCTAGCAATTGTTGTGGATGAATTTGGTGGAACTTCAGGTTTGATTACTCTAGAGGACATTCTAGAGGAAATAGTGGGAGAAATTTGGGATGAACATGATGAAAAGATTAAATATATTACACAAATAGATGAAAATACGTATGAAATAAACGCAGATATGCCACTTGACGATTTTGCTGATATCATTGGGATTAAAGAGCCTGAGAGCTCACACTATTCAGTAGGTGGTTGGATTTTTGAATCATTTGAAAAAATTCCAGTTGTCGGAGATACGTTTGACTACATGCATCTTACAATAAAAGTCACCGAAGTTGAAAACCGCCGCATTAGAAAGGTTTTCGTGGAAGTAAACCAACCTATATTAGATATCGAAGATTAAAATATTCAGGGGACGGTTCTCTTGGTTTTCATGAAAATGGAAACCTGCAGGACCGCCCCCTTTGTACTTTATTGGATAATACTAGCCACAGTCTGGGGTATGGGGACTTTGTCATCAACGCCATATTTCTTCTCAAACGAGTGATATTCAAAAAGTGTTCCTTCGGGTGATGTCACGGTAAGGTCCAGAATATAGTCACCATGATCGCCTTTTGTCTCTAGATAAAAGGTAGTATCTGCAATCTTTAGATGATAAAAATGATACTGGAATCCAAGAAATTCTTTGACATCGAAACTCGTGTCTGGGTGGGTCGAAATATACCCGGCAAGTTCATCTATCGTTGACATTGGCCGATTCAAAACAGTGTTTATTTTTTCTTTTACCATTTGGGATGTTGTTGTCAACGTATCTTTTGCCTTTGTTGTTATATCCCGAATAATTTGATTTACTTCACTCAATGCGGATCTCTCCTAATAGGAATTTCTAGTCTTATGAATAGTAATCCTGGTAGCCTTCATTAGATGATTCAGCCTTTTTTTCATTGGTACTATTGAAAGGGGCTGTAATCTCGCCTTCCATATAAGAATCACTCACTTGTTCATGAGTTGTAGCT
Organism: Ferdinandcohnia salidurans; assembly: GCF_042680725.1. Lineage (NCBI taxonomy): Bacteria > Bacillati > Bacillota > Bacilli > Caryophanales > Bacillaceae > Ferdinandcohnia > Ferdinandcohnia salidurans. The sequence goes on from NZ_JBHUEK010000026.1 coordinate 138,288, forward strand.
AATCCGGAAGATAATTGATCATTCTTACCATAATCTTCTGGTTGATAATGTCTTGCAGCTAATTCATCAGTATTGTTTTGTATTTTATCCTTCAAAGCAAAACCCTCCTATAAATAATATCTTCTAGCTTAGTATCCCAACAACAATATCTAATAAATCAAGTCAAAAGTTGGAACATTATCCTTATATAAAAACAAGAGACACCCTTAAAGGGTGCCTCTTAAGCCAAAATATTTAATTGTTATTAAGCTTTTCCACCCATAGATTGTTGAGCGAAAGATACTAAACGTTTTGTAATTTCTCCACCAACTGATCCGTTTGCGCGAGATGTAGTGTCAGCACCTAAGTTAACACCAAATTCTTGAGCAATTTCATACTTCATTTGGTCGATAGCTTGTTGAGCACCTGGTACTACTAATTGGTTACTATTGTTGTTTGCCATTTTTCCTTCATCTCCTTAAACTGATTTTTATTTGGTGGGTTACTCCGGAATTGCACCAGATATAAGGGATTCCTTAGCCTCTAGGCTAACCCGAGTAAAAACTGTTTAAAGATTGTTTCGGTGTTGCTTGGTGAGTTGTTGTTGCTGTGTTTGTACTAAGTATTATGTGACGAAGAGAAGATTATATTCGAAAATTTATCTACCAATTAATTCCTATGAAAAAGAAAGCATAACAGTATTGTTTCATCAAAAACTATCGGTAAGTAATTAAGAATATAGGAGAGAAGACCATGCCAATTTGTCCATTATGTAATGGCTTTAACAATGCTAGCTTCTCATGTGCACAATGTGGGAATTCCTTAGAGGATTCAGGACGTATTATCGATTATTTTGATGATTATAGTGCATATATGCCAATTGATGAGATGAAAAAAATAGACGGCATCCAAACAACTTTTCAAAACAATGAATGTGCTCATCTATTTTATTGTCCGAACTGTCATAACCAAGAAACGATTCTTATTAAAGAATAGTAAATCTAGATCAATGTAAAAAAGTCGCCCAAGTGGGCGACTTTCTATTTTAAAATTAACGAATTCTACTTTCAGTTTCAGCATCGAAGAAGTGGGATTTGTTCATGTCAAATGCTAGTTCGATTGTTTCACCTGGTTTTGCTTGTGTACGAGAATCAACACGTGCAACGAAGTCAGTATCATTAAGCTGTGAATAAAGCATTGTTTCTGCTCCAGTTAATTCTGATACTTCAATAAGTGCATTAATTTTAGATCCTTGTGAAGACTCAATAAATACAGGCTCATCATGGATGTCCTCAGGACGAATACCAAGGATGATGTCTTTGTTTACATAGCCTTGCTCACGAAGAACTTTCATTTTACCTTCAGGAACTGCAATATTTACATTACCGATTGTAAATGTACCATCTTTTAAAGTACCTGGGAAGAAGTTCATCGCAGGGGATCCAATGAAACCAGCAACGAATACATTTTCAGGGTTATCATAAACATCTTTTGGTGCACCAACTTGTTGAATAATACCATCTTTCATAACAACAAGACGAGTAGCCATTGTCATCGCTTCTGTTTGGTCATGCGTTACGTAAATAGTAGTTGTTTGCAGACGTTGGTGAAGTTTAGAAATTTCTGCACGCATTTGTACACGAAGCTTTGCATCAAGGTTAGATAAAGGTTCATCCATTAAGAATACCTTTGCGTCACGAACAATCGCACGACCTAATGCAACACGCTGACGTTGACCACCTGATAATGCTTTTGGCTTACGTTGTAAGTATTCTTCTAGGCCAAGAATTTTTGCTGCTTCTTTCACACGACGATCAATTTCGTCTTTAGGGAATTTACGAAGCTTTAATCCGAAAGCCATGTTATCATACACACTCATATGTGGATATAATGCATAGTTTTGGAATACCATCGCGATGTCACGGTCTTTAGGAGCAACATCATTCACGCGTTTTTCATCAATGAAGAAATCACCTTGGGAAATTTCTTCTAGTCCTGCAATCATACGTAAAGTTGTAGATTTACCACAACCAGATGGACCTACGAATACGATGAATTCTTTATCTTGAATATGAAGGTTAAAATCTTCTACTGCTGTTACTTTATTGTCATATACTTTGTAAATATGGTCTAATACTAATTCAGCCATTGTTTCTCCTCCTAGTGTAAACGTTTTCGATAGTTAAAGTTTACTTTAGAGAGGTCAAAATCGTAAATGTGTAAATTGCACAAAACTATGAAAGGGTTTTCGTGCATGTCTACAAATCTGAATAGTGCTCTAATTCTAGAATGGCTAAATACGTCGTAACTGCACCATGAAAATGTTTTATATCGACTCCCGATTTTTCGATGAATTTCTCAATACGATACTGTAAGCTATTCCGATGCATGTATAAACGTTTAGCTGCATTGGATACGTTTAAATCACTTTCAAAGAAAACCTTGATTGTTTCAAGTAATTCATGGTCACCCTGAAGTTCCTCGGGTATTATATTCTTAAGTTGGTTTCGAAAACTTCTATCCAATCCTTCTAACAGTAAAAAAGGCAAAATATCGTGAAGGCGATAGACTTTCTGTTTATGTAAAAAATGCATCCCTTTACGAAACCATTCTCTTTCGTTTTGAAAAAGTGAGCCGAGATTGTCAGAAAGGGGATGGGTTTGTCCGATGAATAAATTCATATCCGTATAGAAATCACTCGTTAATGTAACGGTAATTTCATCATAAATAACATCCTCAATCATTTCCTCGTTTCTTGTTTCAATTAGAACTCCATTCGAGTCATTTTCCCATAAAAAGATCGTATCCCGTGGTAAAAGCGCTTGAATGGCTTCCTGGAATTCAAGTTTGTCGGTAATCGGTTGGTCGGCATGAAATTGAATAAACCGGCATTGTGTAAAAGACAATTGATCTGGGAGGAGGTTTCCTTGTTGCAAAAACAAAAGGTTATACCAGAATGCCTGAGTATCCGTCATATCATTTTCATGAGTACCGTATGGTGTAAAAAGAGAAGATAGTAGGGAAGCCTCTTTTGACGAAAGTTGCTCCTTTTTTATCCCAAACAAAGGTCCAGAATCTGTTAGAAACCACATATATTTCTCTGTATGATATGGCGATTCGGACGTTACAAACGCATCCTTATAGTGATTCTTTAGATTTTCAAACATTTTAAATACTCCTTATATCGCAACATAAAAAATCTCCTTCTATTATAACAGAAGGAGAAGGTGTGGCTAACTGCTATTCAATTTCTGTTGGTGGTTCTTCCTCAACAAAGTCACGTGCTTCTTCTATATTTGTTTGACCATGAAAGCGATAGACACTTCCACCAGCCATCCCCTCGTTAATGAAGCGATCGACATCCATGAATACCTCATCTTTACCTTCATATTGAAGGTCTTCGCGTTCTTTACCTTTTTTATCCATAAAAAAACCTCCTTTATAGCGGATGTTCAAAAAGTCCGGTGAAAATGACACATCGTAGTAGGAACTTCGACTAACTACCGACACGTCCTGTGTCGAACGTCGAAGTCACCACATCCTGTGGAAGCTCGTTGGCTTGTTTTTCCGTTCCTTGGAAAAGAAAAACACTTTTCCGGCGTGCGAAGCGGATTCACTGAAGCAATAACTTATGCTCACGTATTAACTACATACGTTCCGCTACTCAAAACTGCACCGCCTCGAACTTCTTGGTCCTTTTCAACCTCCTTTTTGAACACGCAATTGTAGCCTTAGTTTGTGAAGGAGGTGAATAGAATATCCTGTTAATTATCGTAAATATGAAAAAGCATTAATTCATGAATTTGTTTGGTTATATCATTTATTACTTTTAAATCAGGATGATTGCCATGCCAATCGATGCTACCATCCTTATTATAGTTTCCATTATATTTCGTTCCTTGATAATAGAAGGAAAAGCTCCAACCAGGAATTTTACTGCTTTTATATAGAGGTTTCCACTGAAAATGTGAGATCATCAATAAGCTCTCCTTAGGTAGTATTTGAACGATTCGTATAAGCAGTTTAAGGCGCTTACACTTTTGTCCCTTTCATTATAAGGAGTTTGGTTAAATTTTCAAGTCCTTTCTCACGAATATACGTCTCATCAAATACCATCGGTTTTGAATTGATTTCGTATATATAAATTTCGTTATTCACAGAACGCCCAAGGTCAATTGAGAATTCTCCGATAAATTCGTTGGTTTGCTCCACAAGCTCTTTTCCAATCTCAAAAACAAGTTGATGTAAAATGGCTTCATTAAACCGGCTACTTACCGATTCATATGGAATAATTGATCCACCATTTGGAACATGTGTGGTTACCTCGTTCTCGCCTGCAACTCGGACTCCAATACCGCTTATAATATACCCACTTTCGTCATAATGACATAATAGACGTAGGTCATATCGCTTGCCTTTAAATGTGTCAGCCCGAATAGCTTTTTGCAACAGAAAATCCTCTTGTATAAATGATTCTTCATTTTTCTCCCAAAATGAGGTAAGGGATGAATAGCTTTGTTTTTCGTTTGGTGTTTCTACAATAAAATGATTCTTCCATTTTTTTATCCGGTAAAGGCCAATACCTTTATGACCAGTTGTACTTTTAATATAGAGATCCTGATGTTTTGTTATCATTTGTTCAAGGTCACTTTTTTGTTTGAGAAGTGTGGTGTCCGGAAGAAAGGATGATACAAATTTATTTTTTCGTAAAATTTGATAAACAGTCCATTTTGAAAAAAAGGCTGGGTTAAAAAAGGGAATACCGTTTGTTCTAAAAAAAGAAACTGTATCAATGAAATGCTTCGATTTTTCCATGCGACGATAAGGAACGCGATTATATACAACGTCTGGAAGGGGTGTCCGGATTTTGATCCATTTTTGTATGGGCTGGTAAAAGGTAAAGCATTCAACTGAATGTTCCTGTAAGGAATTTGGTGTCATAACGATTCCTAAGGCACCTTCGGCCTGTAAGGAAGAAAGAATCCTTTTTAAATCTTTGAGATTTCCGATGAAGCTATTGTCTTTTGAAGAGCCGGTGAGAATCCCAATTAATGGCCCAACACGCTTTCCACTTTTAGTAACAGAAAAAGGGAGCGAATGCTCCTGCCTGCTCCCGACATAAGAAATGATTGTATTTTCCTTTCCGATTAAAAGTCCATTTTCCTCCTCACATTGATACCAATCCTGTTTTTCAATGTGATAGTAAATAGTGCTCATTTGAACACTTCCTCAGGGGCTTTAATCGTCGTTTCTGTTAAGTAAACGGCGTATTGTAGTGGTAGTCTACTTGAGAGTTTATCGTATTTCCTTAGCTTTGGATGAGAAAAAATCGAGCGACCTGGCTTTGAATTCGCTTCGAAAAGCCATACACTTCCATTTTTATCAATACCTAAATCAAAACCAAGTTCCCCGATATGCCCTTCTTGTCGAGAATCAATAACTTCACTTAATATAAGGGCTGCCTGGCTTAGTGAATCAGTGACTTTTTTGCATTCTTCTACATCAGGAAAAATTTCAGTAAGTGTTCGGACCACACCACCATTATTTAAATGCGTTGTAACACTTCCACGACCTGCAATTTTTCCAGCCATCACGCTAACCTGCCATTTTCCTCTTTCATCTTTATTCGTATGAATACGAAAATCAATTGTTTTATGATCACTTCGAATTAAATGAATGCCTTGTTGGACAATATAATGCTCCAATCGTCTATTACGGAAATGAGTGTTGACAAATGCCTCAATGGAAGAAAAACGTTGGAGACGATTTTTTCCGTCCGCATCACGAAAACGACAATAATATTCATCTGTTTCACGATCAAACAGAATTTGATAGATCCCCAAACCAAGGCTTCCGTTTGCTGGTTTAATGTATACATGTTGATACTTCGAAAGCATTCGTTCAATTAGCGAAAAGGTCGGGCTTTTATGGGTTTCCGGTAAATACGTAGCAACGCGGTGGTCACCCTCTAATAACTGATGAATCTCCCATTTATCAAAAAATCCAGGATTAAACCATGGAATTAAGTATTCATGATGTAAACGTTGTTTAATTTCACTTAATGTTTTATGTTTTTCAGTACGCCGGTTTGGAAGACGGTCATAGACAACATTAGGAAACGGAATTTCAATCGTTTCCCAGCCACTATGACTATGAAATAGTCCATGAATGGTACCCTTATCCCAATCAATATGTTTCGCACCAAAAATAAAAACGTATGCTCCAACAGCTTTTTCTTGGGCCAAAAGCTTCGCAAAAAACAGTGTTCGTTCCCCAATTGGGCGAATCATCGACTCACTAAAACCAGCTGTGAAAATCCCGACCAAAGGTCCAATATAGAGATGATCCTCATGGATGATCACTTGTGTGGTACTTGTATAGGGGATTTTTAAGTTTGTAAAAATATCCTCGGACATTTTAATTTCCTGTTGGTCAGTTTGGACGACCTTACATTCACAAGAGGACGTTCCAAAAAAGATACGCTTGATGGGTGTTTTTAGTTTGAATGTTTTAGGAATACTCACGGTTCCATTTACTTGTTCCGTAATTTTCAGTGGTAGCGGTGTTCGCATTTTTTACAGCTCCTTTTTAAAAGTGTCTAGCTTCAGGCGCCATCGGCTCTCTGGTCTAAGCCAATCGCTTCTGAAGGTAAAAGACACCTTCTGTCAGCGCTCGTCTTATGCTTGTCGCCGATTAGCGGGCGCCTTGTGCTTTTCTAAGTAGAATGTAGATGTGTGCAATATTGTAATAATGTTGTATAAAGGGATTCTTCTTGTTCTGGACTCGTTTCTATAACTACCTTTCTACCTGGTTTTGAATTTGTATCTAAAATCCAGATGGCACCGTCCTTTGTAAGACCTAAATCAACTCCAAGTTCGAATAATGGATCAAAATGTTTTTCAAGAACCTCTGGTAACCTATTAATAATTGTATGAATATTATCCGAAAGTAATTGCCTTTGATTGAAAGACATTTTTTCTGTCCAACTCTCAAAGGAATGAGTTTCCCCACCGCCACCTAAATTTGAAATGAGATGTTCAGGCAATCCAAGGCGGATTCCACGACCTTGCTCAATCCATGCCCCATGCCGATTTTTTTGCAGTAGAATTCGAATATCGAAAGGGCGGTTGTCTGCATCATGGAGAGGTAAATAGGTTTGAGATAAATAGGGCTGGTTCGAAATGATCATATCAAGCCATTTTTTTAAATCCCTTCTTGTTGTAAACTGCTGTTTTTTTAGTTGATTAGCATCTTTATAGATGGCCTCAACATAATCCTGGTGAAGAAAGAGACCAATAATGCCTTTTCCCATCGAGCCTTTTTCTGGTTTAAGAATGAGTTGATGTTTTTTCATTAGGGTTCGAAGGATAGTAGGTGAGGAGAGTGCTTGTTCAGTAGATGGGATATATGGTGATAATGTCTCATCTTGACTTAAAATTTTATAAATCTCCCATTTACTTGGAAGCCCTTGCCCTAGAAATAGGTTGCCCGGCCTTCTTTTTAACCAGTTCATAATCGGCTGACTTTTCTTAGAGACTTCATCTTCTGAGTAAAAACAGCGGTCATATAAATAGGTTGGAATTTCAAATAAGCTTTTTTCCCAGGTATGTGAAATAGTATTGTATTTTTCTCCTTGGATCATTTCAGAGGCTGGTTCGATGGAGGTTGGTGTGAATCGGAAAAGTTGAATCCCGAAATCAGGTGCACGTTTAGCAAGTTCTGTTGCATAACCTTTTTCCTGGTTCGGATAAAGCGTAACAAATCCCAGTGAAATCACAAGATTCTCCCCTTTCTTTTATACGATTTTTGATTGATCATCTTAGGTTGGAAAGGAAGACACAATGCTGCAGAAGCGCTTTTGCGCTTGGTCGAATTTTGGTCGATAATTTATCCTGTTCTTGATTTTTCGATGGCTTCGTATTAACCTCTATAATGGTTGGCTTTCCAGTTTCATCGAGAGCTAGGTCAATCCCTAATTCCGCAAATATTCCGTCCGCTGTTCCATCAATAATTTCAGCAACTTCAAGTGCTAAGTCCTTTATTAATCTCTTAATATGCGGAATCTCTTTCATCTCAAAGTTTTCTAGAAGAACGTTATGAACCTTTTGAATTTCTCCGCCTCTTGCCAGATTAGAAACAAATTCATCTTTTGAAGATACACGGGCAACAATCGAGGTTAGCTGCCATTTTTCACTAGATTGTTTTTGACAAAGCACGCGAAAATCCAATGGCTTTTCTTTATAAGAAAGAAGCGGAATACATTGTTGAACGATGAAAGTATGCTGTTTTAGCCTTGAGAGTAAGGATTGAAAGAGGGATGGGAAGCTTTGATGAACCGTCTCAATGTCACCTGAGAACGTTGTATAATCTAAAAAATACGTATCTTCATCCGTTTTTTGAATCCGAAAAATATTTCTCCCCTGGCTCCCATGGACCGGTTTTACAAAAACACATTGATATTTTTCAAGCATTTCAAAGAGAACATCTTTATTTGTTAAAAGCATGGTATCAGGTAGATAAGAATGGAGATGCTCATTTTCATATAGCATTTCGCGCACTTCCCATTTATTTAGAAAATGATCATTAAAATATGGGATATTGTTCATTTGCAGTTCATTTGTAAAATCGATAAAACTTGAGTGTTGCTCTCGCTTGCGTGAGTGAATCCGATTGTGAACCACATGAGGGTAAGGAACAGCCGATTTTTTCCATATGCCATCGATAAAGATGTACCCTTTTTGGTCATAAAATGTATTTAAAGAGAATACATAGAAAAGTACTCCGATTTCGCTTGCATAGAGTGACAGTTCCTCGCAAAACTCTCCGATTGAACCAAATGATACCAGGTTGTTTTTTTCAGTTGCTTCCGTTAATAGACCGATAAATGGACCCATTTCTAGTTTGTTATTTGCTTTCTTGAATAGCGTTATTGAAAAATTCTCAGAAGGAAGCTGTAATTCCTTTAATATGAAAGTTGGACATTGAATGACAGGCTCGCTCTCATTAATAGATACGACTTTTACCATAAGACTATTCCTGTTACAGTATAATTCAATTGTCTGTTCCTTTTGTAAGCCAAACTTCTTTATAATGATGTCACTAATTTTTATTTGTAAATAGGAATCCTGCTCGTCAGAAACAGGAATCACCTCGATAAGAATTTTTTCCGTCATCATGATAACCCCATTTGCGTAACTTGACGTTCAAACACTATAATTGATAAGGTGATGATTCAATAAAGAAAAACGATTTTGCTTAAATATATAGGCAAATGTCTGATATCGTATCGTATGAAAAGACAATAAAAACTGTGAAAAAAAATTAACTTTATTCAGTAGAAGTCCTTTATTTCTATTAGTGGGATGAAATAGATTGGAGTACACATTATAGTGGTAATTTATCCCTTGGCTGAATAAAGTTAGCCTCCGGCGGATGCCACGATTTTTAAAAGGAAATTTTTCGAGCAGTAAGATCAAAGACTAAATACGCCACTTCCTGTGGCAACGTCTTTATGACCTACTTCCTGTAGGCCTAAAAATCGGGCACAAATACTCCAAGGCGTATTTGATATTAAGTTAACAAAGGGTGATCTGTATGAACGTTTTTTTAATGATTGTATTAATGATGGTGATTGGAGCCATTATTGGAGGAGTTACGAATTCATTGGCCATCAAGATGTTATTTCGGCCATATAAAGCCATCTATATTGGTGGAAAACGCCTTCCATTTACTCCTGGATTAATCCCGAAACGGAGGGAAGAGCTAGCAAGGCAGATGGGAAGAACCGTGGTAGAGCATCTCTTAACACCTGAAAGCCTAAAGAAAAAATTACAGGATGAAAGCTTTGTCGCAAACATCGAAGGCTGGGCGAAGGAAGAGGTTGCTAAACTGCTGGATACTGAGATAAATTTTGTCGAGATAGCTGGACAAGTTGGGATACATAATCTTAATGAACGTGCAGAGGAGCAACTAACCAACTTTATTGAAACCAAATTTAAAAGTCTTATACATGAAATGGGCCAAAAGGAAATAGGCGATGTCATTCCAGAGGAGCTACTTTCAACTATCGAAAAGAGGTTTCCAGCGGTTGCGGAATATATAACAGAAAAAGGTATCGAGTATTTCGAAAGTGAGGAAGGGAAACATCGTCTAAAAAGAATGATCGACGAGTTCCTAGCCACCCGTGGAATGCTTGGAAATATGGTGCAAATGTTTTTAGGAAACACAAGCTTAATAGATAAGATTCAACCTGAAATTGTTAAATTTCTATCTAACCCAGGAACAAAGGAGCTTTTACAATCTTTAATTGAAAAAGAATGGAATAAGGTGAAAGCCTGGGAGGTTAACAGAGTTGTCGAGCAGGTAGGTTTTGAAAAAATTCTTTCATTCTTAAAGGAACAGACTCTGAACATCTTCCCTGTTAAGAAGTATCTTGAAACACCTGCAAATGAGGTGTTACTACCTTACAAAGACAGAATCCTTGAGCAGATAGTTCCTAAAGGAATTGAGATGGCTGGCGAATTTGTGGCAAATCGTATTGAAAAATTGATGAAAAGCCTCAAAATCGAGGAAATTGTAAAGGAGCAGGTTGGAACATTTTCTGTAGAGCGCCTAGAGGAAATGGTGTTAGGTATTTCTAAACGGGAATTCAAAATGATTACCTATTTAGGTGCTCTTTTAGGTGGAATCATCGGAATTTTTCAAGGGGTTATTGCACAGTTTTTACAATAAACATAAGCAAAACGCCCTGCATAGAATATCTTAAAATAATCTCCCTAATTTCTAGATGAGGGTGAATTATATGGAAATGTTTGTTATAGTGGAAAAGAACCATTTTGCTCGTAATAAATCTGGATAAAGGAGGTAGGTAAAATGGGTGTAAATTTATATGATGTTGCTTATGGTGTTGAGAAGGCGATTCGTGAGAGTGATGAGTTTAAACAACTAAAGCAATTATATGATCAAGTGAATAATGACGAAGGTGCAAAGAAATTATTTGAAAGCTTCCGGAACATTCAATTATCCCTTCAACAAAAACAAATGATGGGTGAAGATATTTCACAAGAAGAAGTAGAACAGGCTCAAAGACAAGTTGCACTTGTTCAACAACATGATACAATTGCAAAACTTATGGAAGCTGAGCAGCGAATGAGCGTTGTCATCGGCGAATTAAATCAAATCATGCTTAAACCACTTGAAGAACTATACGGAAGTATGGATCAACAATAAGACTTTTTAGGAACCCACGCGAATTTGGTGAGGGTTCTTTTTTTTGCTCATATATGTGAAACTTTAAGTAACACATATTGTCGGCCATTTTTCTATAATAGTCTTTTGTTCTAATCAGTTTCATTTTTTCATAACCATATGTATAGGGGACGCCCAACTGAGAAGGAGGACCTGCTATATGTATAGGTTACTAGCAATAAATGTGGATGGCACATTACTACGTCCAAACGGTCGGCTTCAAAGTGGAACTAAGGAAGCCATCGATTTTGTCCGTGCAAAGGAAGTTTATGTGACTCTCATAACAAGACGTCACTTCCCATCGACGAAAAAAATCGCAAAAGCATTAAAGCTGAACTCATTGTTAATTACGCATAATGGAGGATTCATCAGTGATAACCTGGATGAACCTATTTATGTAAAACGTATTTCAGAGGAGAAAACATTTAATATTGTCCAGGTATTAGAAAACTTTAAGTGTAGCATTCGCCTCCAACATGAAAAGTTTTCAATTGGCAATCGCGTGAGATTCCCTGGCAATTTAATCGCAAAAGCAATGTTTGGTTCTGGTGATCCACTCTTTTATCCAATGCAGTTCGTCGATTCGCTTGGGGATTATTTAACAGACAATCCTGTTGCACCACCTAAAATTGAGGTCTATGCACAAAGTGAAACTGAACTGAAAACAATTAGAGAAACAGTGAATGAGCATTTCAATGACATTCAAGTGGATCTAACAGAACCGCATAAGCTAGAAATTACTCCTTTTGGTGTTTCTAAACTTAATGGATTAAAAACGTTAGCTAATCACTTAGATATTCCTTTGCATGAAACAGTTGTTATTGGTGATTCACTAGATGATATTGAAATCATTGAATCTGCTGGATTAGGGGTTGCAATGTGGAATGCACCGAAGGAAGTGAAATTTGCTGCTGACTGGGTGACTCGGTCCAATAATATGAATGGCGTCTCCTATATGATTAAAGAGCATTTCCGTAAGCAGCAAAGAATTGACTTCTTAAAACAAATTAAGATTGAAAAATAAAGTTGGGCTTGCCTCCACGCTATGTGGAGGTATTTTTGTTGAGAGAAATGCAGAAATAGAAACTACCCAAAATTCTCATATTGATTAAAAAAGGTACATTCTGTACACTTAAGTAAGCTATTTTAACTTTATATAGCAGAAGTTGAGGACTTCTGCTATATAAAGTTAAAGCCTTCGGCGGATGCCAAGACTTTTCAATGGAAACTTTTCGAGTAAGCTCGAAAAAAATCTGGCGCAAATACGCCAAGGCGCATTTGATAAAATAAAAGGTGATACAAATTATGCGAATTTTATTCAAGGGGCTCGAGGATGATCGGTTTATGCGACCGTTACAGCTCATCACGAATCTTTTTTATGAAGAAAGTGAACTCTCAATAACAGAGCTAGAAAATCCTGAGCTATTAGTAGACTTTCAATATGAATATAATAGTCCTGTCATAACAACACATGCCATACTGACTGACATCAAATCCGGCAACGAATTTAAGGGAAGCTATCGTAAGGAATTTCCTCCATTTGAGAACGACAAAGAACTATTTAAAAAGATAAAAAATGCAGTCTCACATGTATATGTAATGGTCATGCAAGATTTTACAGGTATTACTCAGCCGTGGGGAATGCTTACTGGCATACGCCCAACAAAGCTGTTACACAAAAAGATTCGAGAGGGTAAATCTCATGAGGTAGCACACAAAGAGCTGAAAGAAGATTACTTAATTACAGACGAAAAACTCGAATTAATGCGCCAAATCGTCGACCGTCAACTCACAATGGTTCCTGATTTATATCAACTACAAAACGAAGTAAGTATTTATATTGGGATTCCTTTCTGCCCAACAAAATGTGCCTATTGTACATTCCCTGCATATGCTATCAATGGAAGACAAGGATCAGTCAATTCCTTCCTTGGTGGACTTCATTATGAGATGCGTGAGATGGGGCGTTGGTTAAAGGAAAATGATATTCATATTACAACTGTATATTATGGTGGCGGAACTCCAACAAGTATCACGGCAGAAGAGATGGACATGCTGTATGAAGAAATGTACCAGTCCTTCCCAAATGTGAAAAACATTCGTGAAGTCACAGTTGAAGCGGGAAGACCGGACACGATTACACCGGAAAAACTTGACGTCCTAAAAAAGTGGAATATCGACCGTATCAGTATTAACCCGCAGTCCTATATACAGGAAACACTAAAAGCGATTGGCCGTCACCACACGGTTGAAGAAACCGTTGAAAAGTTTCATCTTGCACGAAATATGGGGATGAACAATATCAACATGGACTTAATCATTGGCCTTCCGGGTGAAGGGGTAGAAGAGTTCAATTATACCCTTTCAGAAACAGAAAAGCTTATGCCGGAGTCGTTAACCGTTCATACTTTATCCTTTAAGCGTGCATCTGAAATGACACGAAACAAGAAAAAATATAAGGTTGCCGGTCGTGAAGAAATTACAGAGATGATGAATAATGCTTCAACCTGGACAAAGGAACACGGGTATGTCCCATATTATTTATATCGAATGAAGAACATACTTGGGAACTTAGAGAATGTTGGCTATTCACTACCAGGACAAGAGAGTATCTACAATATTATGATTATGGAAGAAATGCAAACAATCATTGGCTTAGGCTGTGGAGCAGCTAGCAAATTTATTGATCCTGTGACAGGGAAGATTACTCAGTTTGCAAACCCGAAGGATCCGAAATCCTACAATGATCATTTTATTGAATACACGAACAAAAAAATCGATATTTTAAACGATTTGTTTGGAGTAGCAAAAGGGGTATAGGAAACTATGCCTCTTTTTTTTCGTTCAAAGTTGAAATGAATCCTCAGGTAACGTGTAAACCTTTTCTCAATGGTATCTTTTTATTGATTTTTAGATTTACTGAGTTTTATTGCTGTTTTCCATGTCAAGTTCGATTGATCAACTCAGCTATAATATCTGTGTAAATTGAAGTAAAAACGCAAAAATTATTTGCGGTAAGGAGCAAAAAAAATTAGCGTAGCAAAATAAATTTGCTCTAAAAATTTTAATAACGTTGTCTTAATGTGTTTGTAAAGTTGGCACATATCTTGCATTAATGTATATTGACCAAAAAATTACATGGGGGATGAAGAGATGGTACAACCATATAAACATGAAGCATTTACAGATTTTTCAATCGTGGCTAATCAAGACGCATACAAAAAGGGGTTACAAACAGTAGAAAGTTACTTAGGCCAAGATTATGATTTATTAATCGGGGAAGAGCGAATTACTACTGACGATAAAATTATATCAATTAATCCAGCTAATAAAGAAGAAGTCGTTGGACGCGTATCAAAAGCAAATCGTGAGTTAGCTGAAAAGGCTATGCAAGTGGCTGTGGAGGCTTTTAAAACATGGAAAAAGGTATCAGCGGAAACACGTGCGGACGTATTATTTAAAGCAGCTGCAATCATTCGCCGCCGTAAACATGAGTTTTCTGCTTTACTTACTAAAGAAGCAGGAAAGCCATGGAGAGAAGCAGATGCTGATACAGCTGAAGCTATTGACTTTCTTGAATTTTACGGTAGGGAAATGCTAAGGATCAAAGATGGTGTTAAAGTAAACAGCCGTCCTAATGAATTTAATCGTTATGACTATATTCCATTAGGTGTTGGTGTTATCATTTCACCTTGGAACTTCCCGCTTGCCATCATGGCTGGAACAACTGTAGCCGCAATTGTTGCTGGCAATACTGTTCTATTAAAACCAGCATCAACAACTCCTATTGTGGCAGCGAAATTTGTTGAAGTGATGGAAGAAGCAGGTCTTCCTGCAGGTGTTCTTAATTTTGTCCCAGGAAACGGTTCTGAAGTTGGGGATTATTTAGTTGATCATAAAGATACTCGTTTCATTTCATTCACAGGTTCTCGTGACGTTGGACTACGTATCAATGAACGCGCATCTAAATTGAATGACGGCCAAATCTGGATTAAACGTGTAATCGCTGAAATGGGCGGTAAAGACACAATCGTTGTAGATAAAGAAGCCGATCTTGAATTAGCATCTCAATCTATTGTGTCTTCAGCGTTTGGTTTCTCTGGACAAAAATGTTCAGCATGTTCCCGTGCAATTATTGTCGAAGATGTATATGACGAAGTGCTAAGCCGCGTTGTTGAATTAACAAATGAATTAACACAAGGGGATCCAGCAGATTATCGTAATTACATGGCAACAGTGATTGACCAAAATGCATTTGATAAAATCATGAGCTATATTGAAATTGGTAAAAAAGAAGGAAAGCTAATGACAGGTGGAGAAGGAGACAGCTCCAAAGGATTCTTCATTAAGCCGACGGTATTCGCTGACCTTACCCCAGATGCACGTATCATGAAGGAAGAAATCTTTGGACCAGTAGTCGGTTTCACAAAAGCTAAGGATTTCGATCATGCCATTGAAATTGCGAATGACACGGAATACGGATTAACAGGTGCGGTAATTACAAACAACCGTGTCAACATCCAAAAAGCACGTGAAGATTTCCATGTAGGTAACCTTTACTTTAACCGTGGTTGTACGGGTGCAATTGTTGGCTACCAGCCTTTTGGTGGATTCAATATGTCAGGAACAGATTCAAAAGCAGGCGGCCCTGACTACATTCAGTTGCATATGCAAGCAAAAACAACCTCTGAAATGTACTAAGAAAGCGTACTTAACCAAATACTTTCTATTACACTCAAGATCTCGTAGGGAGGGATAAATATGATAACACAAACAAGAAAATCACAAACATTAATAGAGCAATCTGAAAAATTTGGTGCACACAATTATAACCCGCTTCCGGTTGTAATTTCAAAAGCTGAAGGAGTATGGGTGGAAGATCCTGAAGGCAATAAATATATGGATATGTTAAGTGCTTATTCTGCAGTTAATCAGGGGCATCGCCACCCAAAAATCATTCAGGCGTTAAAGGATCAGGCTGATCGTGTGACATTAACCTCTCGTGCATTTCATAATGACCAGCTTGGCCCGTGGTATGAAATGATTTGTAAATTAACAAAGAAAGAAATGGCTCTACCTATGAATACAGGGGCTGAAGCTGTTGAAACGGCGATTAAAGCTGCACGCCGCTGGGCATATGATGTAAAAGGTATAGCTGAAAATCAGGCTGAGATTATTGCGTGTGTGGGTAATTTTCATGGTCGAACTATGACGGCTGTGTCACTTTCCTCTGAAGCAGAATATCAACGAGGATTTGGTCCAATGTTGCCAGGTATTAAACTAATCCCTTTTGGTGACTTAGAAGCTTTGAAAAAAGCTATTACGACAAATACAGCAGCTTTCCTAGTTGAGCCTATCCAAGGTGAAGCTGGAATTGTGATTCCACCCGAAGGATTCTTAAAGAATGCATCAGAATTATGTAAAGAAAACAATGTTCTCTTTATTGCCGACGAAATTCAAGCCGGATTAGCTCGAACGGGTAAAATGTTTGCATGTGACTGGGAAGATGTCAATCCTGATATGTTTATCTTAGGAAAAGCACTAGGTGGCGGGGTATTCCCGATTTCTTGTGTAGTTGCTAGCAAAGACATACTTGGCGTATTTAATCCTGGATCACACGGATCAACATTCGGTGGAAACCCAATGGCATGTGCTGTATCAGTTGCTTCTATGAATGTACTAATTGACGAAAGACTAGCAGATCGTTCTCTTGAACTTGGTGAGTATTTCATGGAGAAGTTAAATGAAATCAATAATCCAATTATTAAACAAGTTCGTGGTCGCGGCCTCTTTATCGGTGTCGAGCTTACACAGCCTGCCCGCAGATATTGTGAAGCATTAAAAGAAGTGGGGCTTTTATGTAAAGAAACTCATGATACCGTTATGCGTTTTGCTCCTCCATTAGTAATTAGCAAAGAGGAATTAGATTGGGCAATTGAAAAAATTAGTAAAGTTTTAGGTTAATGTAAACGGGAATTTGTTTTTTAATATAAAGATAACGTGGTGCCAATAAGGGGACCACTAGGGCAAATATTTATATAAGATAGAATATTTTAATTTTTTATACAATTATATTGACGTCAATTTTTATATAACGTATATTTATAACTAAGTTTAACAAACAGTGTATACGGTATACTGTATACAGTACACCGTATACTTATATTGATATATTGGTAATTTAGTAGACTTTATTTAAATACTTGCAAACATCTTCACATGGTTGTTCCTTGGTACACAAAGCCTGTTATTCGAAGTATTTTGAATAAATAAATAATAAGAGGGATATTTAATCCTTGTTGTTTTCTATAGTTGGCTATCACAAAATGAAAGCAGTTACATTAAGTGGGAATATTGTCTAATATGTATCCAACAATGTAAAGGCAAATTGATGTGTTGGAAAACTATGAAATATAAAAAATATTAAAAGGAGGTCAAAAAAGTGAACAAAATTATATCATTTTTATGCTTGTCGGTATTATTTGCTTTTATTCTTGTTGGCTGTAGCAGTAATGCTGAAAAATCGAATGGTGAAGGTGGTGGGGCTGAACCTACGACAATACAACTTGGACATGCATTGTCTGAAGGTACTCCTGCTGCCGAATTAATAAACGAAATGGCTGCGAATGTCGAGGAACAAACAGAGGGACGAGTCGCGTTCAAAGTTTTCCCAAACAGTCAGTTAGGTTCCGAAGTAGAAATGTTAGAGCAAATAAAATTAGGAACCATGGGATCAGGTGCAATCATGATTGGTTCTATGCAAAACCTAAATAAGACAATGGCGATAGAGGATTTACCATACATGTGGGCAGATGCTGAACATGCACGTGCTGCATATGATGGTGAATTTGGTGAATACCTAGGAAATGTGATGAAAGAAGAAGGTATGACAAAAATTGGTTATCTTGAATGGGGCTTTAGACACATTACAAATAACAAGAAGCCAATTGTTAAGCCAGAAGACATGGAAGGTGTGTCAATTCGTGTGGCTGAAACAGAACTTCGTGTAGACACTTTTGAAGAAGTTGGGGCACTTCCGACTGTTATGGCATTCAGCGAACTATATGGTGCATTGCAGCAAGGTACAGTCGATGCACAAGAAAACCCACTTTCTAATATTGTAGCTGCTAAGTTTGACGAAGTTCAAGAATATCTATCACTTTCTGGTCACTTCTACAATACAGTAATGATGGTTGTTGATACTGATGTTTGGGAAAAAATCTCAGCAGAAGATCAAGAAATTATTCTAGCAGAAGCAGATAGAATTTCTAAGGAAGTCCGAACTGTAAATGATTCTAAAGAACAAGAATACATTGACACACTCGAAGAACGTGGAATGAAGGTCAATGATAATGTTGATAAGAAAGCATTCCGTGAAGCGATGCTACCAGTCTATGACAAATGGGAAAAAGAAGTATTTGGTTCTGAGCTAATGGACATTTACAGAGCAGCTTCTGGATATTAAGGATTAACCTTCTCTCTGTTTGGGTCATAAAGATCTGAACAGGGAGAATTATTTTCCATAGGAAAAAGTATTAACTAAAGGAGCCATTCTATGATTATTAAATTAACCAATATACTTGTTAAGTTGTTGTCTACGCTTTGTATGATTATGATTACGGGCTTAACAGCTATTGTTTTTATACAGGTTATCTCAAGATATGTTGGAATTTCATTACCTGGAACAGAAGAATTGGCAAGACTGATGGTTATTTGGCTAACATTTTTGGGATGTAGTTTAGCCATGTATGAAAAGATACATTTATCTGTCGACTTCTTAGTTGATATGATGCCAAAAAGTATTAGCAAGAAGGTTGGTATATTTATTCACTCCACTATGATCCTCTTTTTCGGTGTATTGATGGTCTATGGATTCCGACTTTCTATATTAGCATGGGGCTCGACATCTTCTACATTAACGATACCTATGGGCCTATTTTATATCATGATACCGATAAGTTCGATCTTTTCCATCTATTTCATCATACTTAATATGTTTGATTCTTCTAAAAAAGGAGGAATTGTTGAATTATGATGATCATTACGATTTTAGCACTTTTCTTTTTCTTCCTTTTTCTAGGTATGCCAATTGCGTTTACGATGGGTATTGTAACGATTGGTATGCTGGTATTAACCGATGTGTCATTAGAAATGATGGTGCAGCGAATGTTTGCTGGTGTTAACAACTTCTCATATCTTGCCCTCCCGTTATTTATCCTAGCAGGAAACATCATGGGTAAAGGTGGTTTAACGAAACGTTTGATGGGATTAGCAAATGCTCTAGTTGGGAAGTTGCCAGGGGGACTTGGGATGACGGCAGTTGTTACTAGTGCCTTATTTGGTGCCGTGTCAGGTTCAACTGTTGCGACAACATATGCTGTAGGGTCTGTTATTGTGCCTCGTATGAAAGAACAAAACTACAGCAGAGGCTTTATTGCAAGTATCGTTGGTCCGTCGGGTGTCTTAGGATTAATTATTCCTCCAAGTATAACAATGGTTATCCTTGGCATAACAGCTAATATCTCCATTGGAGATTTGTTTCTTGCCGGATTTTTACCTGGTATTATACTTGTTATTCTTTTATGTATCTATGTTTCCTTTATGTCTAAACATAAAAACTTTGGGGTCATCCACCAAGAAAAAATAAGTGGAAAAGAATTTTTAAACATTTGTAAGGAAGCGTTCTTCCCGCTAATGACTCCAGTATTTATTCTTACTGGGATATTTAGTGGACTTGTCACAGCAACCGAAGCAGCTGTTGTTGCGGTAGTATATGGCTTTATTTTGTCCTTGTTTTATAAAGAATTAACGTATAAAAAGTTTAAGCAAATCATGGTCAGTTCAGCTTCGACATCAGCAACAATATTAATTATTATTTCCGTTGCGAACGCATTTACATATGTGTTGACAACAAATCAAATCCCTGCAATGATTTCAGAATTCTTCTTACAGTATGCCCATACTCCACTTCAATTCTTATTGGTTGTTTCATTAATTCTGTTCATTTTAGGTACGCTTACTGAAGTAACCTCATTAATTATATTGTTGAGTCCGATTTTTATGCCGATTGCGATGCAGTATGGCATTGACCCAATTCACTTCGGAATGGTATTGTGCATGAACTTTGCGTTAGCAAATGTGACACCGCCAGTTGGTCTGTCCTTAATTGCCGGATGTAGTATCACTGATCGTAAAATGGGAATTGAGCATACATTCCCATATGTACTACATATAATTGGAATTTTAATTATTTTTGTAATGTTGATTATATTTGTTCCAGCTATTTCAACATTTATGCCAGCATTGTTCAGATAGTAGGTGAATCGATTGATTAGAAAAACAGAGAAAAAAATGATTATTGAAAATCCACGTGGAGGAGAAGGCACCATTGAGTTATATGAAATCTTTGGTTCAGCTGAAACGATGGGTAATGTTTCTCTTTTTGCCAAGGTTGTTTTGAAACCACAAACAATAATTGGGTTCCATGAACATCATGGTGAAGCCGAAGTTTACTATGTGACGAAAGGGAAGGGCTTTTTCATTAGGAATAACCAAGAACGCATTGCTGTCAAAGCAGGCGATGCGTGCATGATGGAAGTTGGCCATGGTCATGGAATAGAAAATCCGAATGATGAAGAAATGGAAATCATTGCGGTAGTCTACCCTGAAAGGTAGGAAAACGAAGGAAATAGGTAGCGAAGTTCCATGAAGGTAATTGAGGCTAGCGAAATCTGACTTGAGAATTTAGAAAAGGTTCAACATGAAGTGAGTGCGACTCCTATTTAAGGATTATTACTATTCACGCGTAACAGTAAAAAGGGGGATAATGATGGATATTATATTGAATAAAAGGGTTACGGATATTCAGGTTCCCAGTATAAGAAAATTTTCTAATATGGTTGCCGATTATCCTGATGCGATTAACCTAACTCTTGGACAGCCTGATTTTAGCACTCCTGAGCATATAAAAGAAGCAGGGATTTCAGCAATAAGACAGAATTTAACAGCATATACTCATAACGCAGGGTTAATCGACCTTAGACAAGCTGCAAGTGACTTTGTGAATCATAAATACGGTCTTCAATATGATGCCGAAACGGAAATCATTGTAACGAACGGGGCTACTGAGGCAATTGATACAGCCTTTCGTACTATTTTGAGAGAGGGAGACGAAGTCCTTCTTCCAGTTCCTATCTATCCAGGTTACGAACCGCTCATCAAATTATGCGGCGCTGTTCCAGTATATATTGATGTGACGCAGGATCAATTTAAGATTAATGCTGATTTAATTAAAAGCAAACTTACGGAAAAAACTCGCTGTTTGGTTCTTTGCTCTCCATCTAATCCATTAGGAAGCGTGTTAGATGAACAAAATTTGAATGAAATTGCTAGTCTTCTAGAGGAAAAGGATATTTTCGTAGTTTCAGATGAAATTTACAGTGAACTGACTTTTGACCAAAAGCATAATTCTATTGCCGCTGTCCCTGGAATGAGGGAAAAGACAATTGTCATTAACGGTCTTGCTAAGTCTCATTCGATGACAGGGTGGAGAATTGGTTTTACCTTTGCACCAGCCTATTTATCTGAAGAAATGCTAAAAGTTCATCTTTATAATTCAGTTTGTGCAAGCACAATTAGCCAGTATGCAGCAATTGAAGCACTAACAAATGGAATAAATGATGCAAATGAAATGGCTGTAGAGTACAGGAAAAGAAGAGATTATGTTTGTGACCGTTTAATGAAGATGGGACTTGATGTTATAAAACCAGAAGGTGCTTTTTATGTTTTTCCTTCAATAAAAAGGACAAATATGGATTCAGAGAATTTTTCTTTGAAGCTATTACAAGAAGGAAAAGTTGCCGTTGTTCCGGGTAATGGATTTACCGAGTTTGGTGAAGGATTTATCAGAATTTCTTATGCAGCCTCTATGGAAATGCTCCAAGAAGCCTTAGACAGATTAGAGCTTTTTATGGATAGCATTATGAAAAAAAGAACAGTAGAAAAGTTTTAATACGATGAAGTATGGTAAAAGGAACGTTTTAACTGAAAAAGGGGATTATGATGCAAAAACTGAAATCTGCTGGTTCATTATCTGATCAAGCTTATGATGTGATTAAAAATGCCATTATCAATAATGAAATAAAACCTTTGGAGTATTTAACAGAAGAGCATTTAGGAGAAAAACTGGGGATAAGCCGGACCCCAATTCGTACGGCTTTAAAAAGGCTAGTATATGAAGGTCTGGTTGAGATGGAATTAAACAAACAAACTAGAGTTCGAGCAATTTCAATAGAAGAAGCACAAGACTATCAGGTTTTGAGAGAATCGCTGGAACCATTAGCAGCTAAACTGGCCTGTATAACCATTAATGCTAAGCAGTTAGAATTTTTAAAAGAGATATGTAATCAACAACGGGAAAGTATCGTCGAAAAGAATTATAGCCAATTCATTAATTTGGATACCCAATTTCACAGCTATCTCGCCGAGTTCACAAATAATCATAAATTAAAGGAATTTATTAATTCTCTTCGCATTCAGATGCAAAGGTATATAATTTTAACGAATACGTTACGAATGAGTGCGACTGAAGCCATTGAAGAACATTTTCAAATTATAACCGCTCTAGAAAGAAAAGACCCAGAAGAAGCAGCAACATGCATGGCTAATCATATAAAAAATATATCGAATCGACTTGGTCTTACTACTAAAGAAGAGTAAATATCACGGCTAAGACGCTCTAGTTAAAGAGATACATACTGGAGCTTCTTGCACATTTTAAAACCAAAAGTCATTTTTTTACATGTTTATTGTATACAAATACAAATGCAAATACAATAATTTAAAAGGGGTTAGAAGGAAATGACAGAATATCAATGGGGAACAAAAGAAGCGCTTCGCCAATTGTTATGCGAGGTCGTTAGTTGGGATAGCAGAACACTCACAGCGGGAGAAAGGGATTTCCCCGCTAAAGTTTCAGAAAAACTGAAAAATTTACCATACTTTCAAGAGAATCCATCTCATCTTGGTCTTCATGATGCGGATCTTGGTAGAAGATTTGTAACCGCTTTATACAAACACCCTGTAGCAGCGGAAACAATTGTACTTATTAGCCATTTTGATACAGTTTTTACGGAGGAATACGGTGATATAGAGGAATTTGCATTTCGTCCAGAGGAATTAACACAATTGCTTCATAGCAGAATTGACAGCTTGCCTGAGGATGCACAAAAGGATCTTCTGTCTGGTGAGTATTTGTTTGGACGAGGAACGATGGATATGAAAATGGGACTTGTCATGCATATGGGGGTAATTGAAAAGGCTACTACAGAAAAATGGCCAATTAATCTTGTTCTATTAACAGTCCCAGATGAAGAGGTTAATTCTTCGGGAATGCGAGCAGCTGTGTTGAAGTTAGTAGAAATGCGTGAAAAACATGACCTCAATTATAAGCTTTTCTTAAACGGGGAGCCGGTATTTAGTCAGCAACCAGGTGACCCTAATTATTATATTTACTCAGGGTCTATCGGAAAAATTATGCCGTCTGTGTTTTTTTACGGACGGGAAACCCACGTAGGTGAACCACTTAGTGGTATTACCGCAAACTACATTGCTTCGTTCATGACAAAGGAAATGGAGTGGAACCCCAAGCTTCAGGAAACGGTGATGGGGGAGAAGACTCCACTACCTGTGACGCTGCAGCAAAAGGATTTGAAAATGGAGTACTCAACCCAGACGCCATTCCGTGCAGTCGCGCTGTACAACGTGTTTTTAATGAAACGAAATGCAGCAGAAATTATGGATATTTTTGAAGGAATTGCTAGAGATGCTGCAAAATCTTGTAACGAAGACTATCAAAAAATCTGTTCCACTCAGGGTGTGAAGCCTGTAGGAGAAATTCGGGTTTACCGCTTTGAGGAACTACTAGATTACGCTATTCGGAAACTTGGCCAAGACTTTGTTGAATCAGTTAAGACCGAGATTCTCGGGAATAACAAGTGGAGTGATCGTGATAAATCCTTCCAAATTGTTGATTCACTGATGATTGAGTGTCAAGAGCTTTCACCGGCGATGGTTTTACTCTATGCACCTCCATATTATCCTGCGGTAAATTCGTCTGATTGTGACTTTATCATTGAATGTGTAGATTATGTCAAGTCACAAAGCATGGAGAAGTTTGCATTACCAGTAAAGCAAGTTCACTATTTCAATGGCATTAGCGATCTTAGTTACGTGAACTACAAGGAAGAAGGCGATGGCTGGACTTCTTTCATCTCCAATACACCGGTTTGGGGTGGAAACTACAGCATCCCATTTGAGGAAATGAAACAACTCCAGGCACCTGTATTAAATGTCGGCCCATTCGGCAAAGATGCCCACAAACGAACGGAACGCCTTCATATGAAGAGTGCTTTCGAAGAGGTACCATCTCTTGTAGAGGGGTTAATCCGCAATATTTCAAATTCGGCAGGTGCTTGTCAAAACTCTATTACTAATTCTTTATAGGAGTATATATAATATGAATATTTACTTTTAAATATGGAACCTACAGATAGGACACTCGAAAAATTGTGTTTTATCTATAGGTATTTTTTTATACTTAAAACTTAAAATGTGGGAATTAGGTCTTTTTTTCTTTTCAAAAAGGAGGATTTTTCTTATAATGAGGAATTATTCAAGTACTGGAACTCATAAAGTTAAACAGACTCCTTTTTATTAAAATGTAAACGCTTTCTAATTTGTTTCTATTAGACAAGACTTCCACAAAAATACCACATTATATTTACCCGTCATGAAACATACATTGATAAAAACAAACCCTTATTACTAGGAGGGATAATAATGACCGCACGTTATTTACAAGACGAGCATCATATATTTCGTGATGCCTTTCAAAAGTTTCTTGAAAAAGAAGCATATCCCTTTTATAACGATTGGGAAAAAAACGGGATAATCCCTCGTTCTTTTTGGACAAAAATGGGAGAGAATGGCTTTTTATGTCCATGGGTTGATGAAAAATATGGAGGCCATAATGCTGATTTTGGCTATACTGTCGTCATTAACGAAGAGCTTGAACGAGTTGGCGCAAGCATGAAAGGAATAGGTCTTCATAGTGATATCGTGGTCCCTTATTTAAATGAGTATGGCACAGAGGAACAAAAACAAAAATGGCTGCCAACATGTATATCAGGTGAAATGATTACAGCGATAGCGATGACAGAGCCAGGTGCTGGTTCGGATTTGGCTGGGATTAAAACGACTGCTATAAAGAAAGGTGACCATTACATTGTAAACGGTCAGAAAACATTTATAACAAACGGCATTCATGCGGATCTAGTCGTTGTTGTTTGTAAAACGGATCCGAAAGAAAAACATAAAGGAATTAGTTTGTTAGCAATTGAAAAAGATACCCCTGGATTTACCCGGGGAAGGAAACTCGATAAGGTTGGTCTCCACGCACAAGATACGGCAGAACTGATTTTTGAAGATGCGCTTGTTCCTGCGGAAAATCTTATTGGAATCGAGGGGAAGGGCTTTTATTACTTAATGCAGCAGCTCCAGCAAGAACGACTAATTGTTGCAATATCCGCTCAAATTGCAGCTGAGACAATGCTAAAGCTAACATTGAAATATGTTAAAGAGCGCGAGGCTTTTGGGAGGTCGATTAGTAAATTCCAACATATTCAATTTAGACTTGCAGAGATGGCAACAGAAGTTGAAATAGGCAGAACCTTTTTAGATGATTTGATTGAGAAACATATCGCAGGAAAGGATGTGGTGACAAAGGTTTCCATGGCAAAGTGGTGGTTAACCGATATGGCAAAAAAAGTCGCAGCTGAAAGTATGCACCTACATGGTGGATACGGATATATGGAGGAATACGAGATTGCGAGACGGTATCGTGACACACCAGTATCAGCGATTTATGCAGGGACAAATGAAATTATGAAAACGATAATCGCAAAAAATATGGGGCTATAAGTTTACCAAGAGTAACTTGATGTTTTCAAATTATTTTGAAGTGGGGGAATGGATTATGATGAATGTACCATTGCTAGTATCATCAATGCTCGAGCGTGCAGAGAGGTATTTTCCAAAGAAAACCGTTGTTTCGAGAACTTCAGCTGGTATTGTAACTCATA
Organism: Ferdinandcohnia salidurans; assembly: GCF_042680725.1. NCBI lineage: Bacteria > Bacillati > Bacillota > Bacilli > Caryophanales > Bacillaceae > Ferdinandcohnia > Ferdinandcohnia salidurans. Next base: position 164,654 of record NZ_JBHUEK010000026.1, read on the forward strand.
CTTATAAAGAGATAGGTGAACGAACAAGGAGATTATCAAGTGCCCTTGACAAAATCGGGGTCAGTAAAGGGGACCGTATTGGAACACTAGCATGGAATCATCATCGTCATCTAGAAGCTTATTTTGCGATACCTGGTATTGGTGCAGTTCTTCATACCATCAATATTCGCCTTTCACCCGCGCATATAGTCTACATCATCAATCATGCTGAAGATAAGGTACTGCTTTTTGATGAAGATCTACTTCCATTATTAGAAAAGGTTAAGGATCAATTAAAAACAGTTGAAGCGTTCGTCATTATGACTGATAAGGATGAATTGCCTGAATCTAACTTAGAACCACTTTATCATTATGAAAAAATTGTAAATGAAGGTAATCCTACATTCCAATTTAAGAAAGGCCTTGATGAAAATGATCCGGTAGGGATGTGCTATACATCTGCAACAACAGGTAATCCGAAAGGGGTTATCTATTCAAACCGAGGAGTTGTCTTACATAGTATGGCACTCGGTTTAGCTGATAGTTCAGGATTGACGGAAAGTGATATTGCGATGCCTGTTGTTCCAATGTTTCATGTAAATGCATGGGGATTACCTTTTGCGGCGGTGTGGTTTGGAACCACTCTCGTTATGCCAGGACCCTATTTTACTCCAAAGGTATTAGCTGAATTAATAGATTCCGAGAAGGTAACAATAACTGCGGGTGTACCAACAATCTGGCTTGGGCTTCTTAATGAACTAGAGCAAGGCAACTACGATACAAGCAGTCTAACTCGTATTTTATGTGGTGGTTCTGCTGCACCAAAGGGGCTCATTCAAGCGTTCGAATCAAAATACAAAATCCCGTTTATCCATGCTTATGGGATGACAGAAACAACACCACTTGTTGTGTTATCTCGTCTAAAAAGCTATCAAAATGATCTTTCCGAAGAAGAAAAATTAGAAATACGGTCGAAACAAGGGTCTATCGTCCCCCTAGTTGAAATGAAGGTAGTAGGGGCAAATGGAGAAGTTGCCAATGACGGTAAAGAAATGGGAGAGCTATTGTTAAGAGGAAATTGGATTGCTGATGAGTATTATAGGGATGAGCGAACAAATGAAGCGTTCCGAGATGGGTGGTTGCATACCGGAGATGTAGTCACAGTGGATGAAGATGGAATTGTGAAGATTGTGGATCGAACAAAGGATTTAATCAAGAGTGGTGGAGAATGGATATCCTCCGTTGATATTGAGAATGCACTTATGGCCCATGAGGCAGTGTTTGAAGCAGCTGTTATTGCAGTACCGCATGAAAGATGGCAAGAACGGCCAGTTGCATGTGTAGTATTAAAAGATGCTGCAAAGGACCAAACCACAAAGGATGAGTTATTTGAGTTTCTAAAGCCACAATTTGCGAAATGGTGGTTGCCAGATGACATCATCTTCATGGATGAAATCCCGAAAACATCAGTAGGAAAGTTCCTGAAAAGAGCCCTGCGAGACCAACTGAAAGAACATTTATCACAAGTTAAGTAAACATGTAGGGGAACTCGACAGCAAATAGTGTAAAGAGGTTCGAGATTGGATAAAACTAGGAGAGATCGAACCCGCAAACATGGTAAAGAGGCACACACCTGGATAAAACTAGGAGATGGAGAACTCGCGAACGTGGTAAAGAGGTTCGAGATTGGATAAAACTAGGGGATAGCGAACCCGCAAACACAGTAAAGAGGTTTGCAACTGGATAAAACTAGGGGATAGCGAACTCGAAAACCTAGTAAAGAGGCACGCATCTGGATAAAACCAGGAGATGCCGAACACACACATGAGGGTCATCCAACAAACCTTGGATGACCTTATTAATTTGTTGAAAACGGTTTCTTTTAAAGTGATATAATTATATAATAGTAGAAACACCACTAAGGGGGCTTTATAATGGCAATCGAACAAGTAGAAAAAGTGTTTCTTCATATGGATGAGCGAGTAGCCTACCTTACTCTAAATCGCCCAGAAGCACTGAATTCAATGGATATTGAAATGCTTAACCAAATTTTACATAGTTTAAAAGAAGTCGCTGCCAACGATGAAGTGGATATCCTTGTATTGTCTGGTAGTGGACGCAGCTTTTCAGCTGGAGGAGATATAAAAACAATGTTAAGTTCCACTGATGAAAGTGCTTTTGCACCGGTGATGGAACTTATTTCAGAAATAATGAAAACGCTCTACTTATTACCAAAACTAGTAATCAGTGCAATCAATGGACCAGCTGCGGGGCTTGGATTAAGCTTTGCGTTAGGTGCTGATTACATTATCGCCGATCGACAATCAAGATTAGCAATGAACTTTATTGGCATCGGTCTAATTCCTGACGGAGGTGCACATTTCTTCCTTGAAAAAAGACTTGGCGAAGCTAGAGCAAAACATTTAATTTGGGAAGGGAAGCCATTATCACCAGGAGAAGCTCTACATATTGGATTAATTGATGAGGTTGCAGAGGAAGAACTGCAAACAGCGGTCATCCATAAGGTGAAAAAGTGGAAAAAGAAACCTGTGCTTGCCATGATTCAAACAAAGTCTATCTACAATCAAATGCACTTACCAGAGCTTGAAAAAATATTAGAATTAGAAAAACACGGACAGTATGCAATGAGAAACACAAAGGATCACCGTGAAGGCATTCAAGCCTTTTTAGAAAAAAGAAAGCCAATTTTTAAAGGCGAATAATGAAGAAAATCCCGTTGAAACACAACGGGATTCAGACTGTAGACAAACTCGAAAAATTTCGAGTTTGCCTACAGTCTTTTTTAATTTACAATATTTA
>NZ_JBHUEK010000027.1:0-30373 GCF_042680725.1 Ferdinandcohnia salidurans
AGTTAAGCTCTTCAGCGCCGATGGTAGTTGGGACTTTGTCCCTGTGAGAGTAGGACGTCGCTAGGCTTATATATTATTATCGCGGGGTGGAGCAACGAGCGTTGCATCATCGAAGTTACTGCGAGTTGTCCCGACGGATTAAGCTTCTTGAATTAGCTTGCAGAGGAAGGGACAGTCAACAGCTAACTAAGCGCATAACAAAAACTATATATTTTCTATTATCGCGGGGTGGAGCAGTCTGGTAGCTCGTCGGGCTCATAACCCGAAGGTCGTAGGTTCAAATCCTGCCCCCGCAACCAAATGGTCCCGTGGTGTAGCGGTTAACATGCCTGCCTGTCACGCAGGAGATCGCCGGTTCGATCCCGGTCGGGACCGCCATTTATACATACACACGAAACTTAGTAGTTTCGTTTTTTTTATGCGGAAATTTAATGTTTTTGGATTAACTACAGTTAGTAATGCTGTGGTTTTTTTCTATTTATGGGGTGAATATCTTTTACATTATCCATGTTTGATAAAAACTTACAAAGGAAAACCTAAACAAATAATATAGATTTGCTAGCAAAAGTTTTACATAACGCATTTATCGGAAGCTATGAAGAGGAAAACGACAAAAAAATACTATTGAAATCCTCTTCATCAAGGTTATGAAAGGGAAAACAAGCAAAGAAAACGATTGAAATCCTCTTCATGAGAGTTATGAAAGGGAAAACGAACAAAGAAAACGATTGAAATCCTCATCATGAGGGTTATGAAGGGGAAAACGAACAAAGAAAACGATTGAAATCCTCATCATGAGGGTTATGAAAGGGAAACCAGCAAAGAATAATATCGAAGTCCTCTTCATGAGAGATGAAGAACCGAACGTATCAAGAACGCCAAAGCAAAGTCCTTCATCAGTATTATGAACGACCAACCTCAATGTAACCATCCCTCACCTATCTTCCTTAACAACCAATTATTTTTTTCTTTTTTTGCTGATTTTGTTGAAATACGGTAAACTTATAATGATGTACTAAGGTCCTTAGGAGTTGTCCTAAGGCTTTTTGTACTACTTTTGTATTTTATAGTTTCTTTCTACTTAATAGGAGTGACGTTAATGGCTTTGCAGGACGAGTTTGACTTTATTGACCAAATTAAACCAAAGCGTGTTGCCCAATCCGGACTAATTGCCGGTATAGGTGATGATGCTGCGCTGTTTCGTCCAACATCAGGTATGGAACAAATCATTTGCATGGATACGATGGTAGAGGGTGTTCATTTTACTTCTCAAACAATGGATCCTTTTCAAGTGGGGTATAAGGCATTGGCTGTTAATATTAGTGATATTGCAGCGATGGGTGGAATCCCTACCTACTATTTAGTATCGATTGCAATTCCAAGGGATTGGAATGAAACAGATTTGTTATCGATTTATGAAGGTATGGCAATGCTAGCAGATAGGTACGATATGGATTTAATTGGTGGCGATACGGTTTCGATTGTTGAAACGTTAGTTATTACGGTGACTGTTCTAGGTGAGGTTGAGAAAGGTACCCATCTATTACGAAGCCATGCAAAGCCAGGAGATATTGTTTTTGTAACGGGAACGGTTGGAGATTCTGCTGCTGGTTTGAATTTATTATTACATAATGGTAAGGACCATTCTTTTTCTGAGCCAGAGAAAACACTTATCCAGAAACATCAGTATCCGAAACCGGGAGTGGAAATTGGGAGATTATTATCAACTTTCCATAGAGTTTCGTTGAACGATATTAGTGATGGTTTAGCAAGTGAAACGAATGAGATTGCAAAAGCTAGTGGTGTCACTTTACTAATAGATGAAGATAAGATTCCATTCAGTGAAGCCATTTTAGATCAATATAAAGACCGTGCACTTGAGTTTGCGTTATATGGTGGAGAGGACTTTGAATTGATCGGAACTATGGCTCCATCAGATTGGGATATACTAGAGAAAAAGGCAAAAAAACATGGTTATGCCCTTTCAAAAATTGGGACTGTCTCGGAAGGTGGTCCTGCTGTATTTTTGAATCGAGGCGGGGAACTTCATAAGCTTGAGATGAAGGGGTATAATCACTTTACTAAATAAGGTGGAATATATGGATAAATTTGAGTTTGTTACGAATACACCTGATGAAACGGGGAGTTTTTCATATCGCTTGGCCGAAAAGCTTGGACCTGGTGATGTGTTAACTCTTGAGGGTGATTTAGGGGCAGGAAAAACGACGTTTACCAAAGGTTTGGCAAAAGGACTTGGCGTTACAAGAACGGTGAACAGTCCAACCTTTACGATAATAAAGGAATACCAAGGGAGAATCCCGTTGTATCATATGGATGTGTATCGTTTGGAGCACAGTGATGAGGACCTTGGTTTTGATGAATATTTTGATGGTGACGGTGTGACTGTTGTTGAATGGGCACATCTGATCGAAGACCGATTACCTAAAGACCGTCTCACCATTAAGATTGAACACCAAGGGGATACGAAACGTAAGATTACGGTGATACCACTAGGGGAACGGTATCAACATTTATGTGAGGAGATATTTAGCGAATGAAAGTGTTAGCTATAGATACATCCAATTATGTATTGGGAGTTGCGATTGTGGATGAGGAGAAGGTAATTGGTGAGGTGATTACAAATCTACCCAAAAACCATTCTGTCCGCGTGATGCCTACAATTGAGCAGTTAATGAAGGAATGTGGGATTAAGCCAAAGGAGCTTGAAAAAATCGTTGTCGCGATGGGCCCTGGTTCTTATACAGGTGTAAGAATCGGAGTAACAATTGCGAAAACACTGGCATGGTCATTGCAGATTCCTTTAGTGGGAGTTTCAAGTTTAGAAGTCGTGGCGGCCAATGGCCGGCATTTTAATGGATTTATTTCGCCATTGTTTGATGCAAGGCGTGGACAAGTTTATACAGGGCTTTATCAATATGAAGGAAAAAGGCTAACCTGTGTTGAAGAAGATAAAATTATTTTATTAGCAGATTGGCTAGAAGAGCTTAGAAAGAGGGAGACACCGGTTCTTTTTATCGGTAATGATCTAGTCATCCACAAGGAACAAATAGAAACAGATTTAGAACAATTCGCATATGTTGCACCATATACAGATTGGAATCCGAGACCAAGTGAGTTGGCCGTTTTAGGGATGGAGAAAGCGCCTGTAGATGTTCATACATTTGTGCCAAATTACATACGTTTGGCAGAGGCGGAGGCGAATTGGTTAGGGAAGAGGCAGGGGTAAGAATGGAAGAGATCATCAAACAACAAATTTTGTTTCGTTTCATGACGGTGGACGATATTGATGGTGTGATGAAGGTTGAGACTTCAGCATTTACAGTACCTTGGAAGAGGGAAGCATTTTATAATGAGCTTGTTCATAATCAGTTTGCCAAATATATTGTCATGACTGATAACGATCAAGTGATTGGATATTGTGGAATGTGGCTTATTTTGGATGAGGCCCATATAACCAATATTGCGGTTCTTCCTGAATACAGAGGGAAAAAGCTAGGGGAAGCTTTACTTATGCAGGCGAAGCTTTTAGCGATGCAGCACCAGGCTGCTACGATGACGCTTGAGGTAAGGGTATCTAATCATGTTGCTCAAAACCTTTATAAAAAATTAGGATTTAAGCCTGGTGGAATCCGAAAAAATTACTATACAGACAATAATGAAGACGCGTTAGTTATGTGGGTGAATTTAAATGAGTGATAACCAAATAATCATGGGGATTGAAACGAGCTGTGATGAGACGGCTGTTTCAATTGTACAAAACGGAAGAGAAATTCTATCAAATGTTGTAGCATCTCAAATCGAAAGTCATAAACGCTTCGGCGGAGTCGTTCCAGAGATCGCATCAAGGCATCATGTTGAAGCTATTACACTGGTAATTGAAGAAGCTTTAAAGCAGGCCGATAAGAGTTTTGAGGATATAGATGGTATTGCAGTGACAGAGGGCCCTGGCTTAGTAGGAGCATTGTTAATAGGTGTCAACGCTGCAAAAGCGGTAGCTTTTGCCCACGATATTCCTCTATTAGGAGTCCACCATATTGCAGGTCATATTTATGCAAATCGATTGGTTGAGGAGCTTGAGTTTCCATTGTTGGCTTTGGTTGTTTCTGGCGGCCATACAGAGCTTGTCTACATGGAGGAGCATGCTTCTTTTAAAGTGATTGGGGAAACAAGGGATGATGCTGCTGGTGAAGCGTATGACAAGGTGGCTAGAACTCTTAACCTTCCATACCCAGGTGGGCCTCACATTGATCGACTTGCACATGAGGGAACAGCAACGATTGATTTACCGAGAGCTTGGCTAGAAGAGGATTCTTACGATTTTAGTTTTAGTGGTTTAAAATCAGCTGTTATTAACACACTTCATAATGCAGAGCAACGTGGGGAAACCATTGAACCGAAGAACCTAGCAGCAAGTTTTCAGGAAAGTGTCATCGATGTCTTAGTCACAAAAACAGTGAAGGCGACTAATGAATATAAGGTTAAACAGGTATTACTAGCAGGTGGAGTTGCAGCAAATAAAGGGCTTCGTGCAGCTTTAGAACATGCATTTTCAGACATGCCAGAGGTTAAACTCATTATTCCTCCACTTTCATTATGTACAGATAACGCTGCAATGATTGCTGCAGTTGGTAGTGTGTTATACGAAAATGGGAAGCGTTCATCTTACGCATTGAATGCAAATCCTGGGTTAGACATTGAAAGATAGTAAAAAAGTCCTCTTTTATAAAAGAGGGCTTTTTTTGTTGATAAATAATCCACAAAAACACAGCTTTTGTGGAAAACTAGTAAGAAGTACTGAAATAACTAATGTGCATTTGTGGACATTTTATGTGGATAAGTCTGTTGATAAGTGTGGATAATGTGGATAACGTGGATAACATAGTGTATAACTATATTTTTTTGCAGTAAATGATCAAAAAAAGTCCCCATTCTTAGTATTAGAGATGGGGATATCTTTATTTTGTTAATAGGTGTATAGTTCTAGGATGATAGTTATCCACTAACTTCGTGGAGAGACTCCCATTCTTCCATAAGAGCTTCAAGTTTTGCTGAGGATTTTTCGTTTTCTTCATTAATTCGTTGAACTTCCTCATGATTTTGATAGACTTCTGGATCACAGAGAAGCTGTTCATTTTCTTCAATTTTCTCTTCTATAGTGGAAATTTCCAACTCAATTTCTTCTATTCTGCGTTTTCGTTGACGCTCAAGCTTCTTTAATTGTTTTTCTTGTTCATAGGATGTTTTTTCTTGGACCACTTCACGTTTGACGTTCTTTGACTCTTGAGCTTCAAGTCTTGCGAGTTCCTCCATTTCAAACTTCTTTTCAAGGTGGTAATCATAATCACCTAGATATTCCGTAAGTCCTTCACTGGATAACTCAAACACTTTTGTTGCAATGCGGTTGATAAAATATCGGTCATGGGAAACAAAAAGAATCGTCCCGGGATAATCGATTAAAGCATTTTCAAGTACTTCCTTGCTATCAAGGTCTAAGTGGTTGGTAGGCTCGTCAAGAATGAGAAAATTTGATTTCTCCATCATTAGCTTTGATAGGGCAAGTCTTGCTTTCTCGCCACCACTTAAGGTTGAAACGGTTTTTAGCACATCATCCCCTGAAAAAAGAAAGTTCCCGAGAACCGTACGGATTTCTTTTTCAGATTTTAGAGGGTATTCATCCCATAATTCATTTAATACTCGTTTGTTCGAGGTGAGGTCCGCTTGTTGTTGGTCATAGTAACCGATGGTCACATGTGAACCAAAGCGAAATGTTCCATCCACGTTGTCGAGTTTTTCAATAATTGCTTTTAATAAGGTTGATTTTCCGATTCCGTTTGGACCCACTAATGCGATGCTATCTTCACGGTAAATATTGAAATTGATATTTTTAATAATCGGTTTGCCTTTTTCATACGAAACGGTGATATCTTTTGCACTTAGTACATCATTTCCACTTTGTCTTTCGATTTCAAATCGAAAGGAAGCCGATTTTTCATCACCTAATGGCCTGTCAATTAGCTCCATTCTGTCAAGCTGCTTTCGTCTACTTTGGGCACGCTTGGTGGTTGAAGCTCGAACCAGGTTTTTAGCGATAAAATCTTTTAGTTTTTCCACTTCTTCCTGTTGTTTTTCATATTTTTTCAGCTCAAGCTCATAGTTTTCAGCCTTGAGTTTTAAATAGTTGCTATAGTTTCCGACATATCTAGTGCTTGTGTGTCTAGAAATTTCATAAACTTGGTTGACCACTTTATCAAGAAAGTAACGGTCATGGGATACGATTAACAGTGCGCCAGGGTATCCTTGTAGATATTGTTCAAGCCACGTAAGCGTGCTAATATCAAGGTGGTTTGTTGGCTCGTCCAAGATTAACAGATCAGGCTTGGTTAGTAATAGTTTACAAAGGGCAAGGCGTGTCTTCTGACCACCGCTTAAGCTGGATATTTTGGTTTGGTAGTCTTCTTCTGTAAAATTAAAACCATGTAGAATTGATCGAATATCAGCTTCGTATTGATAGCCACCCTTTTCCTTAAAATCAACCTGTAGCTGATCATATTCTTCGAGTAATTTCTGGTAATCAACCGGATTTTCAAAGAGGGACGGGTCTCCCATTTTAACCTCTAGGTTTCTGAGATCTTTTTCAAGCTTCTGTAAGGATGCAAAAACAGTTAGCATTTCCTCCCAGATGGTGAGATTTGATTCAAGCCCTGTATTTTGGGCGAGGTAATCAATGGTAACGCTTTTTGGCTTGATAATTTCACCGCCATCATGTGACATATGGCCGGCAATAATTTTTAAAAGTGTTGATTTTCCAGCACCGTTTCGTCCAACGATGGCAATACGGTCACGAGTTTGTACTTCTAATTTTATATTCGATAAAATAAGATCAGCAGCAAAATACTTTTTGAGCTGATTTACTTGTAGTAAAATCATGTTATTTCACCTCTTGTTTCTATCAACAGTGTATCTTATATTACTTAATTAGAGCAACTGCAATGATATTGTTCACAGATGTATCAAAGACAGATGTGATAAAATAGTGTATAGTTTATGGGAGGGTTTGTTTTATGTCATCATTTACCCATTTTAATGAGCAAGGTCGCGCCAAGATGGTCGACATTACGGAAAAGTCAGATACTGTCCGTACAGCAATTGCAAAATCAAGTATTACTGTAAATAAAATCATTTATGAGCAAATAATAAATAATGAGGTTAGTAAGGGTGATGTCCTTGCTGTTTCTCAGGTTGCGGGAATTATGGCAGCCAAAAAGACGTCGGAGTTAATTCCGATGTGTCATCCATTGGCATTAAAAGGTGTTGATATACGTTTTAGCTGGACGACCCAAGATGAATATGTCTTACATATCACGGTTACAGTTAAAACAAAGGGCAGTACAGGTGTGGAAATGGAAGCACTTACCGCTGCATCTGTTTGTGCGCTAACTGTGTATGATATGTGTAAAGCGGTTGATAAAGGAATGGTCATTGGACCAACTTATTTGGCTGAAAAAACGGGTGGAAAGAACGGAGATTTTAAAAGGGAGCTATAGTTAGTTCCAAGTTAGTGGAGGAATTAAGGTGAATCTTGAACAATCAAAAATACCACAAGCAACTGCCAAAAGGCTGCCACTTTACTATCGATTTTTGAAAAATTTGCATGCCTCAGGAAAGCAGAGAGTTTCATCTGCAGAATTAAGTGATGCGGTTAAGGTAGATTCCGCCACAATTCGGAGAGATTTTTCTTATTTCGGAGCATTGGGAAAAAAAGGATATGGCTATAATGTCAATTATTTATTATCCTTTTTTAGTAAAACCTTAGATCAAGACGAGTTAACGAAGGTTACTCTAATCGGTGTAGGGAATTTAGGTACAGCATTTTTACACTACAATTTTTCCAAAAATAATAATACAAAAATTGAGCTTGCGTTTGATGTGGATTATAATAAGGTAGGTAGTAGTATTGGTGGAGTACAGGTATGCCATCTTGATGACCTTGAAAAAGAATTGCCTGATGATGTAACGGTAGCCATTTTAACGGTGCCGGTTGGGGCAGCTCAGTCGATTACAGACCGCTTGGTCAATAAAGGGATCAAGGGTATTCTTAATTTTACTCCAGCAAGAATCAATGTACCTGAACATATTCGGGTCCATCACATTGATTTGGCTGTAGAACTACAAGCTCTAGTATATTTCTTAAAGCATTATTCAAATGATTCAAATGATTCAAATGAAGAATAAAAATAGATCTTACAATTGTAGGGAGGTGACTTACAGTGGGAAGTCTTGGATTCGGTAGTATTTTACTGATTGTATTTGCAGCGTTATTAATCTTTGGACCGAAGAAGTTACCTCAACTAGGTAAAGCAGCAGGTAATACATTGCGTGAGTTTAAAAACGCAACAAAAGGTTTAGCAGATGATGATGACGATGATGTTAAGAAGAATGAAACTCAAGATGTGAAGTAATGATAGGATGAGTCACATGAACGAAAAAGAAATGTCCGTCTATGATCATATTGGAGAGTTACGAAAACGACTGATCTACATAGTCGTTTTCTTCTTCATTGTTGCATTAGGCAGCTTTTTTCTCGCAGAGCCAGTTATCCTTTATTTGCAAAATGCTGACGAAGCAAAAGAGCTGACAATGAATGCTTTCCGTATGACAGATCCAATTAAAATCTATATGCAATTTGCTTTTATCATTGCCCTTGTTATCTCGTCTCCTTTTCTCCTTTATCAGCTTTGGGCCTTCATCAGTCCTGGCTTATATGAGAAGGAAAGAAAGGTAACCTTGAGTTATATTCCGCTTTCGGTAATCCTTTTTTTAATAGGAGTTTCATTCTCCTACTTTATTTTGTTCCCATTTGTAGTGAACTTTATGACAAGGTTAGCGGAGCGCCTTGATATCAATCAGGTGATCGGGATAAACGAATATTTTCAATTCCTGTTGCAATTGACTTTACCGTTTGGCTTTTTGTTTCAATTACCAGTTATTGTGATGTTTTTAACAAGATTGGGAATTGTAACACCGATGTTTCTTTCTAAAATAAGAAAGTTCGCGTATTTTATTCTATTAGTCATCGGAGGTTTAATCACCCCTCCTGAAATAATCTCGCATTTAATGGTTACAGTCCCGTTGTTCGGATTATATGAAATCAGTATTCTCGTATCAAAAAGTGCCTACAGGAAGGCATTAAAAGCGGAAATGGAAGCGGCAAATTCAATGGAGTAGAGATAATTCCATAAAAAAATAACCTCCGATGTGAGGTTATTTTTTTGTTTTTGCGATTTTTTTTATTTTACTGTGCAGGACAAACATTCGGATTGCCACACCAAAGTCGAAGGTTGCGACAATTGCTAGAAGAATCGTAGAGAAGTTCCAAACGGTCTCTGCCGCACTATTAATCGCAATATAGGTAAACAGAGTCCCCATTAGCGCGTAAATGATGCCCATTACAAAAGGTGAAGTTCTTCGCATAAATTAAAAGCCTCCAATAAATGTCTGTTGCAGCTTCTCGGCTTGCTTCATGATCCTTTCTATATCATCTGCAAAAATCGTTTGAACCACTACAACAAAAGTATTCATTGCAACATGTGCAAAGATTGGAACGATAATCCGCTTTGTTCGTACATAAAGGAAGGCAAAGGTAAAGCCCATCGCTGTATAAATCAGAAGATGCGTAAAGTCCATATGCACTACTGCAAAGATTAACGAACTAATCAAGGCAGAAATGAAAAAGTTGAATTTTTTATATAACGATCCAAAAATAATTTGGCGAAAGATAATTTCCTCAAGGATTGGCCCAATAATGGAAACGACGATTATAAGCAGTGGCAAGGATTTTACCAAGGCCATAATTTCTTGGGTGTTCTCGGAACCAGCCTCAATTCCAAGTAAATGAATCTCAATATTTGCTGCAATAACCTGAGCAGTCATTGCCATAAATATACCTGCAATTGCCCATCCAATCGCTTCCCCTTTTGAAGAACGATGAAGACTTAGATGTCTTTCCTTAATATCTTGTCTTAATAAAAATAATACGATCGGAAGTGCCGCAACAAAACTAACAACAGTCCAAAGGGCAATAATCGTATTTGGGTCTAAACCATCTCCAATGCCTAATAGCAATAGAAGAGGGATACCTAAAATTCCAGAGAACTGCATGATAATGTAAGTTAATATGACATACCAATAACGAGCTTTCATGAAAATCTCCTTTAGTAGTTGGAATAAATATCAAGTTTTTATGCTTTTGTCCACTTTTTGTATTGTATCATATATTCACTTATATCCATTAGTATTATGCAAATCCAAATTTTCATTGAAAGAAATTAGATTGTTGGTTTATTTTTCCTTTCATTAACATAGGATAGATAGGTGGGCCAAGTTTCGCTTAATAAAATAGAATTTTTTTGCAAATTTCTATACCAAATGACTTGCAAAATAGGTAGAGATTATTTAATATAATAATTGTGTTAGCACTCATGTTGGTCGAGTGCTAATAAGAAGACGAAACTAATTATTTATATTATTTGAGGAGGTTGTTTCACTTGTTAAAGCCATTAGGTGATCGCGTTGTTATTGAACTAGTTGAATCAGAGGAAAAAACTGCAAGCGGAATTGTATTACCAGATTCTGCAAAGGAAAAGCCTCAAGAAGGTAAAGTAGTTGCTGTTGGTACAGGTCGTGTATTAGACAGTGGTGAAAGAGTAGCTTTAGAGGTTGCGGTTGGTGATCGCATTATCTTCTCAAAATATGCTGGTACTGAAGTGAAATATGAAGGTACTGAATACTTAGTATTACGCGAAAGCGACATTTTAGCTGTAATCGGTTAATAGAAAAACAGCATTTTATATCATAGAATCTTAATTTTTTGAGGAGGGCTTAAGAATGGCAAAAGAAATTAAATTTAGTGAAGATGCTCGTCGCGCTATGCTTCGTGGTGTTGATGCATTAGCAAACGCTGTAAAAGTAACATTAGGACCAAAAGGACGTAACGTGGTTCTAGAGAAAAAATTCGGTTCACCTCTTATCACAAATGACGGTGTAACAATCGCTAAAGAAATCGAATTAGAAGATGCATTCGAAAACATGGGTGCTAAACTAGTTGCTGAAGTTGCTAGCAAAACAAACGATGTAGCTGGTGACGGTACTACTACTGCAACAGTTCTTGCTCAAGCGATGATTCGTGAAGGCTTAAAGAACGTTACTGCTGGTGCAAACCCAATGGTAGTTCGCAGAGGTATTGAAAAGGCTGTAACTACAGCTGTTGAAGAATTAAAAGCTATTTCAAAACCAATTGAAGGTAAAGAATCTATCGCACAAGTTGCTGCTATTTCTTCAGATGACAGTGAAGTTGGCCAATTAATCGCTGAAGCAATGGAGCGCGTTGGTAACGACGGTGTTATTACAATTGAAGAATCTAAAGGGTTCTCTACTGAACTAGAAGTAGTAGAAGGTATGCAATTTGACCGTGGATATGCATCTCCATACATGGTAACTGATTCTGACAAAATGGAAGCAGTTCTTGAAAATCCATATGTGTTAATTACTGATAAAAAGATTTCTAGCATTCAAGAAATCCTACCAGTATTAGAGCAAGTAGTTCAACAAGGTAAGCCATTATTACTAATCGCTGAAGATGTTGAAGGTGAAGCACTTGCAACTCTAGTTGTGAACAAGCTTCGTGGTACATTCAATGCAGTAGCTGTTAAAGCTCCTGGATTCGGTGACCGTCGTAAAGCAATGCTAGAAGATATTGCTATCTTAACTGGTGGTCAAGTAATCACTGAAGATTTAGGTTTAGACCTTAAATCTGCTGACATCACTCAATTAGGTCGCGCTTCTAAGATTGTAGTAACAAAAGAAAATACAACTATTGTTGAAGGTGCTGGCGAATCTGACAAGATCGCAGCTCGCGTTAACAATATCCGTGTTCAAATGGAAGAAACTACTTCTGAATTTGACAAAGAAAAATTACAAGAGCGCCTAGCTAAATTAGCAGGTGGAGTTGCAGTAATCAAAGTGGGTGCTGCTACTGAAACTGAACTAAAAGAACGCAAACTTCGTATTGAAGATGCTCTTAACGCAACTCGCGCAGCAGTTGAAGAAGGTATCGTTTCAGGTGGTGGTACTGCACTTGTGAACGTATATAATAAAGTAGCTACTATCGAATTAGCTGGAGACGAAGCAACTGGTGTGAACATCGTACTTCGTGCTCTAGAAGAGCCAGTTCGTCAAATCGCTCACAACGCTGGTCTTGAAGGATCTGTAGTTGTTGAACGCTTGAAAAACGAAGAAATCGGTATTGGCTTCAACGCAGCAACTGGTGAGTGGGTAAACATGATCGACGCTGGTATCGTTGACCCAACTAAGGTTACTCGTTCTGCACTACAAAACGCAGCATCTGTATCAGCTATGTTCTTAACAACTGAAGCAGTAATTGCTGACATTAAAGAAGATGCTCCTGCAATGCCTGACATGGGTGGCATGGGTGGAATGGGCGGCATGATGTAATAAACCGCTCAACCCCTTGATATATAAGGGTATTTAGGCGAAATGCCAAACATAAGGTAAATATAAAAGAGGCTTCTCATAAGTTAATCAAACTTGTGAGAAGCCTCTTTCTTTTGCTTACGTTAATGGGCGATGCATTGGTGTAATAATAGTGGAATAAACTAGACCTTATTTTTATTTTGCCAACTTATCCCATAGTTCATAAAAATAATAGATTTCTTCCATAATTGCTTTGTCATCTTTCACTTCTATGCCACCTTTTATTCTCGCGAGGGTCTCATTTATCTGGAATATATATTCTTTCTCTACACTAAATTGAATTCTCCGAACAATCTTTTTCCATGCAGTTTCAGCATAATTGATATTATTACTAGCTTTATCCCAATTTTTTTCTTTAATGTCAGCTTCTATCTGGTGTACGGTCTCATATAATCGGTCGTCTTTTCCTAGAGGTTTTTTTAATAAAGAGCCACTGTTCATAATCAAAATAAAAAGTACTAATGTAAGAAGAGGGATAAGAAATAATAATAATTTTTTCATTGTCTTCACCTCAAATGTTATTAAAATGGTCCCTCATAGTCACCAATATCTGATTTTTTACTAACATGGTCTTCGTATAAATCAATATATATTTCATCATTGGGTAAAATTATTGCATAAAAAACTTGTTGAACATCTTCTATTCCTTTTGATCGTAATTGCTGCAATAACCAATTCCGATCTTTTTTTCTCTGTAATAAATTTTGATCAATGACTATACCATCCTGAATAACCTCAGTGGATAGACCGCTTGGAGTAACGGGGATGTTTAGATCCTTTGGAGTTACGGGAAGGTAATCAGATTTTTGTAGAACCGACAGTTTTCCGTTTATTTCAAAAATCGCTAAATCAACCTGAGTAATATCAAAAACACCTCGATCACGAAGAAGCATTGTTAACTCGCTAATTTTAATTCGCATTTTTACTAAATTCTTTTCTAAAATCTTTCCATCCTCGATTACTACAGTGGGCTCCCCATCAAGCACCCTTCCGATGTAGCGATTTTTTACAGTTATAAATTGTAATAGAAAAGTAAACAGAGCATAACCGGCTAAGCCGACCCAGTGTGCCCAAGCTTTTGATGATAAGTCAGTGGCTAATGAGGCTGCAATGGAACCGATTGTAATACCGTTAACATAATCAAAAAAGGTCAATTGTCCTACTTCTTGTTTCCCGAGAATTCGAGTGAAAATTAAAAGAGTAAAAAAAGAAATAATAACTCTCACAAAGACTACAAGAGCTTCATCTAACATAATTATCCTCCTTAATTAGTACCTCCCTTATAATATTTCCAAAAGTAGGATATATAGTATAATCGAAGAGTGTCAGTAAATCGTGCCCATGATAAATGACTCTTGTCACATTATGTAATTTATAATAATGTAAAAATGCCATCAGTGTGATAATTTTACATTTGCTTTGGAATAGGCAGTGTCATACACAATAGATTGGTTTAAATTGTTTTTAGGAATGGTGAAGAAAATGCTATATATGTGGCATATTGAGAAGATAATTAATGATACGTTACTAGAACTCAATCTGAAAATAAATGTTGAATCCAGCGATAAACTCAAAGTACCGATGAGTTATAATGTAACAACAAATACGATAAAGTTTAATTACTTACAAATTAACGGATATAACTCTAAAATTAATTTTAAAGTTAAAGAAACAGATGATAATTTTGTAAAGCTTATTCTATATCGTCAGCTTGGTTATTACTTAGAATTTAGAAAAAATACACAAGTTTTAAAGACTCTCATTTATGGCGAAGAAAAAGAGAAGGAACAACTTTTAGCAGAAATCGAAGAGAATGCTTGGCAATATGGGAGAACACTGGTACCTGAATATCTATTAAAAGCATATGATCAAGTACGTGAATTGGATAAATTTCTGTTAAAAGATTAATAATTAGAGGAGTCTTTATGAATCGCGCTGTACAGCTCATTTTCGTTTCGTATCGCCGGGCGATATAACACTTGCAAATAAATTTAAAAACCCTCATATTTAATAGAAAGGAGGTGCGATATGAGACGCGATATACAACCTAATGAACAAGCATACTCTTCTAAGGAAGTGGCAGAAAAGGTGGGGATTGCTACACCTACTGTCCGAAAGTATGGCCAAATCTTAGAGCAGAATGGATATGAGTTTTTAAAAGATGGCGACCGGCGTATTTTTGTTCATTCTGACATCGAAGTGCTTATAGCGCTACGCGATACGGACAAGTCTCTAGAGGATACAGCTAAAGACCTTGTGGAACAACAAAAAGAGAGATTAGTAGAATCCAATGAAACAAAGATTGCGGTAACCAATACATATGAAAATCTACCTCAAGATCCTAATCAATTAAAAGAGGCCTTAATGTTTCTAGCAAATGAACTTGCAGCCACACGTGAAATGAATATTCAACTGACAAACGATATGGTAGAACTTAAAACAAAGGTATCCCGACTTCAGCAAGATCATCATATTATAAGTTCTACGATTGGAAATTCAGCGCAAAAAACGAATGCTAAAATAGAAAAACTAACTGAACAACAAAAGAACCATTACGAAACATTGCTACAACAAGAAAAACAAAAAACGGATCTTTTACAAAAAGAAATACAAAATATGCGGGACGAACAGAAAAAAGAATGGTATTCCCAAAATGATTTTAATAAGCGTTTAGAAGAAGCGATACATAAACCAAAAGAAAAATGGGGAGGAATCTTCTCGATATTTCGAAAATGAGTCATCTTGAATAGAGTAATCTTGAAAGGGTTGAAGGACTCTTTTTTTTATCGCTGGGCGATATAAGGTACTCACGTGCATAGTGAGATGCATCCAATAAGCGATACGTTTCAGTTAAAAAAGGATTTGCTGGTTCCAGCGACTCAATAATAGTATTCAGTAGGCAAGAAGTTGTCCGCTATTTTTTGATTCGTATCGCCAGGCGATATATGAGATTGCGAGACAAGAGACATTAGAAAAAAACATCTCCCCAATAAATAGCACTATATTTCAAAATTCACCAAATTCCCGGGAAATATCTACAAATTATGAGCATTTTATTGACAAATTAAGATAATTAACAACATAGAGGTGACAACATGAAAGGTCGAACACATTTAGCAATAGGGTTAGGAATCGGAGCGGTGGCGTCTGTTAGC
The DNA here is from genome assembly GCF_042680725.1 of Ferdinandcohnia salidurans. Taxonomy (NCBI): domain Bacteria; kingdom Bacillati; phylum Bacillota; class Bacilli; order Caryophanales; family Bacillaceae; genus Ferdinandcohnia; species Ferdinandcohnia salidurans. The sequence continues at coordinate 15,726 of NZ_JBHUEK010000027.1, forward strand.
CAACCGCTTGAAATGATGCCTGTGATTTTAGTTGCGTCAGGTGTCGCTTCCCTTGCTCCTGATCTAGACGGGAATAATCTATTAAATAAGCGTGTAACAAAGACAGCTAAGCTAATAAAAAAGGGTGGAGTTTTTGTAGGTGGTACATTAATGGCCCTAGCCTTGATTGCATACTTTTTAGATTTGAATTTCCTGTCTTTCCTAGATAATAAATGGTTTAAACAGCAGAACAGTCTTCTGCTTTTTGGATGGGGAGCGGTCATTATAGGACTTTCCTTTAAAGGTCAGGAAACTTTGAAAAATATTCTAATGAGCATTTTAAGTTTGTTCTTACTGTACTATGCAGTTATAAATGAGTTTTGGTGGTTGGTTATGTTTGCTTTATATATAGGTTTAGCAGGGTGGTTTGCACACAGAGGGCCAACGCATACGATTTGGGCATTGATTTATTGGTGGTATATGTCACATCTATTGGAAGTTAATACGAAGGTAGACGGTTTGGCTCTAATTTCAACGATCGCATATTTTTCGCATGTTTTAGGAGATATGCTTACGAAAAAAGGGGTTAAATTTCTGTATCCGATTGTGAATAAAGTATTCCGATTTCGATTTTAATAGTTGGACAATGTAAGTGTGATTTACACTGCTTAAATCAGTAAGCCAATTACATGAAATAAAATGCAGGATTAGGTATACTAGAAATATAAGTAATTCTAATATTTCTTAGACCATTTTTTATATAAAAACTAATGTCTAAGATTTAAAGCTTATCAGAAAGGTGGAAATAACATGAGTATGTTAGTAGCAGAAAAAAGGAAAGAAACTAAAAAAACGGTCTTGAAAAGATTGAGGAGTGAAGGGAAAATCCCTGCAGTTGTTTATGGAAGGGCCATTCACACAGAATCAATCTTGATTAACAACACTGATTTAAGAAATGTAATCAAGACTGTTGGTAGAAATGGTATTTTCTCGTTAAATCTTGATGGGACTTCAAAAAACGTTATTTTAAGAGATTACCAGAGTAACCCTGTAACTAAGGAAATCATTCATGTAGATTTGCTTCAGGTAAATCAGAATACAGAAATTGATACAAGAGTAAGTGTCATTCTAAAGGGAACTTCGAATGGAGAGAAAGTCGGTGGAGTTGCAAGGCAATTTGTTCATGAATTAGAGATAACAGCTAAGGTGAATGATCTCCCTGACTTTATTGAAATTGACATTACTGAATTTGAAATCGGACATTCCGTTCGAGTAGCAGATATTAAAAAAGAGTATAGTAACTGTACAATCAAACATGAAGATGATGAAACGATTGTGTCAATCGACTATGTGAAAGCACAAGCCAATGAAGAGGAAGAAAATGAAGTTGAAGTTTCGGGCGTCTAATCCTGCGATCTAACCTGGTAAGTTGAAAATAGGAATATAAGACAACCCAAAACTGCGTTTATAAGTGTAAAATAAAACGAATAAAGATAGCAATACTTTTTACAGAAATATTTTTAGTGAGTCTATAGTAGAAGCATTTATTTGTTCTTCTACTATAGGCTTTTTTGTGAAGCAAATAGTTTTTCGTTTATCCGTTCGGGTTAACGCGCGATGCTGCAAAAAAGAGTCAATAATTCGGCTAAAACGCAATTCCCCGAAATAGCGCGCAATTATCGGAAGTAAGGCGCAAATCCACGAATTAACACGCAATTATCAAAAATAATGCGCAATTTCGAAGAATAAAACGCAATTCCCCGTTATCCTTTACTATTTAATACCTCTTTTAGCATTTTTTCCAAACGGTCTAAACGCTCGATAATCGGTTGTATGGCTTCGTCAAGTTGCGACCGTAATCGATCTGCTTTTTCATTTTCCATGCTTTAATTCCTCCGTTTTATATGTTGTTAGTCACATATTGTTAAGGACCTCTTTCATATAGGATGTGTTACAATGTGGGTATATAATCAATCTTTTGTACTTAGAAAGTATAGTGATATGAGGGCGAGGGATTAGGGGATATGCAATTAGTTTTTACATATGTAGTAACCCTTATTGCGATAGGGATATCGGTGTTTATTTCGCTTTTTTTCAAAGCTGAACTAGAGCGAATGTTTCGCGAAAAAACGAGCGTGATCGCGTTCCATATATGTAATGTGCTTATTGTGTTAATGGTGTCGTTTGCGTTTCATATCGTGTTTACTATTTATATATTTGAAAATGAATTAAATTTGCTGCTACAAATGCTTATTAACTTGTTCATCATCCTCCCAATTTATGCTATTGGAAATTTCATATTTGAAAAAAATAAATTTAAGTTTCGAAAATACAGACCAGCTGAAGATGGAAAAGTGCTCGTGATCAATGAAAAGTACTTGCAGAAGAAAAAAAGGTCAGTCGAATAGTAGGAAGAACCAAAACCAGGCTCTCGAAAAACGAGACCTGGTTTTCTTCGTATTATTAATCATGTGTAGAGGGAAGCTAGGACGTATCGAGTTATGCTCCCTAAATAAGGTGCAAAAGTACTATGTGGATACTACATATAGTGTATTTTGATAAAAAAACAGAAAATTGAAGCATATTCGGAGGATATTTGAGTATATGGGAGGAACTTGGAAGGATAAACCACTATTCCCCTTCAAATTTTTCGAAAGAGCGGAATATGCTAGTTTATCACGAGATATGCTAGATTATCAGGTTTGTCCGAATTTTATTATTCCTCTATACTTTTAATGTAACCCTAAAAGTAATGACTGTTAAACAAAAAATGCTTATTTCCTCCAAGAACAATAGTTCAAAAGATATATCCTCAAACGTCCTGAGAAATGTAGCCTGTACAAATCCTCTGCATTTTTCGTCGGACTGAATAATGAATTATACCTATCTATTATTCTAATCAACCTTAAAATTCAATAGGGAAGCTGTTTTAGAAATTTATGGAGGAATATGTTAACACTTGAAAATGAATGAATATTCATTATGGGGTTATTTTTGAGATAAACTCAGTAAATTAGTGGGTTTACTGATAGATTAAAACTTTAAAAGGGGAGAAGTTATTTATGAAACGAAAGTTATTTACATTACTAACCGTTTTATTACTAGCCTTAGTTGGTTGTAGTAGTGAAGGATCTTCAGGAGATGGAGAGCCAGAAAAATTAGACAAAATTGTGCTAGCTGATGCTGGTTGGGATAGTATTCGCTTCCATAACAGTATAGCGCAAAGAATCCTTGAAGAAGGATACGGATATGAAACAGAGGTAACTGTGGGTTCAACACCTGCAACATTAGAAGGTCTACGTCAAGGTGACATTAATGTCTATATGGAAGTATGGACGGATAATGTCAAAGAGCTTTATAAAGAAATGACAGATGCTGGAGATATAGAAAAAGTATCTACAAACTTTAATGATAATAGCCAGGGTCTGTATGTTCCGACTTATGTCATTGAAGGGGACGAAGAAAGAGGAATTGAGCCGTTAGCTCCCGATTTAAAAACGGTTGAGGACTTGAAAAAATACCCTGAGGTTTTCCCAGACCCTGAGGATTCAAGCAAGGGACGTATTGTAGGGGCTCCTACTGGTTGGGCAGTTAACGAAACAATGACAGCAAAATACGAAACATATGGATTAGGTGAAACATTTAGCTATATTAGCCCTGGTTCAGATTCAAGTGCAGTAGCAACGCTTGTTGATGCATATGAAAAAGGTGAAGGGTGGGTTGGATACTATTGGTCTCCAACATGGGTAACTGCAAAATATGATCTAACTCTTTTAGAAGAACCAGAATATAACGAAGAACAATGGAACGAAGACTTTGGTACAGCATTCCCACCGAACGATGTTGTTGTAGCTGTTCATAAGGACATGCCTGAACAAGCACCAGAGGTTGTGGAGTTCCTAAAAAATTACGAAACGAGTAACGACTTAACCGAAGAAGCACTTAACTATATGAATGAGAATGATGCTTCAGCCGAAGAGGCTGCAGATTGGTGGATGAAGCAGCACGAAGACATCTGGACTACATGGGTTCCAGAAGATATTGCAGAGAAAGTAAAAAGTTCATTAGAGTAATAGATTTGTAGTAGTTGGTAACAGCCAACTACTACATTTTTCAAAGATTTTTGTCGAAAAAAAGTGAGGTGAATGGTTACATCATGTAACCAGTTTATGGGTAGTTTTCCAGATATACGATGGGAATTTCTAGGTAAATACGTTGAAAAATTTATAAAGTGGATCGATACAACATTCGAAGGGTTTTTTGATTTCATACATCTTATCTCCTCTCAAACAATCAATGGAATTGATAGTTTTCTTAGCTTCATTCCGTGGTGGCTCTTCTTAATTATTATTTTCCTTTTAGGATGGCGCTTTAAATCTGCTCTTTCCGGTGTTTTATATGCATTCTTTATCTTCTTAATAGGAACGTTTGGACTTTGGGATGTATTGATGATTACGATAGCCATTGTCTTAACCTCCGTCGTCATTTCACTGATCATCGGGATTCCAGTTGGGGTGTGGATGGCGTTTAGTAAAAAGTTCTCCATCATCATGAGACCAATTCTAGATGCCATGCAAACAATGCCAAGCTTTGTTTATTTGATTCCGGCTATTTTCTTCTTCAGTCTAGGAAATGTTTCGGCTGTATTTGCGACGTTAATTTATGCATTGCCACCAGTTATTCGATTAACTGAGCTCGCAATACGGAATGTTGATGAAGATGTCATTGAATCTGCTCAATCATTTGGTTCTTCGAGATGGCAAATGCTCACAAAGGTCCAATTACCACAGGCACTTCCAACGATTATGGCGGGGGTAAACCAAACTACAATGATGGCACTTGCAATGGTTGTTATTGCGTCTATGGTAGGTGCAAAGGGATTAGGTGAACAGGTTCTAATCGCGATTAACCGTATTGATATGGCACTCGGATTTGAAGCGGGAATTAGTATTGTGTTTCTAGCCATCATTATTGACCGCGTGACATCAGGGGTAGCGAATTCCTTCCAGAAACACAGGGGGTCTTAATCATGGAAACAAAAATTAAAATAGAAAACGTCTCGAAGATATTTGGTTCGAAACCAAAATCTATCATTCCAATGGTCGAAAAAGGAATGAGTAAAAAAGAAATTTTAGAAAAAACAAATCATACCGTTGGTGTTTATAACGCATCAATGGACATCAAAAAAGGTGAAATCTTTGTCATTATGGGGCTTTCCGGTAGTGGTAAATCTACATTGATTCGCTGCTTTAACCTTTTAAATAAACCTACAGCTGGTTCGATCTATGTAGATGGAGAAGATGTTGTTCGCTACAATTCTTCCCAGTTGAAAAAATTCAGGCAGGAAAAAATTGCAATGGTATTCCAGCACTTCGGCTTATTCAGTCACCGCACGGTTTTAGCAAATGTTGAATATGGCCTTGAAATTAAAAATGTCTCAAAAGAAGAACGTAGAGACATTGCCTTGAAGAATATTGAAAATGTAGGGTTAAAAGGGTATGAAGATAAATACCCGGGTGAACTTTCTGGTGGGATGCAGCAGCGTGTTGGCTTGGCGCGTGCGTTAGCAAATGATCCGGATATTCTATTGATGGATGAACCTTTCAGTGCACTTGACCCACTCATCCGTAGAGAGATGCAACTCGAACTTTTAGAGCTTCAGGACAAGCTTCAAAAGACAATTATCTTTATCACACATGATATCAATGAAGCTTTTAAACTTGGAGATCGAGTTGCGGTCATGAAGGATGGTGTCGTTGAGCAAATTGGTACACCAGAAGAGATTATTGAGACTCCAGCGAATGACTATATCTCTGAATTTATAAAGGATATTGATCGCTCTAAAGTATTACAAGCAGAGCATGTCATGATTAAGTCAAGCGCAATGGTTTCTTTAAAAGATGGGTTACAGGTTGCGGTAAAAGAAATGCAGAAGAATGGTATATCGAGTGTATTCGTGGTAAACAAGCATCGACAACTGCAAGGAATAGTTACGATTGACGATTGCATAGATGGAATAAAGGAAAAGAAGACACTTACTGATGTGCTTCGAGATGATATCTTTAAAGTATCAAAGGATGAATATATCCAAGATATTATTCCGAAAGCATTGGAGACAAAGTTCCCACTAGCCGTAGTCGACGAAGATTCTCGACTATTAGGCATTATCCTTCGGGTTCATGTTTTATCAAGTTTAGTCTAATAGATACGAACTTACTATGACTCAGATTATTTTATGAATCTGAGTCATTTTTTTATAGTCACTTCTAATTTTAAAGGGAAATGTTGGTTAACCATAGAAATCATAATATGGTGGATAGTATAATGGTTACATATATTGTAAGAAGATGCTAGGTAAATAGGGGGACGGAAAATGGCGCAGCTTGATATGTTACATCCAGTTTTAGGAAAAGTTATTGAAAACATTGAAAAAGTAATGATCGGAAAAAGAGATGTAGCCACACTGAGTTTGGTTGCATTATTGTCAGAGGGACATGTCTTATTGGAGGATGTACCAGGTGTCGGGAAGACCATGATGGTGCGTTCTCTTGCAAAATCAGTGAGTGCGGACTTCAAGCGGATTCAGTTTACGCCCGACCTATTGCCGTCAGATGTAACTGGAACGTCCATCTATAATCCGAAAGAACTTCAATTTGAGTTTAGACCGGGTCCAATTATTGGCCATATTGTACTTGCGGACGAAATCAACAGAACCTCTCCGAAGACACAATCGGCCCTGCTTGAGGGAATGGAAGAAAGCAGTATCACTGTTGACGGAGTAACCCGAATGTTACCTAAGCCTTTCTTTGTGATGGCAACCCAAAACCCGATTGAATATGAAGGAACATACCCACTACCAGAAGCGCAACTTGATCGTTTTCTATTAAAAATGAAAATGGGGTATCCATCCGTTCATGAGGAAATTGAGGTGTTGAATCGAGCGGAAAAGTCCAAGCCAATTGAAAAACTAGAAGCGGTAATTACACTTGAAGAACTCGTTTCTCTTCAAAATGAAGCAAAAGAAGTTTATGTTGACCAAACAATTAAAGAATATATTGTAGATTTAGTGAGCCGAACGAGAGAGCATAGTTCCGTTTATCTAGGGGCTAGCCCGCGTGGGTCGATTGCATTAATGCGGGCATCCCAGGCCTATGCGTTGATACACGGTAGGGATTTTGTAATACCGGATGATATTCAATATCTTGCGTTATATGTTATTCCACATCGAATCATATTAAAATCAGAAGCAAGATTTGAAGGAATGACAACTGAAAAAATAGTAGCGAAAATCATTGAAAGAACACCAATTCCAGTGCAAAGGTCGTTGAATCGTTAATGAGGAGACTATTTCGAAAACTAAAAGAAATGGGGAAACTCGTCAATATTTTTCTTCTGATTGTAGCTACATTTGTATATGCGATGTTTCAAGGTGGGTTCGTAAGCTGGTTTCTATTTTATAGTTTTATCCCATTTGGATTGTATTCTTTTGTTCTATCAATCTATCCTCTTAAAGATTTTAAACTGGAACGTCACATCAGCCATAGTGAGTATGTAGCAGGGGAGGAATTTGAAGCAACGATCTTGATTCGAAGAAATATCCCTTTCCCACTTATGTATCTAATTATTGAGGAGCTTCTTCCACCTCAATTGAAAAAATATGAAGAATCTAAACACTCAAAGGTTATCCTATTCCCTTGGTTTAAGCGGGAGTTAACTTACAAATACAAGTTTGACTCAGTCCCGCGGGGGGAGCATCTCTTAGAGGGGATCCGAATGAAGACAGGAGATTTATTCGGACTTATTGAAAAAGAAGCCGTTGCGCCAGTACGTGACCAGTTTTTAGTATATCCACAGTACGTAGATATGGTATACCGACAAAAGGAAAGTCGTTTTGAACAGGGGATGACTTCCTCAAACGTAAGATTACAGCGGGATACAGCAATTGCAATCGGTGTACGGGAATATACACCTGGTGACCGATTCTCATGGATTGATTGGAAGGCATCGGCTAGACGAAATGGAATTATGACGAAAGAGTTTGAGCAGCAGCAAAGCCATGATGTTGTTTTATTCATGGATCGATCAGAATCATCCCATTTTGAACAGATTGTAACCTTTACAGCCTCACTAACGAAAGCAATATTAAGAAAAGGGGCACAGGTTTCATTTATCTCGATTGGGGAAGACCAAGCTATTTTCCCGTTAAAAAATGGAGAATCCCAGCAACAAGCAATCTATCACCACCTTGCGAAAGTAAAAGACAATAGTCCACTATCATTTTCACAAATTGTGGAATCAGAAATCAAAAAAAATTACCAACCTGTAACTTTCATGTTAGTCACAAGTGAATTAAGTCAGGATACGATTCATTTGGTTGGCAGGTTTTCGATGCGAAACGCTGACTTACAGCTTTTTGTGGTGAAAGAAAGAGGAACCCAGCTGACGCAGGATGAATTTGGTGTCCTTGAAGCAATCAGAAAGCATCAAGTTTTTGCAAAAGTTGTTTATGAAGGTCAATTCACAGAGGTCTTTAATGAGGTGAGGAAATCATGAAGCCTAAAATTCCAGCAAAACGTGATGTTCGAAACCTATTATTAAATATATTTGGTTTTCTCTTACTTTGGGAATGGTTAAGGCCCCTTGAAACTGTGACAGATACAAAGGAAACTGCAGGGTTTATCATTTTCATTGGTGTCAGCTTTCTATTGTTATATCTGCGAGTGCCGTTTGTGTTTAGTGCATTGATTAAAATTTTCCTTATTTTTTATATGATTCATTCTTTGTATTTTAGATATGATTTTTTAGATTCAACATGGTTAGGTATATTTATTAGTGATTTTATGAAAAATATTGGGCTTATGTTCCAAGCGAATTGGTTGGGGATGACGCCGATCTTTCGGACAATTCTCTTTTTCATTTTACTTTGGTTAATGAGTTATTTGCTTCATTATTGGTTTACTCATCAAAAAAGAATACTTCTGTTTTTCGTATTGACGATCATTTATATCACGGTGATTGATACATTTAGCCCATATGATGCAAAAGCAGCCATTATTCGAACGGTCTTTATTGGATTTTTTATGCTTGGGATTTTACAATTTGAGCGTTTAAAGGATAAAGAGCTTTCTAAACATGTCAACATCGGGAAAAAATGGGCGATACCATTAGCCATTTTTATTTTATTTTCTACATTTATTGGTTATGTTTCACCGAAAGCATCTCCTCAGTGGCCCGACCCAGTTCCATTTTTAAAGGGATATGGGCAAGAAAATACGAACGGCTCCATCAATGGAGTAAAGAAAATTGGATATGGAACCAATGATCAAAATCTAGGTGGGCCATTTATCGCGGATGATACAGTTGTGTTTACGGCTGAGACAGAAAAACGCCATTATTGGCGAGTTGAATCTAAGGATACCTACACAGGGAAGGGTTGGAAATTATCTGGTCAAGCTGACAAAGAAACCTTTAATGTTGAAAATACCGTGTTGAATTGGTATGAGCCAAAAACTGAGGTTGAGGAATTCGAAACGGAGATTCAGATGGATCTAAAGTATTCCCATATCGTGTATCCATTAGGGTTAACGTCAGTTGAGACAGCCCCAGATATTTATTTTAGTGTAAACCCATTATCCGAAAAAATTTCGACTTTAAGAGGCGATGATGAAGTCAAATTGGATAGCTATACCATGAATTATCAGTATCCGAAATACTATATTAACCATTTAAAAGAAATCATACAGCCGGGTGGCCTTGAGCAGCATAACAACTTTAAAGAAAGATATACTCAATTACCTGATGACCTCCCTGAACGTGTTAAAGAACTTGCAGTAGAAATCACGAGCTCACAGACGAATCGATACGATAAAGTAAAGGCAGTCGAAGGCTATTTTTCAGCCAATGGCTTTGCGTATGATACGCAAAATGTGGCTATTCCAACAGCGGATGAGGACTATGTCGATCAGTTCTTGTTTGATACAAAAATAGGCTATTGTGATAACTTTTCAACATCCATGGTTGTCCTATTACGTGCAGTTGATATACCGGCAAGATGGGTAAAGGGCTATACAGAAGGGCAGCGAGTGGAATTAAATTCATATGAAATCACAAACAATAATGCACACTCCTGGGTTGAGGTATACTTTCCGGAATTTGGGTGGGTTCCATTTGAGCCAACAAAAGGATTTAGTAACTCAAATCTATTTTCCTATGATTTATCAACGACAGGAAATACAAACAGTCAAACGCCACAAACTTCACCAGAGGTAGTCCCTGAAGAAGAAGAGGTTGAAGAAACTGTTGCTAAGCCTAAGTCCGAAGAGAAGGAAACGAGCATTTTTGATACAATAGCAAATACGTTCTCGTGGAAATATGTGCTGATATTCTTATTAAGCATCTCCTTGATAGGTTATCTCGTATTTCAGACTCGAAAAAGATGGATCCCATATCTTTATATTTGGCTATACAAAAATGCGAAAGATGAAGAGGCATATTTTAAAGCCTATAATGCCTTGCTAAAACAATTGTCACGAGTAGGCTTCCCGAGAAGAGAAGGGCAAACCTTAAGGGAATACTCTATCCAAGTTGATAAGTTTTATAAAGGACATGAAATGGAGCGATTAACGCTAAACTATGAACGTGCCCTATACCGCAAAGATAATGCTGCTGTAGAATGGGAAAAGTCAGTTGAATTATGGGAAAATTTAATTAAAAAGATATCATCTTGACCAATAGGTACCTGGTTGATAGAATTAAAACACAATTTTAATAGAAGTTCCTTCGTATATCCTCGATAATATGGATCGAAAGTTTCTACCGGGCCACCGTAAATGGTCTGACTATGAAGGCAGTTATTCTATTTAAGTACGTGACCTAGAATTCTGCCTTTATTAGGTGGAATTCTTTTTTTTACCTTTACTTAGTACCTTACTAAATAAAGGTAAAAAAAGCCTCCGGCGGATGCCACAGATTTTCAAAGGTAAGTTTTCGAGCTTGCTCGAAAAAATCTGGGCGCAAATTCGCCCTGGCGAATTTGATATGCATAATATCTGGTGGGTATATTACAAAATATAACGAGGTGATTTTGTGGATAACGTTCAAGAAATGATCGTTGTTTTAGATTTCGGTAGTCAATACAATCAATTAATTACTCGCAGAATCCGTGAATTTGGTGTTTATAGTGAACTCCATCCTCACACAATGACAGTTGAAGAAATCAAAGCAATGCAACCAAAGGGAATTATATTATCTGGTGGACCGAATAGTGTGTACGATGAAAACTCATTCAGATGTGATGAGAAAATTTTCGATTTAGGGATTCCTGTGTTAGGAATCTGCTACGGAATGCAACTCATGACACAACATTTCGGCGGCCGTGTAGAAAAGGCTCATAATCGTGAGTACGGAAAAGCAACGATTACTGTTCAAAATGAATCAGTGCTTTTTACAAATATCCCAAATGAGCAAGTTGTATGGATGAGCCACGGAGATTTAGTAGTTGAAACGCCAGAAGGCTTTTCAGTTGATGCAGTTAGCCCATCTTGCCCAATTTCAGCTATGAGTGATGAAGCTCGTAAATTATATGGTGTTCAGTTCCACCCTGAAGTACGCCATTCAGTATACGGAAATGATCTTCTTAAAAACTTTGTTTTCGGAGCTTGTGGATGTTCGGAAAGCTGGTCAATGGAAAACTTCATTGAAATTGAAATGGAAAAAATCCGCCAAACAGTTGGCGATAAAAAAGTTCTTTGCGCACTTAGTGGTGGAGTAGATTCTTCAGTTGTCGCTGTTTTAATTCATAAAGCAATAGGCGACCAATTAACATGTATGTTCGTTGATCACGGCTTGCTTCGTAAGGGAGAAGCTGAAAGTGTTATGAAGACTTTTAGCGAAGGCTTCCATATGAATGTCATAAAAATTGATGCAAAAGATCGCTTCTTAAATAAATTAAAAGGCGTAAGCGACCCAGAACAAAAACGTAAAATCATCGGTAATGAGTTTATCTATGTGTTTGATGATGAAGCTGCAAAGCTAGAAGGAATCGACTTCCTAGCACAAGGTACTCTTTATACAGACATTATTGAAAGTGGAACTGCTACTGCACAAACAATCAAATCACATCACAATGTTGGTGGATTACCAGAAGATATGCAGTTCAAATTAATTGAACCACTTAATGCTTTATTTAAAGATGAGGTACGTGCACTTGGAACGGAACTCGGTATTCCAGATGAAATCGTATGGCGCCAACCATTCCCAGGACCTGGACTAGGTATTCGTGTTTTAGGTGAGATATCCGATGATAAACTGGAGATTGTTCGTGAATCAGATTACATCTTAAGGGAAGAGATCCGAAAAGCAGGCCTAGAACGCGAAATTTGGCAATACTTCACTGTTCTTCCTGATATCCGAAGTGTTGGTGTAATGGGTGATGCAAGAACTTATGACTACACAATTGGTATTCGTGCCGTGACTTCGATTGATGGAATGACATCAGACTGGGCTCGTATCCCATGGGACGTACTTGAAGTCATTTCAACAAGAATTGTAAATGAAGTAAATCATGTAAACAGAGTTGTGTATGATATTACAAGCAAGCCACCTGCAACAATTGAATGGGAATAATACACGAACGATATAAAATAAATTTAAATTAATGTTCGTTTTTTAGGTTGACTCTCTAGGTACATTGTCATATAATAAAATCGAAATCAGATTTTGTTGAAATACGTCGTATAATCTTGGGAATATGGCCCAAAAGTTTCTACCAGGCTACCGTAAATTAGCTTGACTACGAGGTATAACTGATAATGGAGAGTGTCAATTAACTATGATTCTCCTTTTCTATCGTTATCCTTAATGTCAAGCGCTTCAGATATTAATCTGGGGCGCTTTTTATGCGTTATTACCAAATCGAAGCTCTTAAGTACGACGATATGGATCAAAGGGAGAGGGAATCTATTTATGAAAAAGTATTTTCAATTCGATGAGCTTGGAACTACTTACAAACGAGAAATCATTGGTGGACTAACAACGTTTTTATCCATGGCTTATATCTTATTCGTTAACCCATCAATTTTATCATTAAGTGATGTACCGGATTTACCATCAGAGTTAAGAATGGATGCTAACGCAGTATTTGTTGCAACCGCACTTGCAGCTGCGATTGGTACACTTATTATGGGGATTGTTGCCAAATATCCTGTTGCTTTAGCGCCTGGTATGGGACTAAACGCATTCTTCGCGTATTCAGTTGTACTAGGAATGGGAATTTCATGGCAAACCGCTTTATCGGGTGTTTTAGTATCAGGAATCTTTTTAGTTCTTCTAACGTTAACACGCATCCGTGAAAAGATTATCGATGCCATTCCGCAAAACCTAAAGCTAGCAGTTGGTGCGGGGATTGGATTATTTATCACATTTATAGGATTTAAAAACGCGGGGATTGTAATTGCAGATCCAGCTACTCTAGTAGCGTTGGGTGACCTATCAAACGGAAACACATTATTAACTATTTTTGGTCTTGTCATTACAGTAATCCTAATGGTTCGTAAAGTAAACGGTGCTGTATTTATCGGTATGGTAATCACAGCTATTATAGGGATGATTGTTAATTTAATTGAAGTACCGGACAAGGTGGTTAGTTCTGTACCAAGTCTAGCACCTACATTCGGAGCAGCATTTGCTAACTTCGGAGATATTTTTACAATGGACATGCTGATTGTGATTCTTACATTAATGTTCGTTGACTTCTTTGATACAGCAGGAACATTAGTAGGGGTAGCGAACCAAGCGGGTATCATGAAAAATAATAAACTTCCTCGTGCAGGAAGAGCTTTAGTATCAGATTCAACTGGTACAGTAATCGGAGCTATCTTAGGAACATCTTCAACAACTTCTTACGTTGAATCAACAGCAGGTGTTGCTGCAGGTGCAAGATCAGGATTTGCTTCAGTTGTGACAGCAGTATTTTTCTTACTAGCCTTATTCTTCTCTCCATTATTAGGAGTTGTAACACCAGCCGTTACATCACCAGCACTAATTATTGTTGGGGTATTGATGGTTGCAACGTTAGGCGATATTGAATGGAAAAAGTTCGAGATTGCTGTTCCGGCATTCTTAACAATCCTGACAATGCCTTTAACTTCAAGTATCGCAACTGGTATTGCAATTGGCTTTATCTTTTACCCAATCACTATGATAGTTAAAGGAAGAGCGAAAGAAATACACCCTATCATGTACGGTTTATTCATTATCTTTATCTTATATTTTATCTTCTTAGTTTAATAAATGAGGGGATACCAGATTTAAAAGTCTGGTATCTTTTTTAATTTTGTTAGATCTTTTGGAATTGGTTTTTGTCGGGATGTGTAATAACGACAAAAGTATGGTTAAATATTCTAGAAAAAATTAGGTTGACGGTAAACCTTAAACTTGGTATATTAAGTAGGTCGCTATTACAGCACTTGAAAAAAATAAATCACTTTTTAAAAGTTGTTGACATAAACTTTTAAAGATGATATATTATAAAAGTCGCTGATGAACAGCGGGTTAAAAAGTTCTTTGAAAACTGAACACAATACAAGCGTCAACGTTTAATTCTTAAGTAACAAACTATTGAGCAATCAATACTCTTATTGGAGAGTTTGATCCTGGCTCAGGATGAACGC
>NZ_JBHUEK010000028.1:0-46240 GCF_042680725.1 Ferdinandcohnia salidurans
GCATCTAAGCATGAAGCCCCCCTCAAGATGAGATTTCCCATAGTGTTAAACTAGTAAGATCCCTCGGAGATGACGAGGTTGATAGGTCAGAGGTGGAAGCATGGTGACATGTGCAGCTGACTGATACTAATCGATCGAGGACTTAACCAAAATACTTCGAAGATGAATGTAAATGCGTTATCTAGTTTTGAAGGAATGAATCCTTTAACATAGTCTAGTGGCGATAGCGAAGAGGTCACACCCGTTCCCATACCGAACACGGAAGTTAAGCTCTTCAGCGCCGATGGTAGTTGGGGCATTGCCCCTGTGAGAGTAGGACGTCGCTAGGCATTTATTCCGCAGTAGCTCAGTGGTAGAGCTATCGGCTGTTAACCGATCGGTCGTAGGTTCGAGTCCTACCTGCGGAGCCATTGCTTCCATAGCTCAGCTGGTAGAGCACTTCCATGGTAAGGAAGAGGTCAGCGGTTCGAGCCCGCTTGGAAGCTTAAAAAAGAGATATTGTAAATTGGCCCGTTGGTCAAGCGGTTAAGACACCGCCCTTTCACGGCGGTAACACGGGTTCGAATCCCGTACGGGTCACCATTTTCGGAGGATTAGCTCAGCTGGGAGAGCACCTGCCTTACAAGCAGGGGGTCGGCGGTTCGATCCCGTCATCCTCCACCATTTTAATATATATATTTGCCGGTGTAGCTCAGTTGGTAGAGCAACTGACTTGTAATCAGTAGGTCGTGGGTTCGACTCCTATCGCCGGCACCATCTTCATTTAATGATGGAGGGGTAGCGAAGTGGCTAAACGCGGCGGACTGTAAATCCGCTCCCTCCGGGTTCGGCGGTTCGAATCCGTCCCCCTCCACCATTTACATATGCTCATAAGCCTTTATTCTTTCTTTGGACAAGTTCAAAAGGTTGAAGTAGGCTATTTTTATGAAGTTACTTATTTATTTCCTTAGATTACACATAATTTATGTGCTAACTGAGCAAGATACTAGGGTAATAAAATAAATATAATTCCGTGTTTTGATAACATTTGAAGATGAGAAAGACATACTATATTAAGAATACATTAATACTTAGTAATGTCGACGATATTTCGTGATATTTCCTACTGAAATATCCCAAAATATCCTCTTGCGGTGATTTTTCTTGATGTTTATTCAGGAAGACTATTCACGTAGCAAAATCAATGGGCTATAGCCAAGCGGTAAGGCAACGGACTTTGACTCCGTCATTCGTAGGTTCGAATCCTGCTAGCCCAGCCATTTTAGAGCCATTAGCTCAGTTGGTAGAGCATCTGACTTTTAATCAGAGGGTCGAAGGTTCGAGTCCTTCATGGCTCATCTCAAGCGGAAGTAGTTCAGTGGTAGAACACCACCTTGCCAAGGTGGGGGTCGCGGGTTCGAATCCCGTCTTCCGCTCCATGAACTACTTCTTTTTCATATGTGGGGCCTTAGCTCAGCTGGGAGAGCGCCTGCCTTGCACGCAGGAGGTCAGCGGTTCGATCCCGCTAGGCTCCACCAATTACATATAACTAACAATAAACCTATCGAGGTTTATTTTTTTTGCATAAACCCCACATTTGGGCCCATACTGTTCCCTTTATTCCTGCATATATATACATGATTTTGTTGAGTTGAGTCATTCTATTAAAAGTAGGTACAATAGTGTATGGGAGAAGGAGGTTCATAAAAAATGAAGAAGGACATTTCCATTATTGGTGTACCCATGGACTTAGGCCAAATGCGCAGAGGCGTTGACATGGGGCCAAGTGCCATCCGTTATGCGGGTGTAGTTGAACGATTAGAGAGACTTGATTATGATATAGATGATTTAGGTGATATTGAGATTACACGCCCTACCCGTGAAGAAATTGCTAACGATGAAAATCTAAAGAACCTTGAAAAAGTATCTGAGGCGAATGAAAAGCTTGCTGCAACAGTAGATGAGGTCATTCAAGGTGGAAGGTTCCCACTTGTCCTAGGTGGTGACCATAGTATTGCGATTGGTACACTCGCGGGTGTAGCGAAGCATTATCAAAACTTGGGGGTTATTTGGTACGATGCTCATGGAGATTTAAATACAGCAGATACTTCACCAACCGGTAATATACACGGAATGCCGCTTGCTGCAAGCCTTGGAATTGGTCATAAGAGATTGACAGAGATCGCTGGCTATGGTCCTAAAGTAAAGCCTGAAAACATAGTCATCATTGGTGCAAGATCACTTGATGATGGTGAGAAGGAGTTAATTAAAAAATTAGGAATCAAAGTATATACCATGCATGAGATTGATCGTTTAGGTATGACAAAGGTCATGGAAGAAACTATTGCTTATCTAAAAGAAAAAACAGATGGTGTTCACTTATCGTTGGATTTAGATGGTCTGGATCCGCATGATGCACCAGGTGTAGGAACTCCAGTTCTTGGGGGTATTAGTTATCGAGAGAGCCATCTAGCGATGGAAATGTTAGAGGAATCAAAATTGATTACTTCTGCTGAAGTTGTAGAAGTTAATCCAATTTTAGATGATAAAAATAAAACGGCTTCTGTGGCGGTAGCTTTAATGGGATCTTTATTTGGAGAAAAACTATTATAATACCATACAGTATCTCAAAACAAGGGATACTGTTTTTTTATTTTAAAGATTTGAATTTCTTAGCACATAAACCAACCAAAATTTGTTAAAATGAAAATTATGGAGAAAATGAAACCTTTTAAGAAATGAATCGTAAATAATGATACCCGCGAGTAGAGCGGAGGTATACAAAATGGAGACAATCATTAAAAACAGAATAAGACAGTTAAAAAATGGAGATCAGAATGCATTTGCGGAAATAGTAGAATTTTACAAAGACAAGGTTTTTCAGATATGCTATCGTATGCTTGGGAATCGACATGAGGCAGAGGATATTGCACAGGAAGCCTTTATTCGGGCATATGTAAATATCCATAGCTATGATTTGAATAAAAAGTTTTCGACATGGCTATACCGAATTGCAACGAATCTGTCGATTGACCGCATTCGAAAGAAAAAACCTGATTATTACTTGGATGCCGAGCTTGCAGGGTCAGATGGACTAACTATGTATTCCCAAGTTGCTGCAGATGTAACACTACCAGAGGACGAGCTTGAGACGATGGAGCTACAAGAATTAATCCAAGCGGAGATACTGAAGCTTCCAGATAAGTATCGTTCGGTTATTGTTTTAAAATACATCGAGGAGTTTTCACTAAAGGAAATTGGTGAAATTCTTGACCTGCCAGTGGGTACGGTAAAAACAAGAATTCATAGGGGCCGAGAAGCTCTACGAAACCAACTTCGACATGTATAGGGGTGAGAAAAAATGAACTGTTCAGAAAAACACATGGTTACGTTAATGCATAATTACCTAGATGAAGACATTTCTGAAGAGGAAGAGAAGCTACTACGTGAGCATTTGCATGCCTGCGAATCCTGTAATCAACATTTTCATGAGCTAAAGAAGACAATTGCGTTGGTACAAAGTACTTCTCATATTTCTGCACCTGATGATTTTACATTAAAGGTCATGCAAAATCTGCCGAAGGAAAAACGCACTGTAAGCTTTAGACGTTGGTTCAGGGAGCACCCAATGCTATCAGCTGCTGCTCTCTTTCTTGTATTAATGGCAGGGAGTCTCTTTTCCGTCTGGAATGAAAGTGAGCAATTCTCTGTATCAAAACAACCTAACTTAATTGTTGAAAACAATACCGTCATTGTTCCTGAGGGTGAAACAGTGAAGGGGGATGTTGTTGTCAAGAATGGTAAGCTTGTGATAGAGGGGGACGTAGACGGAAATGTCACTGTGATAAACGGTGAGAATTATATGGCCTCTGCTGGAAATGTTACAGGGGAGGTTAAGGTAGTCAATCAAATGTTTGAGTGGCTTTGGTACCATATAAAAAAGGTAGGTACAGATGTCATCCACATTTTTGATGATGAAGAATAGGCCATCGGACACGGTGGTCTTTTTTTTTAGGGTAAAATTAAGCTTATCCACCTACCAATTTGTAATCGGTTAAGGAAAGATATATGATATAATATTATAGCTAACTATGCATGTTTGGATTATTTCATAGAGGAAGTGTGAGAATGTCATTTAATGAACTCCCATTACTAGGTTACCTTGGCATTTTTCTAGATGTTCTCCTTGTCTGGTATGTGATATATAAAATCTTATCCCTTATTCGCGGAACAAAGGCTGTACAGCTTTTGCAGGGGATTATTGTTATCGTTTTTATCCGCTTATTAAGTAGCCTGTTAGAGTTACATACTTTGTTTTGGTTAGTAGACCAGGTAATGGACTGGGGATTCTTAGCGATTATCGTTATTTTCCAACCTGAATTACGAAGGGCACTGGAACAGCTTGGCCGTGGTAAAATATTTTCAAGAAGTGGTAATGATGAAGAAGATCATCAGGTAAAATTAATTGAGGCAATTACAAAAGCCACTGATTATATGGCCAAACGCCGCATTGGTGCACTCATCTCGATTGAACGACAAACGGGGATGGGGGACTATGTGGAAACAGGGATTCCATTAAACTCAGCCATATCATCTGAGTTACTAATCAATATCTTTATTCCAAATACGCCTTTACATGATGGAGCCGTGATTATACAAAGAAACCAAGTAGCGGCAGCTGCATGTTATCTGCCACTATCAGAGAGCCCATTTATATCAAAGGAATTAGGAACTCGACACAGAGCAGCACTTGGAATTAGTGAGGTAACAGACAGCATTACGATCGTTGTATCAGAAGAAACAGGAAGTGTGTCTTTAACAAAGAACGGCGAACTACACCGGGATTTGAAACCTGATGCATTTCGAGATTTACTAAAACAAGAACTAATAACAAATGAAAGCATTACCTCTCATTCACTATGGCAATGGAGGGGGAAAAAGAATGGATAGATTAATCGATAACCGTTGGGTTACACGGATTATTGCATTGTTCCTTGCGCTACTCTTATTTGCATCTGTCAGCTTTGAGAACCAACCTGCTACAAAGAGTCCTGCAGGGTTGCCATTATTTTCAAATTATACGGAAACACTAACGGAGATTCCGGTAAATACATACTATGACGATCAAAATCTAGTTGTATCTGGAGTTCCCCAATATGTAAACGTAACGATAGAGGGTCCATCAGGCGTAACTAAAAGAGAAGGTCTCCAAAAGGAAATTGAAGTATATGCAGACCTAACTCAGTTATCAGTTGGTACCCATAAGGTAAAACTACAATATCGAAATATCTCTGAAAAAATAAAAGTAAAAATTGATCCTGCTGAAATTACTGTTGTCATTCAGGAAAAAGTAACAAAGGAATTCCCGGTTGAAGTGGACTTTGTCAACCGTGACCAAGTAGTTGAAGGGTATACAATCGAAGAGCCAGTGGTCTCACCTCGAGTAGTCAAAATAACTGGAGCTTTAGAGGAAATTGAGAGAGTAGCTATCGTAAAAGCTGTTGTCGATCTAAAGGGAGTAACGAAAGATTTTACACAGGAATCAAGGGTAGCTGTTTATGATAAAAATCAAAATGTATTGTCGGTAACAGTGGAACCAAATGTTGTAGAAATTGCGGTTCCGATTGTCAGTCCAAATAAATCAGTATCTCTTACCCTTAAGCAAAAAGGAAAACTTCCGGATGGGTTAAGCTTAGTCAATATTACACCAACGCCAAATCAAGTTACGATATTTGGTCCGAAAGATGTGATTGACGAAATTTCATCTATTGAAGCTGAAATTGACCTAGATAATATAAGAGAAGACTCTACGATTGAAGTGAAGGTTCCGGTACCAAAAGGGGTTTTCCAAGTATCCCCTGAAAAAATTGAAGTAGCAGTTGATATCGAAGAAGAGATATCGGAAACCTTCTCGGATTTATCAATTAGAAGTTTAGGCTTAGGAACCCAATTTGCACTTGCGTTTTTAGACCCTGAAGCAGGGACACTCAATTTAGATGTGCAAGGTGCACCAAGTGTCATAGAAGGGACAAGTCCTACAAATTTTGATGTGTTTATTGATGTGACCAATCTCGGGGTTGGTGAGCATGATATAGATATAGAAGTCAAAGGCCCAGACAATGTTACGTGGGCATTACCTCAAGAAAAGGCAAAGATACGAATTACGGAAATTGAAGAGTAATTGAAGTATCAGCAAAAGGAGAGATCATTTAAAATGGGAAAATATTTTGGTACAGATGGTGTACGAGGTGTTGCAAATAGTGAACTAACTCCAGAGCTTGCATTTAAGGTTGGAAGATTTGGAGGTTATGTGTTAACAAAGGATAAAGAACGACCAAAGGTATTAATTGGCCGCGATACTCGTATTTCAGGTCATATGCTAGAAGGCGCACTCGTTGCAGGTCTATTATCAATTGGAGCAGAAGTCATGCGTTTAGGTGTTATTTCCACTCCTGGTGTTGCATTTTTAACAAAGGCTCTAGGAGCTGAAGCTGGTGTCATGATTTCTGCTTCACATAATCCAGTACAAGACAATGGGATTAAATTCTTTGGTCCAGATGGCTTTAAGCTTTCTGATGAACAGGAAAATGAAATCGAGGCACTTTTAGACTTACCAGAAGATCAGTTACCACGTCCAATTGGAGCTGATTTAGGTCAAGTGAATGATTATTTTGAAGGTGGCCAAAAATATCTTCAATTCCTAAAACAAACAGTGGAAGAGGACTTCACTGGAATCCATGTAGCACTGGATTGCGCCCATGGTGCGACATCATCCCTAGCTACGCATTTATTTGCTGACTTGGATGCGGATATTTCTACAATGGGAACATCTCCAAATGGTTTGAATATTAATGATGGTGTAGGTTCTACACATCCTGAAGCCCTTGCAGCCTTTTTAAAGGAAAAAGGAGCAGATGTTGGACTAGCCTTTGATGGTGATGGCGACAGACTTATTGCGATCGATGAAAATGGAGAAATTGTTGATGGTGACCAAATCATGTACATATGTGCAAAGTATATGAAAGAACAAGGTCGTTTAAAGCATCAAACTGTTGTATCAACGGTTATGAGTAATTTAGGCTTTTATAAAGCATTAGAAGAAAACGGAATTGAAAGTGTTCAAACAGCGGTAGGCGATCGCTATGTTGTAGAAGAAATGAAGAAGAGTGGTTATATTCTAGGTGGAGAACAATCTGGACATATCATTTTCCTTGATTACAATACAACTGGTGACGGACTATTATCAGGTCTACAATTAGTGAATATTATGAAGAGCACAAAGAAACCTTTATCCCAACTTGCAAGTGAAATGAAAAAATTCCCGCAATTGCTAGTGAATGTAAAGGTAACAGATAAATATCATGTAACGGATAACCCAGTCATTAAAGAAGTTATCGAACAGGTTGAAGCTGAAATGAATGGAAATGGTCGTATTCTAGTACGTCCTTCCGGAACCGAGCCTTTAGTAAGGGTAATGGCAGAGGCTCCAACAGAAGAGCTTTGTAAAGAATACGTAGAGCGTATCGTTTCTGTAGTAAAAACAGAGATGGGAATCGAATAAAAAAATAATATACGTGTTTAAAAAGGAGGGTGAAAAGGACCGCGTCGACAAGAACGCCACATCCTGTGGAATTGTCGACACTAGCACGTCCTGTGCGTCGAAATTTCAAGGCGGCGCAGCTTTGAGTACCGGAGCGTATGCAGTTAATACGTGAGTAACGGAAAAGCAAGCCAACGCAGAAATTCGATGCGTCATTTTAAGCCGACTTTTTGAACTTCATATAATACATTTTCATTAAAAATATGCATACTTGGCACAAATAGGACCAAGTATGCATATTTTTTAGTATACATGGAAAATAAATGCCATGTTATGATTGACGAGTTTAGAGATTGTGTTGTATTATTGTTCTTGTTCAAATTTTTGTAAAGGAGGGTTAAAAATAGTATTCCTAATTAAAGCGCCAGAACTAAACCATGAACGGAAGAAATAACAATGCATAGGCTATTGTTATAGGTTTAGTTGACGAGGTGGAGGTTTATCGAAAATTCGGCGGATGCCTCCCGGTTGATTTCAATCACGACCGAAAGTCCTTTTAGTCAAAACAGAGGGGTGACTCTCTGCACAAACGGAAGGATATGATTGAGTAAAAGAGATAAATATGGAAAAAAAGGGGCAAGATAGCCCCGTGCTTTCTTGTTCCCTTTTTTAGGGAGGAAACTTATTATGTGCGGAATTGTAGGTTTTATTGGACATCAAGACTCGAAAGAGATTTTATTAAAGGGACTAGAAAAGCTTGAATATCGCGGCTATGACTCAGCTGGAATCGCAGTAATGAATGATGAAGGTGTACATGTTTTTAAAGAAAAAGGTCGTATTGCGATTCTTCGTGAGGCTGTAGATCAAAGTTTATTTGCTACTGCAGGGATTGGACACACTCGTTGGGCTACACATGGTGTGCCAAGTAGAGTCAATGCACACCCACATCAGGCGTCAACTGGACGATTCACTCTTGTTCATAATGGCGTAATTGAAAATTACAGTCAGCTTAAGAATGAGTATTTACAAAACGTTGAGTTACTAAGTGATACAGATACAGAAGTTGTTGTTCAGGTATTAGCTCAATTTGTAAACCAAGGGATGGAAGTAGAAGCGGCTTTCCGAAAAACATTAAGCCTACTAAAAGGTTCCTATGCAATTGCAATGCTTGATGAGCAAAACAACGAAACAATCTATGTAGCGAAAAACAAAAGTCCCCTTCTTGTAGGTCTTGGCGACAACTTTAATGTTGTAGCAAGTGATGCAATGGCAATGCTACAAGTAACCGATCAATATATCGAGTTAATGGATAAAGAAATTGTCATTGTTAAAAAAGAGTCTGTCACAATTAAAAATTTAGCGGGTGAAATGATCAGCCGTGCCCCATATACAGCAGAGCTTGATGCAAGCGATATTGAAAAGGGAACTTACCCACACTATATGCTAAAGGAAATTGACGAGCAGCCTTTAGTCATGAGAAAAATAGTTCAAGAATATCAAGCTGAAAGTGGCAAGTTAGCGATTGATCCTTGTATTGTTGAAGCGATGAAGGACGCAGATCGAATCTATATTATTGCTGCCGGAACTAGTTATCATGCTGGTCTTGTTGGGAAACAATTCATTGAAAAAATGGCGCACATTCCTGTAGAGGTTCATATTTCTAGTGAATTCTCATACAACATGCCTTTATTATCTGAGAAACCATTATTCATCTTTATCTCACAAAGTGGTGAAACAGCAGACAGCCGTGCTGTGTTAGTACATGTAAAAGAAATGGGCCATAAGTCCATTACCATTACAAATGTACCTGGTTCCACCCTTTCTCGTGAAGCTGATTATACGTTGTTATTACATGCAGGACCAGAAATTGCAGTTGCTTCAACAAAGGCTTATACAGCACAGTTAGCAGTACTTGCAATCCTTGCGTATGTAACAGCTGAATCAAAGGAGATAAAGGTTGGTATGGACCTTGTCAAAGAGCTTGGGATTATCGCAAACAGCATGGAGGCTCTGTGTGATGACAAAGAAGTAATGGAAGCTATTGCTTGGGAGTACTTCACTACTACTCGTAACTGCTTCTTCATCGGTCGTGCGATGGACTTCTTCGTTGGACTAGAGGGTGCCTTAAAGCTTAAGGAAATCTCCTATATCCAAGCAGAAGGTTTTGCAGGAGGAGAATTAAAACACGGAACAATTGCCTTAATAGAAGAAGGGACACCGGTTATCGCTCTAGCTACTCAAGAGCATGTTAACCTAAGCATTCGAGGAAATGTGAAAGAGGTTGTTGCACGTGGTGCACATCCATGTATCATTTCAATGAAGGGCTTAGAAACTGATGAAGACCGTTATGTGCTCCCAGAAGTTAATGAAATGTTAACACCACTTATCTCTGTTATTCCGTTACAGCTTATCTCTTACTACGCAGCACTACACCGTGACTGTGACGTAGATAAGCCACGTAATTTGGCGAAGAGTGTAACGGTTGAATAAAGAATATGCACTGTAAATTTAGGGTGTTAAGTAAAATAAATGTATGGAACCAATAAAGAATGTATGGAACCAGTAAAAAATGTATGGAACTAGTTAAAAAAATATGGAACTACACAATAAAGTCCCGATGGAAATCTATATCATCGGGACTTTTTATAAATTGGAGGTATCCTTATTGTTGACCTTAGGTAATCGAATAAAGTATGTAAGAAAAACAAATAAGTTAAATCAAGTTGAATTTGCAAAACTAATTGGTGTTTCTCAGGGAACCTTGAGTGAAATAGAGAAAGGTAAATATAACCCATCACTTGAGATAATCATATCTATACATAAGAATTTTAAGGTCGATTTGGAATGGTTGTTAGTGAATTCTAATGAAGTGAATGGTATAAAAAATACATACATATCAGTAGTTGAAGATAAGGAAATTGAACTATATACATTATTTAGAAAGTTGTCTAAGGATGATCAGGATGAAATTTTAGCAATTATGGATTTAAAAATAAAAAGGTATAACGGTTAGTTCAATAAAATATGGACTTTATGAAAGTATGGGATTGATTTATACTTTTCTTAAAAATAAGAACTACAAAACGGTGGATCTTAATTCTTGAGGAAGTTGACTATGATTATGCTTTATATGATATTTGCAAGAACGAGAATGGCAATATTAATTTTTAGTCTGCTCTTCTTTACATATAAAATACTACGAGACAAAATGAACTTTTACGGTTAGTAATACTTTACAATAATCTTATTCTTTATTGGGGTTGTCCTTTGGCAAAGTATAAGTTTTATAAATATAAGTTTTTATTTATTATCCAACTTGGTTAGTTAAATGTTTAAAAAAACTATTGGTTATAGTAATCCATCGGTGAAGATTAGTAATTAATCATTTTCAAAAATAAAGTAGCAGGATTTTAGGAGATGCTTATGAAAAATGGATAATAAGGATGAAGGTGTATCTGAAGAATTTAAAAGGGCTGTTGAAAGTCACTGTAAAAAATTAGAGCCAAATAATAAAGAAAATAACGCTTTATGGCACTTGATCAAAGAGATATGCGAAGATGAAAAAAATGAGGATACATGAGCTACAACATTAAGTGATTAACGAGTGCAAATTAACAATACACTCCTTTATCACAAAATCAAAGAAATAATGATCAAAACATAGCGAGACTATTTGAAAGATAAGCCCTCCTATAATACAAAGGAGATATGATTCGACAACAAGCTGCAATAGAAATTTAATATTATGGAGATTACAATGAGAAGAAAGAAGATAGAAAAACTGGATCAAGTAAAAGAATGTGAAAGAACAAATGCTAATCAACTCATAGCTTCACACTTAAGGAGAAGAAAAAACCATCCAAGCAAAAGAAGAGACGAAATTGAAGCGCAACACCAATTAGCTATTTACAGGTGGAAAAAAGCATTAGAGGATGGACATATTAGATATATCTCTAAACGAAAATGGTACTATGATTACACAAAGTTTTAGCAAACAATGAAAAAACAGCTCCGCAGTATAATACATAATAAGTCGATATACAATTTATAGACCAAAACTTTAAGTTGCCTAACAAAACCTGAAAATAATTTTTCGCGTCCTATGACATACCCTATATAAAGGGGGTGTCGAATTGATAAATTGGCTTCTTAATAGTTGGGTAGTATTACTTCTTATCGTTGCAATACCTATAATCCTCCTTAACCTATCCTCATCTACATCAAGGAAAATGCGGAAAGATATAAAAGAAAATCCATATGATCATCGGAATAACCCGCCTCCTCCACCGAGTGGAGGAATATTCTAGAAGATAAAATATTTAAGACAACAATATTAGAAGTACTTAATCTCATTAAAAAAAGTGATGAAGGTTTATTTGTAAACATATGCGTCGATCCAAGCAGGATTGGCGCATTTTGTTTATAACGAAGAGAAGGTAACAAGTTAACTGAACAATATAACTAGATGATTTAACAAACTATGCATTGCCAGAACTTGATTCATTATAAATTAGTCCCAATACTTTCGTAAAAGAACAGTAATAGGATATTTTATAAAAATTTGTAATATTACGTTATAATGAAACCGATTACTTATAGTAATATATGCTCTGATTCACAATCAGGGCAACGATAATCGCTCTTGTTTTTCCGTTCAGAAACAGTTCCTGTCGAGGAAGATACAGTAAGAGCATCAATTAAATACTCCCGTAGTCGGTGTTTTTCTGCTGGATTTAGTTTTTCAATAGCTTTAAGAATATCAGTGCTCTCACGGTCATCACCAACTCTTTATATTAGCTAAACCAATTATAGAACGTAGGTTCCTGTAAATCAAATTTTCAACAACAGACTTTAACAGAGCCTTTGCTAATGAAAACCCTTATAGTGGTGAAACATTAGAAAGGGTTAAGTGTAAGCATTAATAAGATATAAATTGGGGGTAGAAACATAATGAGGAGTGACAATAATAAACGAGAAAAAAGCAACATTGATACTGACGATGGATGGAATAGAGCATTCTATGGAAGTCCAACTATTGGGGGGATTATCGTTGTTGGAGCAATTGTTCTTTATTTTATACTCAGATAAATTTCTTCAATAAAAGATGTTAGTATAAATATAACTGCCAAAGGTTAAAAAATACTTGAGGTTAATTAAAATCAATAGGAATATTGTTCTAATAACCCATACTTCATTGTTGAAGTATGGGTTTCTATGTAGAGAATAGTAATTGACTCTAATTTATTTCGAACAATTCTATAATTGAGAACCTAAATATAATTTGTCTCGTCTAATAATTAAAAACTAAAAGGGGGCGAATAAATGTTTGAAATGGAAAGGGAACCTGATATATATAATGAAAATCTAGACAACGAAGAGAAAATCAAGTGGTTAATGGATCAGTACGGTCAAGAAGTTATCATGCTGGCTTATACATATGTGAAAGATAAGCAATTAGCAGAGGATATTGCTCAAGAAGTTTTTATAAAGTGTTTTGAGAAGTTAGATTCATTTAGGCATGAATCTTCATACAAGACATGGATTTATCGAATAACTATTAATAAATGTAAAGATGTTTTCAGGAGTTGGCATTATAAACATCTTATTTTTACCGATTTTATTAAGGTGAAAAAAGATAAAGCTGCATACTCGGCTGAGATTGAGAATATAAAGCGAGAAGAAAAATTATTGGTGGCAGAAATGGTTATGGGCTTACCAATTAAGTTAAGAGAGGTTATTATTCTATATTACTATGAGGATCTAAAAATTGACGATATAGCCAAGATGTTGGAGACCAAGGTTAATACGGTGAAGACAAGATTGCATCGAGCGAGGAATGTACTAGACAAAAAGATAAAAGGAGGCGAGCCTAATGGAAGATAAGCTTAAGGAATTAAAAAGTACTTTAAGGGATTCTTTAACAAATGAAAAAAATATTCACTTTACTGAAGAACATAAGAATAGAGTCTTAAAAACTATTAAAATAAATTCTATACGAAACAATTTTTCAAGGTCGTTTAATAGCAGAATTCATCTGCTGTTTAGTGTAGTGATTACTTTTGTTTTATTAGTTGGTACGTATTTCATTGCAGGTATTGATGATATATTCTCTAAAAATGAAGCAGAGCAGATTTATAAAGGGCATGAAACGAGTAAAATCACTTCAAGCCCCAAAAAGGATATTTCACAAAACACCGTTATTGTTCCCCCTTCCCAGGAAGAAAATTACGTAGAAATTACAAAAGAGGAAGTGTACAAGAAACTATTATCATCAGATAAATTTGAAACTGCCAAAGGAGAATTCGAGTTGCACTATGAATATATTGACGGACAAAGTAGTACTGTCAATGTTAAATATGCGTTAAGTTGGGGTCAAGTGAAGGCTGGATTCAGCGAAGATACTAATCATGAGAAGAATAGTAAGGAAGACGATAAAAATTACACATATTTTGGTAATGGGAAGCTTTGGTCTATACAAGTTAATACCAAAACTTATAACGAAGGTAAGTATATAGAGGGTAGCCGCCCCCTTATCGGTCTAGCTCAAAATTCATTATTTCCACGAGAAATAACATTGAATTATTTAGGGGACTTTGAAAATTGGGAAATTGAAAATCAAAACGAAGAAATCCTTTCCCATAATTCAATTGTTATAAAAGGGGACTTAAATGAATACGCCGCAGAAAAACACAGCTCTAAAACATTTCGTTTTTGGATTGATAAAGATTCTGGAGTTCTCTTAAAATACGAAACATATAATAAAAAAGGCGAGGTTGTTGACTATTTATATCCAATTGAACTCCAAATAAATGTGCCAATAGATACAAAACTGTTCTTACCGAATTTAGAAGGCTACAAGAAGATTGAGTAGAATCTCCTTTAAAAAATAAAATAAAAATACAAATAATTATACATTTCAACTAATTAGTATTATAAATTCAATTGTTGTCATTTACTTATTTTACTATCAACATTGATGTCTTAAATAATTTATTTAAGGGAATAAATTGCGTTTTAGGTCCCTAAATCTCAGGTTTAGGTGCGTTGGTCCATGGGGATTAACGTACCTGTTAAATAAACAAAATATTAAATTTCAAAGGAAAAAATCTCCTCGACAAACAATTTCATAGCTAGTACAAAAAGCCTAAAATACACCCCGATTTACAATCATGGTAAATATTTCAAAATGTTTCAATGCATAAGTGATAAATGCTTGTCCACCCCCATAGTATTGATATATAGATGAATCTATTTCTAAGGGGGCTAAGTTTCATGAAACAGATAAAACCAGTTATTTTACTAGTTTCTGTACTATTTGTCATGATTTTAATAATACCTTCTGTACTGGTTATTCCTTTTTCTGGTAAAGAATTAGGAAAGGTGGAAGAAGAGCAGCAATCAAATCCAGAACCACAACAGATCGCATCAGGACTAACAGTTGAAGTGGCTGTTCATCGTGTTAGCGCACAAAAAATTGAAAATGTACCACTTGAAGAATATGTAGTGGGGGTGTTGGCAAAAGAAATGCCTACTGAGTTTGAAATCGAGGCATTGAAGGCCCAAGCGTTGGCAGCAAGAACATACGTTGTCAGACACATGTTAAGTGATCAAAAAGTAAAGGTGCCAAATGGTGCAGACGTGTCAGACACAACAAATCATCAAGTATATAAAAGTATTGAAGAATTAAAAGCCGAATGGAAGGGGGAATATGACTGGAGAATTAATAAAATTAAACAAGCTGTAAATGAAACACAAGGTCAAATTTTAACATATAATGGTGCACCAATAGACGCACAATTTTTTTCAATGAGTAATGGATACACAGAGAACTCAGAAGATTACTATAAAAACCCATACCCATATTTAAAAAGCGTACCAAGTCCTTGGGATGTACATAATGATAAATTTCATGCTCAAACAGAAATGACAGTTCAAGAATTTGAACAAAAATTGGAGATTAAGCTTGGAGAAAGTGAAGATATCGGAAAAATAATAGCCCGAACACAAACCAATCGTGTCGCAAAAGTTGAAGTCGGAGGGAAGGCTTTTACCGGTAAAGAAGTACGAACAGCGTTGGAACTTCGTTCATCCGATTTCACATGGGAGCGTAAAGGCAACCACATCGTCATTCAAACAAAGGGAAACGGCCATGGAGTTGGGATGAGCCAATATGGTGCTAATGGAATGGCGAAGGAAGGTAAAAGTTATAAGGAAATCATTACTTATTACTACCAGGGTGTTGAGATATCATCAACAGATAGTTTTCTAAATAAGTTGACTGTTAAAAAATAAATGAAAGTAGATATGTGAAATGCAAAGTCTACTAGATAGTAAACGAGGTTCACTGATTCTTTTAAAAGCCTATGTCACTAGTGATTTAGGCTTTTTATAATTAATGTGAGTTTACTCGATAGAGAAATCAAAAAAGGATTAACGCTACTTTTGTTGAAATGTTAATTGGAAGGAATTTGGTAGAGAGATTGGTAAACAATCTTGTTGTTCTACTTAATAAAGGAGATATTTATGAAATTAATAAAAAGAAAACAGTACGTTTTTACATTTCTTGCAATTATATTATTTTTTGCATTACCCGCACCCAAAGTCCCGATTTTGGAATATATGAAGGTAAAGTTCTAAGTATAGCGGTAGTTGGATAATCACCAAAAATATATGAGGAGCAAGTTAGCTTCAGTGAACTTATAATAATCAAGGGTATATCACTAAAGGGTAGCGGATGTAAATCAGGACAATCGATTTTTCTTTTAAGGACCAGTATAGTTATATAAGAATTGGAGGACAGATGATGGAGAATCAATATTTTGTAGGTTGGGGTACGCTGGCGTTGATAAATGCTGCACTTGCACAAGGGAAGAATAGGACGGGATTAAACTGGTTTTTGCTTTCTCTTGTATTAGGTCCATTGGCGACACTAATCTTGTTATTTGTTGAAAAGAGGGAATAGTAGCACTAAAAGTTCACAAGTATTGATATAGGCTAGTAAAGCAAGAGGCATAGTAATGTAAACTCTTGGTTATGTAAACGGATGAAAATTTGATATTAATTAAGGACAGTCTGTATAGAATTTAAATATCTATCAGTGGGTGATGTAGTGAAAAGAATACCGTTTTCTAGTTTTTGGTTAGCAAAAACAAGTATAGCCTTAGCTGATGTCGTATATGTAATGGTGATTACAACATTTATTTATCAAGAGACTTCATCAGCATTAATCGCTTCTTTATTTCCTTTATTTCAATCCTTGGCTACTTTAATTGCAGGGTTTATATCACCATTACTTTATAGGAAATTCTCTTATTCCAAATTATTTGTAAATCTTCAATGTCTAAAAGCTATACTGCTTACACTTTTACTATTAGGTTTTGGACAAATTACTGATCATATTTATGTTCTGCTTTTATTTGTTTTAGTAATTTCTTTTTTAGCAGGTTTGGGGGGGCCTCTTCTTAATTCTGTTATACCTAAAATTGTTCCGAAAGATAACCTTGTAAAAGCTAATAGCTTTATTTCCATTACAACTCAATCTGTTCAAATAGCTGGTTATAGCTTTACTGGATTTGCTGTAATAAATTGGGGGCATAGCCCGACGTTAACTTTTAATATAGTTTTGTTTTGGTTTGCCGTATTGTGTTTATTAATTACAACAAGATATATTTCTGAAAGCGTTGAAGTTCAAAAGCAAAATCAATCCAAATGGGAACTAATGAAAGAAGGGTGGATCCTTTTATGGAGAAACCGAACTATAAGAATGGTTACTTTAATGGATGTTATCGAAGGTATGGCTGGATCCATTTGGATTGGGGCTATTACGTTAGTGTATGTAAAAGAAGCTTTAAACCAAGGGGAACAATGGTGGGGTTTTATAAATGCTAGTTATTATATTGGTTCTATTCTTGGTGGAATAATAACCTTATCACTTGCTAAGAAAATTCAAAAACACTTAATAGTTAGTATGGCATTTGGCTCATTATTCTTTAGTATTTTCACTCTAATATACGGACTTACAAGCCTTCCATTTCTAGCACTGATACTTTGTGTACTAATGGGTCCAGCTTATCAAATCAGGGATGTGGCTCAACAAACTGCTTTTCAAGTAAATATTCAGCCCGAACATTTACCAAAAGTGTATGCATCTCAAGGTATTCTATTATCAATTGTATCGGGTATATCCATTTTTCTAATGGGTTTTATTGCTGACTTTATTGGAATTCGTGTTGTTTATATACTAGGTTCTATCCTAATCCTTGTTTCTGCGATATTATCTTTTACTTTAGTTAAGGCAAACAAAAAGAAATTATCTACTGTTGATTTTAATTCATAGCAGCTTGATTGCTGTTGTTTCATTCTAAACGATGAATACAATCAAAATCATACTGTTATAATAAGTAGGTTAAATTAAGATGGATAGTTACAATTTTATTGGGAAAAATACGCCTATACATAATATAGGGTGATGAATAAATTGAATAAAAGACTATTTCTATTATTACTTGTGGTTAATTTCATAATTTATGGAACAAATATTGTAACTGTATCAGCCACCACCAATGGAGGAAAGCCCCCTAAAGGAATTTGTGTAGAGGAGTTTGAAAAGAAAAGGAAAGAATTTGATAACAAAGTGTTAAAAGACATTGTTAAAAGCTATAATTTAGATTTATCAGGATATCAAGAATTTACACACGCTGACTTGAATTTAAAAGTAGGAGATAAACTTAATGAACATTCTGATAAGATATCATTACAGCATTTATTTGTAGGTACAAGTAATGGCTCAATGCGATTATTCTTAGAGAAAGGGTTAAAGGGAAAAAAAGGCTATTTTCTGTACAAAAGAATTGATGGAAACAATGTAAAAAAAGAATTATATAAAACGGGTAGTATTTGGGTTGTTATGTCTGTAGATGAAGTACAAGCCAATATGTTCGAACTAAAGCCTTTTGATTGGGAAAAATGCTCTAAAAATTAGACAACTGATTTAAACTCATTCGACAAACAAGAGGTCCTTTAATTTAGGAACCATAATATAAAGTTATGAAACGCATGGAAAAAAACTAACGGGTTCGGTTGGCGGAGAGAAAACATTAAATAACAAAGTAATTAGAGAGGTAATTCGCATATGAATTAACCTCTCTTTTTTTGTAATAAAACCAACCTCTATTACACATTGGCGTATAAATTAGCACAAAAATTAACATACTAATTATTGGCATTACAATAAATATTGTAACCCGTTTAAAACCTATGCTAAAATTCTGCTAATTGCTTTGTTGAATATTTGCTAATAATTCGAGGTGAAAAAGGATGAAATTCGTTGAACCAAAGAACAAAAACGTAGAAAAAGTGGATTGGAAGTTATCTGAAAAGACAAGGGCAATCGTTAAATATTACTCCGAATACACGGAATATAGCGAAAGCGAAATCGTCGATATATTCCTTCGTAACTTGCTTGAGGATGAAAACTTCATCAAATGGATTGAAAGTAAACGAAACAATAGAAGGATTGTAAAGCAGCTTGAACTGGAAGAAATGCTGGTGGAGAGTAAGATTGGCTAAATTAAAACGATTAGTCACAAAAGAAGATAATATAGTCGAGGTTTATTCTCCACTCACGAATACGGAAACAGCAAATCGTGCTAAGGATTATAATGTCTTAAGCCCGAAGCAATTTGCCACGAAATATAAAGACCTTCTGTTTGTTCCTGTAACATTCACTTGGGACGGTCAAACACATAAAATACAATTCAATCATTGTGCGAATCCATTTTGTAAATGGTGTGGATTACCCCAAAAGAAATTTGAAAATGTAAAAAGCAAGCCCAGTCGATATAGATTGAGTCGTTCTGGAACAGATAAATCCCTTGTATGCAACCCTGACCCAATTGATACTACAAGAGGTATCTCACTAAATTGTAATACTTCTACTGTTTCAAATTGGTCAGTGGCTATTGAAATTGAAAGATTAACTACAATAAATAAAGTCCAAGATATTGTACCTGATTACCAGTTTCATAAAAGTGGCTGTCCGACTGAAGAATTAACGCCACTTGGTTCGCCAGAGGGATTTTATAAACAAGGAAAAAGTAAAGTTGGTGCTCAAGTTTGGCAATGCAAAGTTTGCAAGAAGAAAACAAACATTTTGCCAAGCAAGGTTCAAACAACTACCTATAAACAAAAACGAAGTGAAATAATGCCTAGGTTTGCTGAGGAACTATTGAACCGAACACCAATCACAAGAACTTGCGAAATGCTTAAGATTGGCAGAGGGACTTATTATGACAAATTGGAACTTTTGTATCATAATTGCCTTGAATTTTTGGAACGAAATGAAACCAAGAAGTTTGATGGATTGGAGTTTAAAGAAATATGGTTGAACACAGATAAAATGACCTATCACTTGAACAATGTTCGTCAAAAAGGTCAAGGTGGTTCCAGATTCTTGGATACGGAAGAACCACAGTTTCCAACGAATGTCGTTGTAACTGCTGATGTTTTATCAAGGTATGTATTTCGGTCAGATGTAGCATATGATTGGGAAATTGCGATGGCTGATATAGCACTTGATACAGTGTTATTAAAAGAAGACCATTTAAACGATTTTGCGAAGAAACACGCAAGATTTGGTCAATACAGCCATTATCCGCAACCCCCGTCAAAGAATGACACCCAGACAAAATCAGAGTACGACAATGACATTGCTAAATTTAATCAAAGAGATAAATATGTGAATGGATTACACGTTCATCAAACCTATACCACAATCGCTCATATGTGGCTAATAAAACAACTCGTAAAGGCTTCTGAATGGCGTTTTATCACTGACGATGATAAATCACTTATGACTGCGATATATCGAGTATTTTCGGATGAATTTAGACGATACGATGCTCACCATTTCTTATGTCAAACAGATAAAACGAAAACTAGAAAACAAGCACAACAAGAATTCAAACAAGCAAAGTTCGACCTAATTGAATGGGGTTCCTTGAGAGATTTTGGAACAAACTCATTACGGAATTTAGCGTATTATTATTTGTGTGATTTGTTCGAAACACACAGCTTCCATAAAGAAATATCTTCTGGAACTAGCAGCTATAACATCTATGCGAACAATCCGATACAGCACCCGTTAGCAACGCCAGATAGAGGGTTTCGTTCAGTTGATTGCAAAACAGACCTTTCTTCCCTAGAACCGAAAGATATTGCTAAACTCATATTAAATGTTAATGACAATGCGACAAACGTTTTCATCCAAAATATCAGGAGGAGACTATCTATCCTAGAAAGACCTTTGACGACTGCTCGTGGCGATGGCAAGAGCTATATTTATTCGAACTTCAACCCCAAGTATGCTCAAATGTCCCTTACCATTCTCAGAACTTATTACAATTTTTGTTTAACCTATGAAACAACAGAAGGAAAGAAAAAGGTTATTGCTACACCTGCACAACGATTAGGATTAACAGATAAACAATTTTCGTTAAAAGATATAATTTATTTAAGATAAATCATCCTGTTTAAATAATAGGATGATTTTTTGAGGTTATTCGGAAATTTATGTTAATATATTTATAGATAACTAAATATTTACACATTTTCTAAACTTAAATGTTACAAATGAAAGAGAGTCAAGGGGGGAATCATATGAATAAAAAGTTCATTGTTTCTGGTATAATTTTTTTAGTAGTTATTGTTGGTATTTTTTATATCACGGATAGGATGAAATATACAACTTTTCAAGAAGTTATTTTAGATGAAATAAACCAAGATGAAATAAAAAACATTGATATTTCTAGAAAGTCAGGTAATGAGGCTTCAGTCTCTTTAAGTGATAAGGATTTGGTAGCCGAAATTTTAAAAGACTTTTCCGATGTGAAACTCAAAAAGGTAAATGAGAATGTCGTGCCAAATTATACAATGTTTATTTATGTTGATGGTTATAGATATGCTGTGGGGATAAATAAAACTGAAAATCTCATTGATATAGTTGACGGAAAAAAAGCTGGTATCTACAAAATAGTTAGCGATACCGATTATTTAGAAACAATTGAAAACCTAGATTTGGATTGGGAATAGGTTAGAAAGAAGCCATATAAACATAAAAACGCAAGGATGCTAATTCCTTGCGTTTTCTTATGTTAATTTAATGTTGAAACTGTCACTAAAACACTCATAAATCCATTTGTGATTTTTAATTTTCTCTCCCTGAACCGAACCCGTTAGAAAAAAACCATGCGTTTTTTTATGCCGAGTATGCACCACAATACTTTCAAAAACACATCTGTGCTACATCGGTTATCGAAAGTTTCACAGATGTGTTTTTTAAGATTAACCGGATACAAAAAGAATATGCCTAAGCTCCCTTGTAATTTGTAACACTAAAAATCACATAGTATATTTGTCCTAATTGTGATTATCTATGAATAAATATGGATTATAACAGGTATGAAAGGTGGGTCTATTTTAAATGGTATTTATCGGAAGGTTTAAGGATTTCTTGTTTTTAGGACTTGTTTTATTGGCTTTTACTTTTGCGTTTGTTGGAGGTAAATATTTTTCTCCCATTGAAACCAACTTTACAGATTTAGCATCGGATGCGATTAAGGATGCCGTATCAACTTTTACCGCTCCCCTGAAAGACGCTACTGATAATCTAGAAACACAATCGTACAATTCCTCCTATAATGTAAGTCGAAGTTTTTGGCTTCCAGGGCTAATGTATCTTTTGGCAACCATATTTTCTGTATTTGCAGTAATTATTTATACAAAGTTTAATGAATGGAAAAGTCTATCTAATTTGGATAAATTGATTAAGTTAGCTATGATTTTTGTTGTATGTTTTATGGGTTTTTTATTTTGTATTAGTGGGTTCAAGTATCTTCTCTATGGTCTTTTTCATGCACTTATGTTTGGTGTTGCCTTTATTATTTTAATTATAATGGCTCTATCAATCTTAAGGGTAGTCGCTCAGCCAAATAGATCATGAAACTTTTGGTACAACTTTTCCTCTGCTTCGATAATTACTAATATTATTCCACATTGTATCAAAGTGCTTTGTCCATTCGCTTGCTAACTTTTTATTATTAATCACTACTATAATCTCATCATGCTTTTCTTTTGCAGCTTTTGTAAAGTTATATGAGCCAACCGAAACAACAGAAGAATCCACAATAGCAATTTTTAAATGCATGAAACCATTATGGTTGTTTTCTTTAACAGGAACCCCAGCATACATGAGTTGTTTTAAGATATCATCCTGTCCATATGCATTCACTGATTGCCTTTGGTCTGTAATTAATCGTACTTTTACTCCTCTGTTTGTTGCTTGAATAATTCTTTGTAATATTCCTTTGTCTGTAAATGTATATACGGCGAGATCAATATTTTCTTTTGCCTGGTCAATTAATTTTATCAATAATTGATCAGGTTTTTTATGTGTTTTTGTAAAGGCATAATCAAGGGTAATAGTATCCTGTTCCTCTGTTGAATCTAAATCATACATATTGTGAGTATTAGTTGTATGCCTGGTTTGTCTTCCATTCTTAAAAAGTATATAACCTATAACTGAAGCTCCTACGGTACATGCACCAAAGACTGTAATTGCATCCAATTTCGAACACCCCCTAATCCATTGTTATGTACAAGGAGATTTGTCCTATTCATACAAGTTTCTAGAGTATTTCTTTGTTCTCTTATAGGGAATTCTTGTTCATATTTTAAAGGGATGAATGAATGGAATTTGCTATCTTGTTTATTTTTTAACGCATGTACCGGACTTTCCGTAAAATTTTTTTAACATCAGTAGTATTTGTTACTGTTTATTAAATGGCAGTTATTATCTTGAGAATCTACTATAACTTTTGTGAAACAATCAAGGTAAATGGTGTCGATAAAACACCTGCCGAGAGGATTGGAATTGCCGATAGGGCGTATAGTTAGAAAGATATTATATATATAAACGATAACACTTATAAAACTGATAGCAATCTACTTCTAATTAACAATTTGCGGCATAAATATATACCAATTTAGAAGATTGGAGGACAAGTTATGGAATTCCTTGGTTCCGTAATACCGATTGTTATTCCTTTTGTAATTATAATTTGTATTATAGGTTTCGCGAGCGAGGCTATAAAACGAAAAGGTTAAAATAAACATATACCGCAAACGGCGAGATTTAGTTGAATGAATATAGGAAATAGTTCAGTTTAGTGACTGGACTATTTTATTAAGCAAAAAGCACCACAAATTGTGGTGCTTTTTGCAATACATTTTATTTTGTAAATAAAGATTTTGAGAAAGGAAACGGAACCCGTTATTGGTTTAGGTCTTATATGTGGATGTCTTTAACTGAAGATTGTTCAATGTCATCTTTTTTTCTATTCTTATCGATGTAAACCCAAGCATAATAAAATGCCCAAAACACTAAGGCAAATAATATTGCATAATGTTTTTGACCTGTTGGTAGGAAAAAGATTAAAAGCAGACCTATAAGAACAAATGGTGGTAAAAGTATCGCATATTTTTCCAGTGCATTCTCTCACTCCTTCATATATAAGGATATTTATCAGATGATTACAATCAGTCTAATTTTTATTCCAAAACCACATTATTTCAGAAAACAGGCGATATTAAAGAGAGTGTTGGTAGTATTAAAGAATTTATTTATTTTTAAATGAAACAATTTACAAGCCCATCCAAAATGTATTTTTTCAAAAGTATTGCTATAAAAAAATATAAAATAAAACGATAAAAATTATAATAAAATATCCGTATGCGGATATAATAATCTTTGATTCAGGATTTCTAAATTTTTTTTGTGAAAAATTCGGTCCGAAATTGTCAAATTTGCATAGACTTTTTTGAAAAAAATGTAAAAGGGGTCTATCGTTTTGAACGAATAAAGCGCTTGTTAAAACAAAGGGTTAGTTAAATCAGTTTGCTTGATACCTTTTAATTCATCTATTTCTTTTTCAAGATCATGAATTTGTTCTTCATATTCAACTCTTATACTTTCTATCTTTTTGTATAAATCCTTTATATAAAAAGTAATAAACTCTTTATCTTTTTTATCTAAGTAACGGTTATTCAATCTAAATCTATAATCCGAATTTATTACTTCTATAAGATCATAGGAACTCTGAAATACCCAGTCCCAATGTTTACCTCGTCTATCATGTTCTCCACCTTGAGGGTGCATGAAACGGACTCTTTTATCAAGGCCTAATAAGTAATCTGAGTTAATTCTAAAAGCTTTAGCTAATGCAACTAAATGTTTAAGTTCGGGCTTAGCAATATTTCGTTCCCAATTTGATATGACCTGTTTGTTTGTAGCATTAATCCTTTTTGCCAGTTCTTCCTGAGTCCAATTGTATTCTAGTCGTAATTTTTTTATTCTGTCTCCTAATTTTTCCATATTTACCATCTCCAATTTCCGTTTTACGCTAAAAAACCATACCACAAAACCTAGAGAAAGTAAAAGTGAATTTTACAAAGAGGGTGTTTGATAGTCAAATTTAAATGTGTTATAAATTGGTTTGTAAAAGCAGGATTTACAAAATCAAATAGCTAAGTCAAAACAAATTTTATTTCGGAGGTATATAAGAATGGCAAAACGTAGAAGGGAAATGTCTGCAAAATCAATTGAAAGGAGGATAAAAGAAGGTAGGGGAAGAGGGCATTTTTCAAACTATAAACCTTGGCTGACGATTCATGATGTCCCATCTCATGGTGTGGTTACGCGAATAAAAGGTTGGAAAAGTGGAAGGTTGCACCATCTATTGTCGGAACATTACGAACTTGCACATTTTTATCAAATGGAATGGGAAGCAGATGTCATTGATATACGAGAACAATATCCTTTATTGCCGTTAGAAAAAACGCTGTTTATTGCAGAAAAATTAGGCATTAAACATCCTGTAGATCCTAAAACTAAACAACCTATTATTATGACTACAGATATGTTGCTAACTGTTAAGGATGGTGATGAATACCGTTTTATTGCACATACAATAAAACCAGTTTCTAAATTAAATAAAAGAGTGATTGAAAAGTTTCAAATTGAAAAGGAATTTTTTAAAGATTTAGGGATTGAATGGGCATTAATTACCGAGAACGAGATTAATTATGATCTTGTAAAAAATGTAGAATGGGTTCATTCTGCTAGATTTATTGATGATTTATATCATCCAATAACTCTCGATTTAATTATGGAAATTCAGCCATTGCTTCTTATGGAATTGCAAAAAGGAGACAAGCCTCTAGCAAAAGTCACATTGGATGCTGATAGTCAGTACGGTTTACCAAAAGGAACTTGTATCCAGATAGTTCGTTATTTAATTGCAAACCGTTATTGGGAAGTAGCAATGAGTAAGAGAATTCTGCCGACTTTAAAACCATTAAGAATATTGGCTACAAATAATTTTAAGGAGGAACAGTCAGATGAGTATATTTGTTAATAACATTTTTCAAACGATGGATGATGAAGCTAAACTATTGGATTGTGAGAGGGTTTTATGGATTGATAGAGAAAAAGATGCAGCAGTTACAATTTCTATTATAGATAAAAAAGGACTACCGAATTTAAAAGTTTTATCAACATTGGAAAGAGAAGAAAAAGAGGGGAAAATACTGAAATTGGAATATGATCCTTATTCAAAGTTCATGGTTCCAGAAGAGAAACTGTCTGAAAAAGAGATTAAGATTAGGGATAATGCTTGGGTTTGTATCAAAGATATAGTAGAACTTGAGCCTAATATTTATGACCCTAAAGAAAGGTACCAATTAATAAAGGAATTATGTGAAAAGACTGGTAAAGGAAAGAAGTTCATATATAAATATCTTAGATACTATTGGACGGGAGGAAAAATGGTTAATGCTTTGCTTCCACGCTTTAGGAAGTGTGGAGGACGAGGGAAAAAGAAAAATCCAAAGGAAAAAATGGGAAGGAGTAGAATGATTACGGATGTAAATCCAGAATTTAAAGGGGTTATCGTTACTGAGGGTATGCGAAAAATTTTTGATGAATACATACGTAAGGTTTATTTAAAGGTTAATAGAAGAGATTCTGTAAAATACACATACATTGTAATGCTTAAAGAAAGATTTGGTATCAAAACGGAAATAAGAAATGGTGTAGAAATCCCTATAATCCCACCTGATTACTTGTTACCTAGTATTGATCAACTACGGTACCATATTCGTGCCAATTACAAGCATAAAACGAAACTAATAGCCAGAGAAGGTGAGGTGAGTTTTAATAGAGATTTTAGACCACTGTTAGGATCTGAAACAAGAAAAGCTACAGGTCCAGGAGAAATCTTTGAAGTGGATGCAACTATTGCTGATGTTTATCTTGTGAGTTCAGATGATTCAAATCAGATTATTGGAAGACCCGTTGTTTATATTGTAATAGACGTGTTCACCCATATGATTGTAGGACTGTATGTTGGATTCGAGGGTCCGTCATGGCAAGGAGTTATGATGGCAATTGAGAATACTGTTATGAATAAGGTTGAATTTTGTGCCCAGTATGATGTTCCTATTGAAGAAGAAGATTGGCCATGTCATCACATGCCAGAGGCGTTTTTTGCAGACCGTGGTGAGATGGAAAGCAAAAGTGCAGATTCATTAGGAAACTCACTTGGTATTAAACTAAAGAATGCACCTCCGTATAGAGCAGATGCTAAGGGATTGGTTGAGACACAATTTAACATTTTAAATACTACTCTCCAATCTTGGATGCCTGGAGCTGTAAAAAAAGAATATAAGAAGCGCGGTGGCCCAAAATATGTCCTTGATGCAAAACTGACATTAAAGGATTTTACAAAAATGATTATTGAAATGATACTACATCGGAACAATTATCACCATATGGAACACTATCCATTAGATAAGGCCATGAGTAAGGATAAAGTGCTACCGATAGCTAAAAACATATGGAATTGGGGATTAGCTCATAACCACTTTCTTAAGGAAGTGCATCCAGATATTGTTCGATTAAATGTATTGCCCGAAGCAAAGGTAACCGCAAATCGTGAAGGGATATATTTTGAGGGTATGTATTTTGGATCACGAGAATTAGAAAAACAAGGATGGTTTGTAAAGGGTGAATCTATTAAAACTATTATAGCATATGATAGACGCTGCATGAATTTCGTATATATAAAGACAGAGGACGGGAAGGGCTTTATCAAGTGTCACCTACTGGATAAGTCGTCACGTTTTAAAGACTTAAGCTTGGAGGAGGTTAAAATGCTCCGGTATGAGGAGAAAATAGCTTCAAAGTTGTATGTTTCATCTCAACTTCAGGAGGAAGTTTCGCTTCATACAAAGCTGGAGGCAATTAAAAATAGGGCAGAGACTCGCTTTAATGAAAATAAGGATAATTCAATCTCGGATACCAAGAGACAATCTGGTATCAAGATAAGACAAAAAGGAGAACGAGATCAATTACGTAAAGTTCAAAGTTTTGAATTAGGAAAATCAGTTCCAACAGAAGAACCAGCAATGTCAGAATCTAATGTTATAGAGATCTATAAACCAAAGTCAAAGCTTTCATTTTTATCGAGACTAAAAGGAGGAGAAAAATCGAATGGTTAAAAAAATGCATTTAGAATCTATGTATCAGTTTATGCCATCGTTAATTGGAAGTCAGAGAGAAGCAGAGTATTTAGAACAGGTTATACATGCCTACAAGGATAATCCGTATATCGAAGCTTTACCTCCAATATTTGAAGAAGATTATGTAGCTTCAAAAATTGGAAAGTTTCCTGATTATACCGAGGAACATCGAGCGTTAGGAAAGGAAACTAGATTACATTTAGTTCAGCAGATTTCAGATTACGTTGAGCCTTTACCTACACATCTTTTGGTGGAACAAAGGTTGTCAAGATTAGTGCGCCATGGTTATAAAGCTAGAAACCCTTTTTCGCCTGAGCATATTAGACAATTTCATATTGGTTTTGAAGATATTCTTGAAAAAGGTGTAGATAAAGAAGGATTTAATTTAGCGGGTGTTCGTTCAACAGCAGCTGGTTTCGCAATTTTAGGAGTAAGTGGACAAGGAAAAACAACATCGATTGAAAGTTCACTACTTCTATATCCGCAAGTAATTCATCATTCGATGTATAAGGACCAGCCATTTATTCGTAAACAGCTAGTTTGGCTTAAGTTGAATTGTCCTTTTGATGGTTCAATAAAGGGGTTATGTTTTAACTTCTTTCAAGCAGTTGACTCGAATTTAGGAACAAATTATTTTCAAAAGTTCGTTTCAAAGGGTTCATCAGTAGATATTTTGATTCCGATAATGGCCCATA
Source organism: Ferdinandcohnia salidurans (assembly GCF_042680725.1). Taxonomy (NCBI): domain Bacteria; kingdom Bacillati; phylum Bacillota; class Bacilli; order Caryophanales; family Bacillaceae; genus Ferdinandcohnia; species Ferdinandcohnia salidurans. The sequence continues at coordinate 28,849 of NZ_JBHUEK010000028.1, forward strand.
TCGCTACTCTTCATGGACTTGGTGTATTAGTAATTGATGAAATTCAGAACTTAAGCTTCGCCAAAAGTGGTGGTGCTGAAAAAATGTTAAATTATTTTACGCAATTAATTAATACAATAGGAGTCCCAGTTGTATTAATTGGAACATTTAAGGCAATGAGGCTATTATCGGGTTCATTTAGTCAAGCACGTAGAAGTACAGGACAGGGGGATTTGATAATGGACCGGTTGGAAGAAGGTGTAGAATGGGACTTCTTCTTGCAAAACCTTTGGCAATATCAGTGGACTGCTAAAAAAACAAAATTATCTGAGCCATTAAAAAGAGCAATGTACGAGAATTCTCAAGGAATCATAGATATAGCAGTGAAACTTTATATGTTAGCACAGTGGGAAGCTATTGATAACGGTGGAGAGAATGAAAAGTTGACAGTAGGATTGTTAAAATCCGTTGCTAACAGACATATGCGACTTGTTCAACCTTTGCTAAGAGTGCTAAAGAATAACGATCCAGATAAACATGCTCTAGTAGATGATTTATACCCAAACTGGACCGAACTAGACCTATTCTTAAAGCAATCGAAGGAAAGTGTTAGTATGAAAGGAAAAATAAAAAAGAGTTTAACACGAGATGAAAAAGTAGAACATGATAAAGATATATATATTGAGTTGGTTAAAACTGCAATAGAATTTGGAGCACCAACAGATGTTGCGGAAAGCATTTCCCAGAATTTGCTGAAGATAAATGAGGATGAAGTAGATATTGTAAAACTACGTAATCAAGTGGTTAGTGAAGTTAATAGGTATATTAGTAATACAGAGATTATTAATTCATCTCCGGAAAAAGGTGGTAGTAAAACTAATAAATCTAAGCCAAAGGGGAAAAAAGGAACTGAGTGGCGTGATGAAGATGATTTGAGAAACGCCGTTGAAAGCAAAAATGTTGAAGGTGAAGAAATTTACGCAAAACTTGCGGATATGGGTAATGTACCAATTAAAGATGACCTTGATAAATTAATAATATAAATCGCTAACATAGTTATAAGTATTTAAATATAGGGAAAAATAGCAATCAAATTAGAAAGGGTGATTTGATTGCTTGCTTTTTTCCCTACGTTATTCCCTGACGAGCTGTTATATAGTGGGATTGCAAGATACCATTTAATGTCGGGCAACTTTGCCCATAAACATTCAGTAAATAATATATTTGAGGAAAAATTAGTATGTTCAACGGTAGATCTCCCAACTCACGTTAAATATTTGTCCAATAAGATTAATAATATATATACTGTAAAGCAATTAATTCGGGATCATACATTATACGCCTATTACTCAACTTTTCTCCCAAAAGAAAAGGCTATACAAATATTTAACTTAATGTCTGAGGGTAGTCCTTGGGGAGAAGTCCATATCTCATTGGGATTAGCTTCTTCAGCAGTGAAACGCCCAAGATATCTTAGATATTGTAGGGAATGTGTAACTGAGGATATTACTAGTTACAAAGAACCATATTGGCATAGGTCTCATCAAATTCCAGGTGTTATTTTTTGCCCTATCCATAAGGTTGAATTGGTGGAGACTGATATATTAAGTCCTACGCGCGAACATAAATTCAGATATGTTCCCTTAATTCAAGTTGAGTTAGAAAAACCAAAGAAAGAGTTAATTAATCCTAAATGGAAACGTATTTTGATAGTAATAGCAGAATTATCATATGAAATACTAAAAATTGCAGAAAATGATTATTCTGGTATTTCTAAAAGTTATAAGGCTTGTTTGAATCAAAGAGGATATATAACTGCTAGAGGTAGAATTAGGTTTAAGAGTTTGATAAATGATTTTTGTCATTTTTTCTCTAGTGATTTGCTTGGGTATCTTAATTGCGATATTGATGCTAATAGTGATGACACTTGGTTTCACAAGATGATAAGAGGAAAGAATTCAGGTTCTCATCCTCTCAAACACATCCTTATTCAGCTCTTCTTAGGTATTAAAATAACTAAGGAGGAACAATTAAGAAAGGTTGACTTCCCATTTGGAGAAGGACCATGGCCTTGTCTTAATAAGGCTGCAGGACATTATATGAAAAACACTATAAATAAATGTCTTGTTACGAGGGATTCCAAGAGCGGGTTGCCTGTGGGTACATTTGAATGCTCCTGTGGGTTCATATATTCAAGAAAAGGTCCAGATAAATCTACGGAGGACAGATATAGAATAGGAAGAATAAAACTTTTTGGTGTTACTTGGATAGAAAAATTAAATGAGTATAACCAACTGGGTTTATCGTTGAGGGAAAAAGCCAGGTTATTGGAGGTAGACCCTACGACGGTAAAAAAGTATTCATACTCTCGAACACAACAACAAGAGGATAAAGAAGATAAAGAAAACAAGTTAGAAAAGAATAAAAGGCGAGAGCGTTTTATGGCTTCCTTAAAGGATGCTAAAGCTAATAATATTCCTGTACGTCAGTTGAACTCTAAAGACTATATGTGGCTATACAGACATGATAAAGATTGGTTGGAGAAAAACATAACCCAAAGTAAAAAAAATAAAAAAACGTATTCTATTGTTGATTGGGAAAAAAGAGATGATGTTGTTTTGTGTGGAGTGAAAATGGCATTTAAATTATTGCAGAATGAAAAAAGACCTAAAAGAATTACTGTTTCTGAGTTATCTCGAAATATGGAAGAGGATATAGCGGGTTACCTTCACACATGTTTAAACAAATTAACTAAAACTAATAAATATCTAAAAGGAATAATCGAGACTACAGAACAATTCCAAATAAGGCGTTTAGTTTGGGCAGCAAAACAATTGCAAAGGGAAGGCTTCAAAGTACAGGGTTGGAAGTTATTAAAAGAGGCAGGCTTAAATAAGCCATTGAATGAGAATGTTAAATTAAAATATCAAGATTTAATTACAGAGTCTGATCATTAGATATTAACAAAGCGGGGAATAAAAATGGATAGTTTATCTGCATTTTTCCCAACTCCATTTCCTAATGAGGATTTCAGAAGTATTTTTTATAGGTACCATCAAAGTTCATTTAACTCTGAAATAATTGATACGAATATGGAGTTGGTTGGAATAAGGAATAACTTTTCCTTTTTTCCAAAAGCATTGACAAATTTAATAACAAAACTACCAAAAACAACAAATATTACTGTTGATTCATTGATTTACAATAATACTATTTTACCAACGATATTACCATTCATACCAGAACATCATCACTCAAAAATTTTAGAGGAATTGTACAATGGTGGAGCATTGGAGGATAGCAGTGTAGGTAAATTAGTTGGCAATAAATATGGAAAGAATATGTCTGACTTAATAAGGTATTGTCCATCATGTATCGAAGAGGATACGGAAAGTTATGGTTGTTCCTATATACACCGTGAACATCAATATGCTTTTATTCATACTTGTAGTAAACACTCAAACAAACTGATTACTCATTGCAAAGAATGTGGAGTTTCTTTAGAGTATTCTCCACTAATAGAACATTGCAAAAACGGACACCATAATTATTATGATAGGCAAAGAGAACCTAGAATAAGTGATGATATTCAAAAAAGTATATTAAAAGATTTAGATTATATTTTAAATAATTCTAGAAAGATTAGTAGATGGTTAGTAGAACAAAGATTCTTAGAACAGCTTAATTCTAAAGGATATATTAGTAAAACAGGAAATAGTATTATGACAAAAAAGCTAGTAAAGGATTTTATGAATTATTACTCATCCGAGGTTGTTACAGACTTTGGACTAGATATTAATTATTTAGCTAAACATAACACACTGGATAATTTGTTTCGTGGCTCTAAACTAGTTATTAATTTACCTCTAATCCTTCTTTATATTCAATTTCTTTCTGGATCTGTTGAGAGTTTTATAAGGGATAGTAAACCTTATCTCTGTGAAATCCCTTTTGGAAAAGGCCCATGGTGTTGTGAAAATAAGTATTGTCCTAAATATAAACAAGATGTTATACATCAATGTGAAAGAACCTATATGTCAGGGGAGATAAAAGGAAATTTTATTTGTAGTTTTTGTGATACTAGTTATGTTATAAATTGGAATCAAAGAGGAGATCAAAAACAAGCTAAGCATAGGAAACTAAAGCATCTAGATTCAAAACAGGAAAAGATACTTACTTTGTGGGAAAGTGGGTTACCTATTGCGGATATAGTAGACAAGTTGTATTGCTCACATTATTTTGTGAAAAATGTGGTAAAACAAAAATATAAGGGGTGTAATATCAATCAAGTAAATCCCAATAAGGAAGTTGCTGTATTTGTATTAAATGAAAAAATGCAGATCATCAAGGAAAAGCACCGAAATAAATTATTGAATGTTTTAGATAATGGTAAGGAATTATCAAGAAGTGAAATAAAAAATAATTGTAAAGCGTCGTATACGTGGTTACAACAACATGATAAGCAGTGGCTTGAAGAAAATCTACCACCTTCTAAATCTACAGGAAAATTTAATAGAATAGAAAACTTCCAATTAAATAGAGAAAAATATCGTTCTATCTTATTAAAAGTAATAAGGGGTAATAGAGAATTAATGAGAAGTGAAATCAAAAAAAAGTGTAAAACGGCATATATTTGGCTTAAAAAAAATGATCAGGAATGGTTGGAAAAACAATTACCACCTTCTAAATCTATAATAAAATTTGACTGGAATGAAGTAGATCAAGTTTTGGCACAACGTGTTAAGAAGGTTTCAGCTGAGCTAATTGAATCTAACCCTAATAAAAGAGTTGCAAGATATACTATTATGGGTGCACTGACCACCAAGGAAAGAGGGAGAATAAAGTCATACATACAACATCTGCCCTTGACAGACCAAGCATTAACGGAAAGTGCTGAAACGAAGGAACAATACCAAATAAGACATTTACCTGCAATAGTTCAGCAACTAAGAACTTATTATAATTATGAGGAAGTCACATTAGATATAGTCATGTCTTATAGAAGATCATATAGACAAATAACTGATAGGATGAAAGAAATTCTTATAGCAAAGTTAAAGACTTTGAATTAATTTGTTATATCCTAGAAGTATGAAGAATACAAGGTAACTAAAGGAAGAAATTTTAGAAGAAGGACGAATTCACGGCTTTAGAAAAAAATTTAGAATCATGTGAGGTACTATATTTGAGAAAAATAATATTAATAGCGTTATCTTTAGTTTTATTGACTTTGGTTCTTTTGGGTTGCAAATCAAAAGAAAATATCACTAATGAACAAACAGTTAATCATTCTAAAAAACTTTCAATTGACAGTAATTTTACAAGCATCACTATTTCCAAATCAATTTCCTTTGATGATGATGAATCCCTTAGTGTCTTTCAAAATGTCTTTTCAAGTGCGGTAAAAGAAGAAGGTATCGTTAATATGGCTGACCCCGAATATTATTTAGAAGTCATTTACGATAAAGAAAATCGCATTAGTTTGTATTTATGGATAGGCGATGAAGGGCAAAGAAGTACACTTATGAAAACAGAAGACACGCATACCATTTATACTGTTTCAGAAGAGATGACTGTTAAATTGATTGAATTAGTTGAATCACATTTTAATTAAGACTTCGTATGAGGTCTTTTTCTATGCTCTTCAAAATCAGAACAAATGGCGTTGTCTAACGCAATGAAAGAAGACTACTTAGTAGAAAAGTTACTATAAAGTCATTCAATATTCCTGTTTAGGGGTTTCTATGTGCTGCAACACATTAGAAGCTCTTTTTTTGTCTTTTAATCTAACTAAGCTCTTTGTTAATGTCTTGCTCGGCTTTTTTAGTTCAAGCTTTAGTTAATTTTTTACCCAAATGTATTTGATTGTTTAATCTAGCTTTACTAAATTCCGTTAGCATAATGACACCCACCTTTCTAAGGAATTTTTAAATGTAGAAAATAAATTCAGTATATAGTATTTAGACCTTTCTTAACAACACTATATATAGTGTATTTTGGGAGAAGCGACATTCATTTGTCAATATTGAAAAAAATTGATTGATTTTCAATAAGGACGGGCTTCTGCAAACCGGTCAGATTAACTCTTGTATTATGTAGTAGACAATTAATGAGCAGCAATGAATCTGACTAAGACCATCAGTTTTGTTTATTAATATTGTAAAATATTAGATATAGATGATGAGGAGGAAAATCCATGGTTAATGAAAATGTGCATACTGTTGGAATATTTGCTGATAGAGCCTTTGATGAAAAAGATACAGACACTTTACAAAGAATAGCTCAGGATTGTTTGAAATGGGTCGAATCTGGAAAGTACAACCTTCTTGAGAAAGGGATTCTTGCTTATCATGGTGCGACATCATACAGCAACTATATACATCTAGAATTCAAGGATGCTTTGCGTTATTCTCGTGATATGAATAACGAACAAGATTTTGAGATGTGTTTATTATTGTTTCGATTATCTATTGAAAATTTAACTTTGTATCAAGAGGAAGCAGATTTGAAGGAAGAGTCAGAAGAAAGTCAGTATTTTACTACATATCTATTAATGGCATACACTAACTATGCTAACTTGCTACAAAAATGTGGCAGGCTTATGAAGGCACTTTCTTATTTGAAATTTGGTGTGGGAAGGGATTTTCCGATTGCCATTGGGAACTTTGCTGGTTTTTTAATGGACTATGCTACATTTGATTATGACAAAGGACATCAATCTGTTCTTGCTAATGAATCTTATCAATTATTAAAAGAAGTATTGGAATTTGATAATATTGAAGAATATACTTATAAACACTATGAGGGCTTAGTCGCTAAATTAGAACAGTTTTACCCGATTGAATTTTTAGAGGAACCGTATGAATTTGATGAATACTCATTGGGGGACTCTGATGCAGAAGTAGGATATCGGAAGTGGTGTCTTGAAAATACCTTTTTTCTTAATACGTTAAATGATGCTTTTCCATATTCCGTCTCTGCAACTGATATCCTTCATTTACCTAGTTTCGTTACTAAAATTGACGAAGTACCAAGGTTTCATGGTTTATATAATCAGATAAAACAGGAATTTGTGTCTGCTAGATATATGGTATATGATGCCTTGTCTTCTAAAGGAGCCCATTTTTCAGATAAAGATGTTCACCTTGTTAATACATTAGATTACCCAGCTTACGGTATTTCAATAGAGAAAATGAAATATTCCTATAGAAGTTTATATTCCTTAATTGATCGGATTGCATTTTTTGTAAATGAGTATTTTGAAATTGGGATTAAGGAAAGGGATGTGTCCTACCGTTCTATATGGCAGGATAAAATTAGAAAAGGAAAAAATTCATATAACTTAAAAGTGAATTTAAAGTCGAGGATGACAGATGAGGAAACGTTTAACCTTCCATTAATCGGACTTTACTGGTTATGTAAAGATATAGGGAAGCAAAAGATAGAGCATCACTATATAGAACCTGCAATTGAACATATATCGAAAATTCGCCACCATCTGGAGCATCGTTATTTAAAAGTTCACGACAGTGTTTTGTATCCCATAACAAAAGAATCTTGGGAGAATAGAGATGATCCTTTGGCTTATTCGATAACCGTTGATGAATTTAAAGATGCAGCTATGAGGCTACTTACTTATGTGCGCGAAGGGATTATTTTGTTGTCAATGGCAGTTCATCTTGAAGAACTACGTAAAAGAGAAGACAAGTATTCTGACGAAATAATAATGCCAATGTCTATGGATCGTTACGATGATGATTGGAAACAGCTTTTTTAATACACTGTTTAATAAAGGGGTTAGTGATGAGAGGTAACATTGAGGAGAAAATTTATAAGTTAATTAGCAAAAGAACTGAAGGTGATTATTGGGACTTTAAACAAGAGTGGCATAAGGATAATGAAAGGCTGCTACATGACATTCTTAGTTTTGCAAATACTGTGCACGATAGAGATTGCTATATAATTATAGGAGTTTCGGATGATGGTGAGATTATTGGGCTTAATGATGAAAACCGAGTTAAGCAAGTATCAATACTAGATTTACTTTCCAACACAGTTTTTGCAGGTGATAATATTCCGGAAATAAAGGTTGAGACAATTAAAATTGAGGATAAGGAAATTGATATCCTTACAGTATTAAACTCTTATAGTGTACCTTTTTACTTAAAGAAAAAGAGCAAAAGGTACAGCAATATTAAAGAAGGGTACATATACACAAGAATTGGAGATAAGAATACCCCGATTAGTCAAAATGCTTATATGCAGCAGATTGAAATGCTATGGAAGAAACGACTTGGCTTAACCCAACCACCATTGAAACAGATAGTAAATAGATTAAAGAACAAATCTGAATGGGTTGAAAACAACAGAACACACTATAATATTTATAAACCAGAGTTTAAGCTTGTAGAAGAATATGACGACGATGAATACTATAGAAGACAAGGGGAGTTTTATGTATACTCCCAGACAAACTCTAAGTTCATGTATAAAAATTTGAAAATCATGTGTAATGAAACGATTTTAGATGATTTTCAATTAGTAATTTTAGATAGCGGAAGGTTTAAAACACCAATACCTCAGTGGGGGTATGTCGGCCGTGATCAATGGGGTATCAATCACAAATACTCGTACAAGTATTATTTGAAAGATAGCATAGCTTATGAACTGCAGGAGTTCTTCTTTGATGATGAGGATATGGAAGAAGTTTATGCAAAAAGAAATCTTGATGAAGTTGTTCTATATTTTGAGAATACAGAAGAAAAGATATCATTTGAGTCTTATGTGGAGCGTAACTTAACAACTTTAGAAACTTATATTACTGATGCAGAACAAGTCCATTTTACTGTAGATACAGGTGATAAAAGGGAAACTAAGGTAAGTATACATAGATTAGCAATAGGATTAGCTTTAAACATGGTATTACAGGATTTTAAAAAGCTCTAAAGATGGATTAGTCTTAGTAGATATATAATAGAAGAAATCGTTGCAAATAGCCCACTTACATAATTGTTTCCGGCATTTAGTTGATGTAGTTTTCAACAATTGGTATATTTCACGGAGAAAAAATATTAATAAAAATTAATTACATATTATAATGATGGTGTGCTTAATTGATAGTAGCATATAGAGGAGGATGAGGTATATTTTTTTGAATATGCCTCTTTTTATTTTAATGAAAATTAATTAGATTGATTTTGAACCATTTGGAGATTGTTAACCGATAAAACATAATTGTCCTTCTTATAATATTTCAAATATTTTTGTAACGTAATTGAATTCTAGAAGTTATATAAGTGAAAGGGCTGAATAGGGATGGACTTTGAGGAAATCTATCACGAATATTTTAAAGAAGTTTATTTGTTTATTAAATCATTAAGTCACGATGAGAGTATAGCAGAAGAAATTACGCAAGAAGCATTTTTTAAAGCGTTAAAAGCAATTGAAAAATTTGATGGTTCTAAAGATATTCGAGCGTGGCTTTTTACAATTGCAAAAAATACATATTTCTCCCACTACAAAAGAAATAAACGACAAATAGATTCAGATATAGTGGAAGAATCTGATATGGGGGTGCAAATTGTAAATCATTTGATGAATGAAGAAGATGCCTTCGCAGTTCATCAGTTTCTTCACTCGATGAATGAGCCATATAAGGAGGTCTTTTCACTACGTACTTTTGGTGAGTTACCGTTTGAGAAAATAGGGTTTCTTTTTGCAAAAAGTGCAGGATGGGCAAGGGTGACCTATTACAGAGCAAGGAAACAAATTATTGAGTATATGGAGGAGAAGGATAATGAAAGAGATTAAATGTACAATTATTCAAGATGTTTTGCCCCTTTATATTGATGAGGTAGTAAATCAAGATACAAAAGAAATGGTAGACCAGCATTTAAAGCATTGTGAAAAATGCCAAAGGGAATATGAAACAATGAAACGTAAACTTTTTATTCCAGCAGAAATTAAAGCCCCTCTTATAAAACAGATAAATAAAAAATGGCGTAAGAAAAAAGTAATAATTTCATTTGCTTCCATTTTTACTACTGCTATAGTTTTATTAGGAGCTTTTTCATATATTTTTCATTATGAAAGGGTTATTCCATACTCAAAAGATCTAATTGAAATCGAAATGAAAAATGATAATCAATTGGTTTCTCATTATTACGGTAAAAGTTATTCTAGTGTTAGTGAGACCCATCCAATGCCCATTGAAATTGACGGAGAGAAAAAGAATGTGAGTTTTATCTCTTATAAAGAAACAATTGCTGATTCCCCTTCAAGGAACATAATTAATAACGAGAAGAATCTTAATGAACAGGATTATATCTGGGAGTTTTCTGAAAGTGAAAAAATTGATGCTGTTTATTATGTAGATTACGATGAACATAAGATCGCTACTGGAAAAGATTCTTGGGATTCAATCTTAAAGCGTGCTGTATTAATTTGGGAGAGATAATTTATTTTATGTTTGAAATCATATTTGGTTTTTTATATTTTAAACTAACGAAGCAGGTGTGCGGCCGAGCATAGGTCGTATCATATAACGGATGGGATTCCCGTCGAGTAAGAACTAGCCATTCACTCGTAGCGAGTCTTGGAGGGCTAAAGGGTAACTTTAGTCTTTAAGCGTAGACAGTTAGGTGACGGGCCGAAAGCCAAATGGTTGAAGGGATAGAGCCCCATAATGTTAGTAGATCGAGAGGGCTGATGCTTTACCTGCAGCAGAAAGCAACATTTCATTCTTCGTATATGGCAAGAAGAATGAAACCTCTCTGGGGTCATAGACCTTGGCACGTTACACATTGATATGATACGGCAACTCGGGAGACCCTATCGGTCTTTTCTTGTTAGAAGAGTATGGTGTACAAGCGATACAAAGTAAGGAAACCAAACGCCGATATAGGGAGTAGGATAGCAGGGTAGTACCAATGAAGTTGGGTAATGCCGATGGAGGAAAGGCTAGCTACCAGTTATCACCCTTGCTAGGGACACATTTACTACACACAGAGGTAGGAATGATAAGTGGAAACAAGACTAGTAAGGATAGCATAATTAGCAATAGCTGATTCTAAAAGAATAGTTATATTTTGTGAATGGTAACTAGGAGGAGCCTTGTCGTTAATAGCGCAAGCACGGTTCTGGGAGGTCGAGGAAGATGCAGTAAGAGCATCAATTAAATACTCTCGTAGTCGGTGTTTTTCTGCTGGGTTTAGTTTTTGAATGGCTTTAAGAATATCAGTTGCTCTCACCTTCATCACCTACTTTTAAATAGTTAAACCTAATATAGAACGTAGGTTCCTGTAAATCAAATTATCAACAATAGACTTTAACAGAGCCTATTCTTTAGATCTTATTATTAGCTACTAATACGATAAATATATAAACTGTGTGCTAAGTATTTGGTGTTTTACTATTTGGTTCTTAAACACAAAGATAAGAAATAATAGTCACTTCTTGTTCAAACGGGCAGGATTATTTAATAAGCAAATAGAATATTTACGAAACATTTATTCGATAAATCAGTATAGTTATTAAGGTCTATAATGTGGAGGTGTCATTTTGGAAACCAATGTTCAAACTTCTCAAAACGTTGAAATTGCAACCAGTAAAGAAATAAGTATGAGAAAATTGCTTAATATAATAGGTATATTCATTTTTAGTGGATTAGCATTAACTAATATAACAAGTCCACTCCCTTCAAGTGATTACACCAAAGAATTTTTATTATTTATTGGTGGAATTGCTATTATCTACTACTTATTAGTGAATACTTATTTCTTAGGACAGATAGGTAGAAAGATTGTTTTTACAATTCTTATTCTTTTAGGTTGTTTTAGTGTATTTATGGCTTTTTATCTAGCGACTAATTCAGTAGCACATTAATAACTATATTCAGGTAACGGGTGCTTTCCTTCAAGATTAGGTTTCCAACTTTTTTTATGTGGTATTTTCTGGTGGTTCCATACTTTTTATTTTTAGTCGTTACCACCTCCTTCTTTGGACCAAGTAAAATTAACAAAATTGGTTCCATTCTTTTATTCCAACCGATATAGGGCTGGATCCATAGGATCCAGTCTTTTTATTTTTATTTATTGGAAACCTCGATTCTATAAAAACAAATGGCTCCATAGAATTCTGTTACACTTTGGTTTTTTTATTTAAGCTACCCTTTATTCAGCCTTTTTTGCCGATATTAGCGGGGCAGAGGAGAGGACACTGTCTCGTTTTTTTGCATCATTGAAGCGATCTACTTGTATAGGTATCTCTTAGATTGCTTCCAGGAATTAAATCTGGTAAGATTTTCATTATTGGGTACTTATTAAATACGTTTAATAAGTCACAAAACTTTTTAAAGGTCTTTAATAAGTTTGATAGATAGGGAGGAAACAGTTATGAATACCACTCCAAAATCAATGAAAAGGACGATTCTTATAGGTATTCGTAAAGTTCTTTTAGAAAAAGCGAGTGCAACAAAGGTTGAACTAAGTAACAAATTGGGGATCAGTTTTCCTACAATCAGTAAGTTCTTAGCAGAGATGGAGCGAAATGGGGAAATTCTTTCAGTCGGCTTAGATCAATCAAACGGTGGGAGAAGAGCAAAAAGGTATTCGTACAATCCTGAGTACATGCTTGGCCTAGCCCTTTTCTTAGAGAAGACAGAGACAAATTATATTGTTTTTAATTGCGTGGGAGAAGTAAAAGAACAAGGAATACTTCCGAGTGTATTAAATGATGATGGATTAGATTTATTGACTAAGTGTATTGAAAATACGATGACTAAGTATCCAAAAATCAGCTCAATTGCAATCGGCGTTCCAGGTTCGGTCGACAGTGGTCAAATCTTTTATATTCCAGGTTACGAACGGTTCCAAGGTTTTGATTTAAAAGGATACTATGAGGAACGTTTTGCTGTACCAGTTGTGGTAGAGAACGATATGAACGCTGCAGTTCTGGGCTATCATACAAACAGAGGTATTAAGAAAAATGAATCTCTAATCTATTTGTATTTTGGTCAGAATGGCCCAGGTGCAGGAATTATGATAAACGGTGACATCGTTCGAGGAAGTACTTTTTTCTCCGGAGAGGTTTCATTTATCCCACAGTATAATGATCGAAATTTTGGAGAGGCAATGGAAATTGATAGTAGTTCTAACAATCAACGAATATATGATGAAAATCAGATTGATGCAATAACTAGATTAGTTGCATCATTTGTAGCTATTATTAACCCCCATACCATCATTTTTTGTAGAGATGAAGTTGAAAACGAAGTATTAGAAAGAGTCTTAATCGTAAGCTCAAAATATATCCCCTCTAAACATCTTCCAAAGCTTACAATCAGTGATTGGAAACAAGATTATTTATTTGGATTGCAAAGTCTTGGACTTGAGCTTCTGATCAGTGAAACGAGTAAGTAAAGTAAATCCGAAATGGTTTAACACAAAAAATTAATGTGAGGTTTAAATATGACTACATTCCTTTTATTAATCATCTACTTGGCTTTCATCAGCCTAGGTTTACCTGATTCGATATTGGGGGCAGCGTGGCCCGCGATGCGGCCAGATTTTGGGGCACCCCTCGAGACTGCTGGATACCTTTTTATGACAATTGCCGGGGGTACAATTATCTCCAGTTTAGTTAGCGGCAAGGTGCTTAAACGCTTCGGCACAGGCAAGGTGACATTTGTCAGTGTCTTAATGACTGCTGGTGCTTTGCTAGGATTTCATTTTGCTCCATCGGTTGCTTGGTTAATTGTATGTGCAATCCCACTTGGGTTAGGGGCAGGAGCAGTTGATGCAGGACTAAATGATTATGTGGCTACACATTATAAGGCACATCATATGAGTTGGTTACATTGTTTTTGGGGAGTAGGCGCTACACTTGGACCAATCATTATGGCGCAGTTTATTTTAGAGGAAAACGCTTGGAGAAGTGGATATCTTGTTATTTCTGTTCTTCAGTTTACGTTAGTTATCATCCTTCTCTTTACATTGCCTTTATGGAATAGAGTGACAAAAAGCAACAATATCACCTTAAATGCAGGGAAGGAAGCTGCAAAAGTTGCACAATATGATGAAGAAGATGTAAAAGATGTAAGGCCATTGCAGATAAAAGGAGTTAAGCTGGCTCTTGCATCCTTCTTGTTTTATTGTGCGGTTGAAGCAACGGTTGGGCTTTGGGGAAGTAGCTTCTTAGTAAATGTCAAAGATTTAAGCCCGGCAACTGCTGCAAAATGGGTTTCCTTTTATTATGCCGGAATAACAATTGGTAGATTGATAACAGGTTTTATTACCTTTAAAATGACGAACCGTACTCTAATAAGGGTGGGACAAATAATCGCGTTAACAGGTGCCATTGTATTAGTATTACCGTTGCCATCAATTTTCTCACTTATAGGTTTTATTATTATTGGGTTAGGATTAGCGCCGATATTCCCGTGTATGTTACATGAGACACCTACACGTTTTGGAAAAAAACATTCTCAAACAATAATGGGCTATCAAATGGCAGTTGCATATACAGGCACTACATTCATGCCACCTCTCTTAGGTTTTATTGCATCTCAATCAACAATTGGGATCTTCCCAATTTGTGTTGCTATGTTTGTATTAGCAATGATTCTAAGCTCAGAGAAACTTAATAGTCTATTGAAAACCAAACTTTTACTGACAACTCGACTGTAATCAATTCACAAGAATCAGGCTGGATCCAAGAATGGGTCCAGCCTGATTCTTGTTCTATAGGATTTAAGTTGCTATTAAACAGGGCGAACGGTTATTTCGTTTACATTTACATAATCCGGTTGAGTTACAGCGTATACCACTGCTTTTGCAATATCCTTTGGTTCTAGTTTTTTCCGTTCGTTATTCCGTGGACTACCGTTACCTAAAGAAGTGTCTACCATACCTGGAGATATATTGGTGACCCGGACACCGGTTTTAGCTAGTTCTTTTTCTAGTCCTGCGGAAATTGCGCGGACTGCAAATTTCGTTGCACTGTAGACAGTACTGGTCTTCGTTACTTCAAAGCCTGAAACAGACGCGATGTTAATAATATGGCCACTGGAGCGTTCAAGCATGGACGGTAGTACGGAATGAATACCGAAAAGTACTCCTTTTATATTAACGTCAATCATGCTTTCCCATTCATCTACTTTTCCTAATCGAACTTGCGAAGAAAGCATTTGTCCTGCGTTATTCACAAAAATATCAACGTGGTCGTATGCTTCCTCAGCTTTTTTGACTAAGTCTTCAACATTTTGTTTATTTGTTACATCCGTCTGTATTGTTAAGACCTTTCCATTTCCTTGTTCATTTATTTCTCTTTCTACTTCGGCTAGTTTCTCTATACTACGGGCAGCCAAGACAACATTTGCGCCTTCCCTAGCCAGTTCTTTTGCAATACCTGCACCAATTCCACTGCTCGCTCCTGTAATAATTGCTGTTTTTCCTTGTAATTGAGCCAACCTTACAACCTCCTACATGGATTAGAAATACCGTTTATTTTCATCCCAGTCTAAATTTCTATACAATAATAACTAATTAGCTTATGTATAAAATTATACCATATTTAGGGAAAAGGTATTTTTAGAGAGTGGGACAGTGTACCTGTCCCTGTGTCCCAGCGGGTTAATTGGAGCCCGCTTTTTTCTTGTGTAGAAAGTAATAGATAGATGAAAAAGAAATAGTAAAATAGTAATGAATTTTACATTTTGTAAAATTACCCAGGGTTATTTTTTTACATTACAACCAATGAATTGATAACGCTTACATGGTAAGTTTAAATATATTTAGATTATTAGGAAAATTAATACAAAGGTGGGGTGATAACGTATATAAAAAAATAGCCATTATTTTAGTGATATTTTATTTAATGCATTTATATTGGGAAAAGGTATTTTGTACATATCGACCTTAGCAGAAGTGCTGTGTATTTTGAAACAAAACTAATAAAAAATGGGGTGTTTGATAATTTGGAAACGAAAGTAGAAAGAACGTATGAACCTTTAGCTAATCCACCATCAACTTTAAAAGGGAAATTATCAGTTATTGGTCCAGGGATCGTTGTTGCTGCAACTGGTGTAGGAGCAGGGGACCTAATTATGGCTTCTATAGCAGGTGTTAATTACGGGTTAATGTTATTGTGGGCAGTCTTCGTAGGGGCATTCATTAAATTTATTCTTAGTGAAGGGATAGGAAGATTGTATCTAGCGACAGGTACTACATTTCTACAAAGTTGGCATTCGTTAGGGTGGGTTGCTACTTCTTATTTTGGAGGGTATGCCATTTTATTTGGGATTATTTATGGAGTTGCAGCACCCACTGTATGTGGAATGGTTTTAGCCGCATTGATACCTGGTACGCCTGTCTGGTTAGGAGCGATTGTATCCTCTATCGCTGGTTTTATATTAGTTTGGTTTGGTAGATATCATTTATTAGAAAAAGTCATGATGGTGTTTGTTGGCATAATGTTTATTACAGTGGTTGGATCGGCAATTATTATTTTGGCTAGTTCGAATGATGTCACGTATCAAGTAATCCCTTCTGTGCCAAAAGGTTCATTTGCGACAATACTCGGATTAATTGGTGGAGTAGGTGGTTCGATTACATTAGCTTGTTATGGGTATTGGTTACAGGCAAAGGGCTGGAGCGGTAAGCGATGGATGCCAACAATGAGAATAGATAATGGCGTAGCCTATACAGTTACTGGGATTTTTGCAGTGGCAATCATGATTATTGCAGCTGAATTATTATTCGGCACTGGCACGACCATTAATGGAAACCAGGGACTTCTTGGATTAGCCGATGCTTATGGTGAGAGGTTCGGAAATGTAGCACGTTGGCTTCTATTGCTAGGATTCTACGGAGCGGTGTTTACATCGGTTTTAGGGCCATGGCAAGGTATTTCTTATCTTTTTGCTGACTTTGTGCGAATAGTACGAAATGGTGGAAAGAAGAATAATAAACTAAATCAACCAATTTCTGAAAAAGATCCAGCTTATCGCGCGTATCTTGTTTGGATGACATTCCCGCCTATGTTACTTTTGTTATTTAATGAGCCCGTTGCAATTGTTTTTATTTATGGCATTCTTGGATCCATATTTATGCCAGCACTTTCATTAGGCTTATTATATTTATTAAACTCTAAACAAATTGACCCTGTTTATCGTAATGGAAAAGCTTCTAATCTATACTTAGTATTAATTATTTTACTCTTTGTATACCTTGGTGGCAGTGAGCTCATTGATATGCTTTTTTAGCTTCCGTATATGTTATGTTCACACTTCAGGGTTCAAAGTTATTCTTTACTTTCACACAAAAAAAGCAAGGGGCGCGCCCCTTGCTACTTTTGTGCGCTTGGCAGCGCATCGGACTAACGGGTGAAAGTCCCGAACACGCCGTAGTGGCGGAAG
>NZ_JBHUEK010000029.1:0-186731 GCF_042680725.1 Ferdinandcohnia salidurans
AATAGAAAAAAATAAAAGGCATTTGGGAATAAGAGGATTCCCAAATGCCTTTTGTCTACACTCTGAGCTCATCCAAATGGATGAGCTTTTTACTCGTTGTCCAGCTCCAGGCACCATCGGCTCGAGGTCACAAGCCAATCGCTTCTGAAGGTAAAAATCACCTTCTGTCAGCGCTCGTCTTGTGCTTGTCGCCGATAGGCGGGCGCCCTGCGCTTTTCTTAGTTGATATGGGCAATAATGCCTTCTTCGTCGTCTAAGACAAGTTTGATTCCGGCATATGGGTCACGCTTAAGAAATTCGCCAAGCCATAAACGTATTGCTTCGATTAAGTTCGCCATAATGAGAACCTGTTTTCGATCGTTTACATATACTTCTGCGGAGAATCCGTAATCGTCGTCATACATCAGTTCCACTTCAACTTCTTCAGGTTTTACTTGCTTTTTTAAGCCGATATAAACACAAACTGCATTTATAATTTCTTGTTCAGAAAGAATTAGCGTTGCCATGGATCAGTCTCGTTTTTCTTTCTATCTTTAATCATGACGAAGATTTTTCGAATGATTACGATCAGAACATAAATCGCAAGAACGTTAATCATTAATCCTAAAAATGAACCAAGCATACCCATTCCACCTAATAGACCTCCGAATAGGAATCCTGCAAGTCCACCAAGCATAAGACCTTTCATTAATCCACCAGACATGAATCCACCTTTAGGAGTGGTAGGAGTAGTAGATTTGTTTGTAACGTTGTTGTCTTGTTTTTTCTGTTGTTGTTGGAAGTTTGATTTATTTGTGTTCCCAATATTATTATTGAATCCTCTTTTACCTGATTTGTATCCTTTTGCTTCAACAGATGTTGGTTGGTCTTGGAAAACAAAGCTCCCAAGCGGGGAAAAAATCAAAGTAAGTGCAACTAATGCTGATAATACCTTTTTCATATAATAGAAATACCTCCATAAGTTAGTTGTTTTATTTATAATAGTATACCTTATTATTCAAACTAATGCGCTTCGTAATACCTCCTCTTATACTTTCTCCCTTATATACGATGAAAACGGGTTTTGGTTTCGCTTTTTAAGAAAAAATAGGATTGGTAAATAATGACTAGGGAAATTCACTATAGAGGTAGGTAAAAAGTAGTTTTCTTATCCTAAGGGCGATAAAAATGGTATAGTATATTTGAAGCATAATGTTCTTCTAATAGAACTGTAGGAGAGAGGATATCCATGCAATCAGAAATTCAAATACAAAAAACATCCCTCATAGCTGATCTTAAATCACTTTTTAAGGCAGGGGTTTTATTAGCCAATGTTCTACCCGTATTTTCAGGATTTTGGTTAGCCATTTACTTTACAGGTGCATCTTTTCAGGACAACCTGGGATTGTTTCTATATACAATGATCGGAAGTACGCTCGTTATGGCGGGGGCTCTCATCATAAATAACTGGTATGATGTTGACATTGATACAGTTATGGATCGAACCAAAAAGCGACCAACTGTAACAGGCCACTTTTCATTGAATTTTGTTCTAGTATTAGGAATTATATGTACTGTTTTAGGATTCATTTTTCTATTTTTCACAACATTCGAGGCTGTCTTTTTTACATTTATTGGTTGGTTTACGTATGTTGTGTTATACACGATGTGGTCAAAGCGCAGATTTACGATTAATACAGTGATTGGAAGTGTTTCTGGCGCCGTTTCTCCTTTAATGGGGTGGGCCGCGGTGGCACCTATCGATCATATCGTTCCAATTATGCTCTTCTTGATCTTGTTTGTTTTTCAAATGCCTCATACGTATGCGATTGCGATGAGAAAGTATGAAGAGTATAAAGCGGCTAAGGTCGCGATGCTCCCAGTCGTTCGTGGATTTGAGGTTACGAAGAAGCATTTTCTGTTTTGGGTCATCTGTTTGTTGCCCATGCCTTTCTTTTTAGGGGAACTTGGAATGGTTTTCGTCGTACTCTCTACATCGCTTAATATTGGTTGGATTATATTGAGTGTCAAAGGATTTACGGTTAAGGATGATATGAAATGGGCTCGCTGGAATTTTCTTTATTCCGTGAATTATATTTTGATCATCTTCCTATTAATGGTCGTTGTTACATTACCGAAATATTTTGGATAGGCTTGGCCCGAACCTCGTTACATTTCATGTAGCGGGGTTTTTTTGTGCCAGAAAAACTTTACAACCAAATTCAAATCTTTTTGTCACAAATTTCACCCCATATTCGTCTTGGTTTTAAAACAATCAGTGGGAGTGGATATTATGCAACTTGATGAAAAAACGTGGGATTGTGTCATTATAGGCGGTGGCATCGCTGGAATAACTGCCTCTATATACTTGGCGCGTGCCGGAAAGTCAGTCCTCGTTTTAGAAAAATCGAATAAACTAGGTGGCAGAGGAAGAACGACGGAAAAAATAGATTCCTATTTAAATCTTGGGCCCCATGCACTATATTCAAAAGGAAAATCGATGGAGGTCTTACGTGAATTGGGTATTAAAATAGAAGGGGGCGTTGTGCCGACAAAAGGAAAGATGATCTATAAAAATAAAATCTATGATATTCCATCCACACCTATTAGTCTATTGACCAGCCCCATCTTAAATTGGAATGCCAAGAAAGAATTGTTCACTTTTTTTCTTGAATATAAGAAAATAGAAACAAATAATATAAATCACTTACCATTACGTCAGTGGTTGCGGCATAAGATAAAGGATGAAGTGGCAAGTCAACTGATATTAATGCTGTCTCGTTTGTCAACATATTCGAACGAACCTGATTTACTAAGTGCAGGTGCAGCACTAAAGCAGCTTCAATTAGGGAATGCTTTTTACCTAAATCATGGCTGGCAAAGTATGATAGATGCTTTAGAAGATAAGGCTACTGGTTTAGGAGTCCATTTTCAAATGAGTAAAAACGTAAAGAAAGTGAATGGTTCAATTCCGCAGTTAACTGTGCATACAAACGAAGAAACCATACGTGCTCGAAATGTATTATCCGCTTCAAGTCCTCATGAAACAGCTAAAATGCTTTCAGAAACAGAAAGAACTCCAGAGACAATAATCCAAGATTGTAAACCAGTACATGCAGCCTGTTTGGACCTCATTCTATCTAGACTACCTAACCCGAAAATTAACTTTGCTCTGGGCGTTGAGGAGCCCTTTTATTATTCGAATCATTCCAAAATAGCAAAGTTAAGCGAGCGAGATTACCAGGTTGTTCATGTGATGAAGTATATAACCTCAACTGAAGATACAGAAGGAGAGTTAGAGAACTTTATGGAAATCGTTCAACCAGGCTGGAAGGAATGCGTAGTGTATAAACGATATCTTCCAAGAATGACTGTTTCCAATCGTTTAGTTGTAGCCAATCAAAAGGAAAGGCAGTCTCCAACAGTTGAACAGATACCTGGAGTTTATCTTGCGGGGGACTGGGTAGGCGATGGAATGCTTGTAGATGCTTCGTTTCAAAGTGCTAGAAAAGCAGCCATGTTAATCCTTGAAAATTTGCATTAAAAGGGGTGGGGCAATATGTTAGATGACCAGTTTTACCAGGAATATAAGCCTCTTTTGTTTTCGATTGCCTATCGAATGACTGGTGCGATAACAGAAGCTGAGGACATTACACATGATGTTCTGCTCGATTTTGGGAAGTTGAATGGAGAGCAAATTGAAAATATAAAAGCATACCTATGCAAAATGGTGACAAATCGCTCTATCGATTACTTGAAATCGGCGAGAAAAAAACGAGAGGTATATATAGGAACATGGTTACCAGAACCATTCATTATCCATGATGTGAATCCAATGCATGAAGTCTTAATGCATGATAGTATTTCATATGCTCTCTTGTGCTTAATGGAACAACTCACGCCTGTTGAACGAGCGGTATTTGTCTTAAGAGAAGCATTTGGCTATGAATATGAGGAAATTGCTTCTATTCTAGAAAAAGAGGTAGCAAACTGCAGAAAAATTTTAAGTAGAGCAAGAAAAAAGATAGATTATAAGGATGATGTAGACCCTTTGCAGGTGAATCAGGAGGAATTGCAGCATTTGGTCCAGTCTTTTCTGGTCGCCGCAACATCCGGAAATACTGAGAGTTTCCTTACCCTACTTGCGAATGATGCAGTCCTATACTCAGATGGTGGGGGCAAGGTGAAGGCTGCTTTAGTACCTATCGAAACAAGAGAACGCGTTGCACAATTTATCTTTGGGCTCCTTCGAAAGTTTGGGCAGGATGATGAACTAAAATTTGAATTAGTCAACGTAAATGGACAAATTGGCATCTTGATTAAACGAGATAACAAACCAGAAAATGTGGTATGCTTTGAAATAGAAAAAAATCAAATCAAACATATCTTTTCCATTCGTAATCCTGAAAAGCTAACATTTGCTTTGAGAGGGATACCATTTTAATCAGATCATGGCAAGGAGACTACCAATGGATGATAAGTATTACGATGCACTTTTACATGTAAAAACAAGTGGAGGACAAAAGGGATTTAGCCCATCCGTTCATTATCACCGTTATGAACCGACACCATATGAAGGGCTCGATGCATTATTTTTGCATTATCAATTGAAGGAAACAGACCGGGTGGTGGATTTCGGATGTGGCAAGGGTAGACTTCTTTTTTATATTCATCACCATTTTGGGGCATCGGTTGTAGGGATTGAGATTGACAAAAGTCTCTATCATGAAGCGGTTGAAAATCGAGTGCGCTATCTAAAAAAGTCAGGTTATCAAAAAGGTGAAATTGAAATTCACCAATGTGCCGCACAGGATTATGAAATCAACTCCCTTGATAATCGTTTTTACTTTTTTAATCCTTTTTCGATTCAGGTTTTTAAACATACATTGTCTAATATCCTTCATTCATATGAACAGAATCCACGAAACATAGAAATCATTCTTTATTATGGATCAACCGAGTATACCTATTTTATTGAAACCAATACACCTTTTCAAATGAAGAAAGAGATCATCATTCCCGGATTGTTTGAGAAAAACACATATGAGCGGTTTTTAGTTTATCAACTCTTATGAAAAAAGCTTCCTATTGGAAGCTTTTTTGTATCTATTTTAAATATAGTGAAATGTTATAGTTTGACTAAGTTGAATGGAGATATAAATTAAGTGCTAGATGGTTTAGAAAAAAATGATATTATAATTGTAATATAAAAAAAGGACTATGCTTTAATAATAGGAATGGGAAGATTGGAGAAAAATGTTGAAGAATTTCAAACACATACTAAGTAAGTGGAAGAATAGGCTTAACAGTCTATTCGTAAGGTATTTCATTATTCATATCGTGATACTAAGTACGATTATTTTGGTTTCAACCATTACTATATATAATCATTCGGTGACAACTATAAAAAGAAATCAACATGACGCAGAAACCAACCTTTTAAATCAATATAAAAATATGCTTTCCTTAACTTTCAAAGAAGTAGAAGAAATAATAGAGCTAACAGCAAAAAACTCGAATACTCAAAACTTTATTTTGGAATCGCTACCAAATGAGGAACAACAAGCCAATATTTATCTTGTAAGACTATTAAATAACTTAAAGAATGTTGCTAATACGAATAAAGTTATCGTTTCGGCCTATGTTTATTCAACTGATAAAAAAATGATTGTCAGTTCTAATCAAAAAAGCTATAGTACGGATAGTTTTTATGATACAGACTGGCTCCAATTCTACAATGATGAATTGGTAGGGACTCATATTATGGAAACACGAAAAATCCAAGATGGATATGGAAATGAGTTTAATGTGTTGACGTTTATTAGAAATCTTCCATATGGATCATCTGATAAGAAAGGTGCAATTGTTATCAACGTAAATGTTGACCGTTTATATAATACAATCGTCGGGCCAAATAACAATTCAAACGGGACTTTTTACGTAATTAACCAAGAAGGTAAAGTTATTTTGCACCCCAAACAAAGGGCATTATATAGAAATATACAGGAACTTAATATCCCTATTTCGACGTTTAGAAATAAATCCGATAATTTTATTGAGAAAACGAAAAAGGGGGACCAATTATTTACATATATAACTTCAATGAATAATAATTGGAAATATGTATATGAGGTTTCTGCAAAAGATTTAAATGGAAGTTTTAGAAATATTAAAATAGTAGTTGTTCTCAATATTATAGTCGCCATGCTATTAAGTTTATTACTAGCGTATATTATCACCAGATATGTTAGTAATCCTTTGCAAAGATTATTAAGTTTAATCCGTAAAAATAGTAATGAAAAGTTTAATCCGAAAAAGTATAGGAATGAATATGAGTATTTAGATAATGTATACAGTAGTATAATGTTTGATAATAAAAATTTACAAACAATTGTATCAGATATTAAACCCTTGATTAAAGAAAAGTTAATTGACACCTTAGTTTCTAATAAAAAGATCACGATTGGTGAAGTTAAGGAAAAACTAACACTATTAAATATAAATTTTGAACATAAATATTTTATTGTGCTAACGTTGCAAATTGATGATTATATTACATTTTACCAAAATCGAAATGAGTTAGAGAGTAGTATTCATAAGGCAAGTCTTACGAAACTAATTGAACAGTTTTTCAACAAGAGATTTGTGTGTATTTGTGGTGAAGTTGAAACTGATAAGCTTGCAGTCATAATTAATTATTCTAATCAAATCTTGTCAAGCCATATTAATGAAAGTATTGTCCCGATGGTACATCAATTGCAGGAAAAGGTAAATGAAGAATACCCATTTACTGTAACGATTGGGATAGGACGTTCATATCCAGAAATCCTAAAGGTTCATAAGTCTTTTAAGGATTCGTTAAATGCACTTAAATATAAATTTTATCAAGGAAAAGATCAAATAATTAATGTAGATGATATTGATGATGCAAAAAATGAATTGTATTACTACAATAGTGATCGAATCAAAATACTAATGAATAATTTAACAATCGCAGATCGTGAAGGCGTCAAGAAAGAATTGGACCTTTTGTTCGATGAGATAACTACGAGTGGTAGGATGCCATACGATTATACAAACCAAATGTTTTTACACTTAGTTAGTTTGGTTATTGAACTAACAATTAATAACAACATAGATATGAATAAGGTGTTTGGTGAAGATTACGATATCTATGATATGTACAGGAGCAAACAAACAATTCATGATATTAAAACATTTTTTCTGGAAATAACAGATGCTATTGCTATAGAAATTTCTAATATGAATAGTGATAAATTACCAAAAACAGTTGAAAGAATCTTAGAGTACGTAAATAACCACTTTCAAAATGACATCTCGTTAAATGATGTTGCCGATTGGATTGGGCTAAGTACTACTTATATTAGCAAAGTCATAAAAGAGACTACTGGCAAAAGTTATTTGGAATATGTAAATAGTAAAAGAATAGAAAGAGCGAAGTTATTGTTAGCAAGTACAAATTTAACAAGTAAAGAAATTGGTTTTAAGGTTGGGTTTAATAATATTCAAACATTCATGAGAGTCTTTAAAAAGTATGAAGGTATAACTCCTGGCCAGTATCGTGAAAAAGTGTAATAAATTTCAAAATTTGTTGCTATTAATCTATATTTTTTATTAACATAATCAGATATTCATGAACAAAAAAGTAATGTGAATGGTTTTTGAAAATTGTTAATTTACACTGAAACCCCTTTCATTTAAAGTTGAAAACGCAAACACATTCATATTACAGAGGGGAGATTTAAAACGATGTTTAAAAACAAATCATTTTTGGTGTTAGTCAGTTTGTTAGCAACAATTCTATTACTTGGTGCTTGTTCAAGTGGTTCCAGCTCGGAAGGAAATTCGAGTGATTCAGAAGAGGGGTCTGGAAAAAAGATTGAACTTAAATTTGCAGAAGTAAATCCAGAAGGGCATCCTATGACAGATGCAGCAGAGAAGTTTGCAGAAATAGTTAAAGAAAAAAGTGATGGTCGAATTACAATAAATGTTTATCCTGCAGGTCAGTTAGGGGATGAAACGGAGAATGTGGAAGGTCTTCAAATGGGATCTGTAGATTTCATGAGAGCAAATGCCAATGTATTAGCATCTTTTGGTCTTGAAAAGATGAATGTTACTTCACTTCCATTCTTATTTAGAGACCGTGAGCATTTATGGAAGGTTTTAGATAGTGATATTGGTACAGAATTAATGAATGATATTAATTCAAGTGATACTGGAGTTAAAGGTGTTTTCTATGTGGAGGAGGGAGCTAGAAACTTCTTCTTCACCGACAAGGTAGTCAAAACACCTGCTGATATGAAAGGGCTTAAAGTACGTGTGCAAGAGAATGAATTAATGGTCGATTTAGTAAATGCTCTGGGTGCTTCTCCAACTCCAATACCTTACAGTGAATTATATAGTGCATTACAAACTGGGATTGTTGAAGGCGCTGAAAACCCACCAGCAGCCTATCTAGCAAATGCATTTTACGAAGTAGCTGATAAGTTAACCATTGATCAGCACATTTTTGCGCCAAACTTTATTTTAGCTTCAAGTAAAGCTTGGGAAAAGTTAAGTGAAGATGATCAAAATCTTTTATTAGAAGCAGGAAAAGAAACACAAGAATATGTAAAAGAAAGATCACAACAGGCTGATGATGAAGCGCTCGCGGAGTTGAAAGAAAAGGGTGTTGAAATCATTGAAGTAGAAGATCAAAAAGTATGGCAAGATGCTGTCCAGCCGTTATATGAGAAGCATGGAGCTGGATATGAGGACTTAATTAAACAAATTATTGCAACAGAATAATAAATAAGAAAATCACTTTGAAAGTGAAGGAATAAGGAATATAACACAATATATTCCTTATTTTTCTTTAATAGTAGGGTTTGGGGTGAGACAAAAGTTGAGTAAACTATTTAATCAATTTAATAGTACGATAGAAAAAGTCTGTAAAATATTATTAGTAGCTATGACATTGGTCGTAACCTATGTTGTTTTTATGCGGTATGTAATGGCAGATACTCCTGTCTGGGGAGAAGAAAGTGTACGACTAATGCTTGTATGGCTGACATTTTTAGGAGCAAGTTTAGGATTAGGAAACGATACACATATAAGATTAAATGCAATTGATAATTTTCTTTCACCTAAAATGTTAAAACTTTTAGACTGGTTTAGTATTATAATTCTTTTCTTGTTTTCTCTCTTTATGATTACTGAAGGATTTAATATGGCGAAATTAGCTATGGGAAGTACAATGCCAGGGCTTAGAATTCCGTCTGCCTGGATATATGGTATATTTCCAGTCGCAGGGGTCCTTAATATTATCCAGTTAATAAATAAAGGGAGGAGTCTATTATGAGTGTAGAGGCAATTGGAGCATTAATCTTAATTGGAAGTTTTTTGCTTCTTATCCTTCTTAGAATACCTATTGCTTTTGCATTGGGATTTTCTTCCGTAATTACAGCAATTTATTTAGGAATTCCCTTAATGCAACTTGTTCAGTCCATTGTTAATGGGGTCAATGTCTTCTCTTTGCTAGCAGTACCCTTTTTTATTTTAGCAGGAGAATTAATGAGCCAAGGTGGTATTTCAGATAGGCTAATTGCTCTAGCGAAAATTTTTGTTGGCCGATTCCGAGGTGGATTAGGACAAGTTAATATATTAACAAGTACATTTTTTGGTGGAATCTCTGGTTCTTCTGCTGCCGATACGGCATCTCTAGGTCCAGTTCTTATTCCGATGATGAAAAAAGAGGGATTTGATACTAGAACTGCTACTTCAATTACAATGGCAAGTTCAGTCCAAGCCATTCTTATACCTCCAAGTCATAATATGATTATTTTTTCGTTAGCTGCAGGAGGAGTTTCAATTGGTGGTCTATTTTTAGCTGGTTTAATACCAGGGATTCTATTAGGCCTTATTTTAATGGTTTATACCTATATTATTGCGGTTAAGAGAAAATATCCTAAGTCTGAATCTCCAGCAGGGCAAACGTTTAAAATCATATCAAGTGCGATATGGGGGCTATTAACGATTGTTATAATTCTGGCAGGAGTTGTCACAGGGGTATTTACTGCAACAGAGTCTGCAGCAATTGCAACTGTTTGGGCATTCATTGTAACCTTCTTTATTTATCGGGATATCCCATTAAAACAATTTGGAGCAATTCTTAGAAAAGCTTTACAAACAATTTCGATGGTTATGATACTAATTGCAACGTCTAATGCTTTCGGTTGGTTATTAACTTATGTAAGGATTCCGAAGCTTGTATCTGAAGCTATTCTAGGAGCCACTGAAAGCAAGGTAGCTATTATGCTATTAATTTTGTTTATACTTTTATTACTAGGTATGATTATGGATATGGCAGCGATTATTTTGATTGCAACACCAATATTTCTTCCAATTGCAACTTCGATTGGAGTAGATCCTATTCATTTCGGAATCATTATGATGCTTACGTTGGGACTTGGATTAGTAACACCGCCGGTAGGGGTTACGCTATTTATCGGTAGCGCTATTTCGGGGGAAAAAATAGGGGCTTTATCTAAAAATATGATTCCTTTCTATATATTGTTCTTATTAGCAATACTTATTGTGACTTTCATCCCGCAAGTATCACTGTTTTTACCGGATTTGTTGATGAAATAATAACGATATTATTTGTGCAGCTTGAATATGGTTAATACCAATATAAAAATATTTCTAGATTTTCTTAAAAGGCTGGTTTCTTAATTGAAACCAGCCTTTTTATGAAATATTTTTTTTGAGGTTCACTTACTTATGTATAAGGTACTTGTATTTTTAATGTTTTGAAGTGGGGTTAGTTCACCAATTTGTCATTTTTGAATTTCTTGGAAGGGTACAAGGAAGAAACCGTCTACAAAATGCCGAATTAGAGCGGTTTTATTGAGTTTTATTAGTATGTCGAGGGGCGAGAAATAGCATTTTTTCTCGTCTTTTTTTCATGAGTGTATTAAAAATTACACTTGATGTGTGATTCAGTTCACAACATTGAGAACCGTTCCTAATTATGATGTAAGTAAGAAGAACATAAGGAGGTTGAGTTGGATGGGAGCTTCAAAAGTTAACCGAAATAAAAACACAAACGGGGGAAATTCGGAACGATTAGTTGGAACCTGGATTTCAGTTGGTGTTGTTGGAGCAGTCATTCTTGCTACGTATCTATTACTATTCGGCCTATTTATGGCTAGATTCTAGGAGGGGAAAAAAATGAAGATGCATCGTGATGAAAAAATATGGCTTACCATTAGTTTCGGCCTTATCATTGGATTCATGCTTATAACAGGATATCAAACATTTGCATTAGAAATGGGACCACCAAGCAATATGGAAACAATCGATCCTCAGAAAGTTGATGAAACAGCTCCATTCGATAAACCAGGTGTTTATCAAATCGGAGAAAATGAATATGAAGTAGTTATGACGTTACAAATATTTAGTTTTACCCCAGCAAAAATCGAAGTACCTGCGGGTGCAAAGGTTCACTTTATCATGACATCTAAAGACGTTGTTCACGGATTCCAAGTTGCAGGTACAAACTTAAACGCAATGGTAATGCCAGGACATATTCAAAGAATCACTCAAACGTTCGATGAGCCTGGTGAGTATTTAATTCTATGTAATGAATATTGTGGTTCTGGTCACCAATTAATGTCTACAACAATTACGGTTAAATAAAGGAGGGGAGACCATTGGCAACTATATTAAAAAATTCAGATTTGACATTTAAAGAAAAAACAAACAAAGTTTTAGGGGTTAATCTAGAAGATGCAAAAATTTCGAAATCCTATTTATCAGTAGCATTTATCGCATTATTATTAGGTGGACTTTTTGGATTATTCCAAGGATTAAATCGTGCAGGTCTTCTAGAATTACCAAGTTGGCTTAATTATTATCAAGTATTAACAGCACATGGTCTATTATTAGTAGTAGTATTTTCAGCATTTGTTACAATTGGTTACTTTTACGCAGGTCTTTCTCATGATTTAGGTGGATTATTACCTAAAGTTAGAAGGATGGCATGGGTTGGCTTTTGGACGAAAATCCTTGGAATCGTATTAGTCGTCATTCCTGTTCTAATGAATGAAGCATCTGTTATGTACACTTTTTATCCACCAATGGCAGCACACCCAGTGTTCTATATCGGGTTAGCATTAGTGGTAGTAGGTATTTGGATCTTAGCAGCTGGTGCATTTATACAAGTAGCAAACTGGAGAAAGAAACATAAGGGTCAGCATTTACCAATCCTTTCATTCTTTGCAACTGGTGTATTTATTCTACTAGTTGGTGCAACAGCATTTGTCGCAGTTGAAGTATTATTCCTGATTCTACCATGGACACTAGGCTGGGTAGATACAATTAACGTAATGGTTTCTCGTACACTTTTCTGGGCATTCGGACACACAGCAGTTAATATCTGGTATTTAACAGCTGTATCTGCTTGGTATGTCATTATACCAAAGATCATTGGCGGAAAACGTTGGAGTGACACACTTACTCGTGTAGTTGTTATTGCCTTAGTTATCATGAACATAACTGGTGGATTCCACCATCAAATTATTGACCCAGGAATTAATTTATCAGTAAAATTCCTACACGTATTCATGAGTTTAGCAATTGGTTTCCCATCATTAATGACAGCATGGGCAATGTTTGCAGTATTTGAACGTACTGGAAGAGCAAAAGGTGGTAAAGGTGCCTTAGGTTGGTTTAAAAAGTTACCTTGGGGAGACGTTCGCTTCCTATCACCATTTATCGCAATGGCTGCCTTTATCCCAGCGGGTGCTGGTGGTATTGCACAAACAACGAACCAACTTGACCAAGTTATTCACAACACAATGTGGGTTGTTGGACACTTCCACTTAACACTAGGTATGTCAGTCGTAATGACATTCTTCGGAATTAGTTACTGGTTAGTCCCACATATTTCTGGCCGTGTATTAACAAAAGGAATGAATAAATTAGGTGTTGTTCAAACCATCATCTGGACAACTGGTATGGTTATCATGGCGATCACAATGCACTGGGTTGGACTTCTTGGTTCACCTAGAAGAACATCTTTCACAGACTACTTCGGTAGTGCACAAGCTGCAGGCTGGGAACCATTTATGATGGTAATTGGTATCGGTGCAACACTATTACTTGTAGCGGTAATCATCCAAGTATATGCAGTATTCAATATGATGTTCTTTGCACCAAAAGGCGAAACAGAATTCCCAATTGCTGAAGTAGAAGAAACAGCTTCAAAAACTCCATTCTGGACAGAACGTTGGGGACTATGGGTTGTGCTTATGATTCTAGTAATTGCAATGGCATATGTATTACCATTAACAGAAATGATTGTAAACGCACCTCCAGGATCACCACCATTTAAGACTTGGTAAAAAGAAAAGCGAAGGCGAGCATTTAGCGACGTACGGACTGAGGCCCACACGAAGTGGGTCACACAGACGTTGCCACAGGACGTGGCGTACTTAGTCTGTGTTCTTTAAGGAGATAAAGGAAACACGGGGAGCGAAGCGAGCCGATGTTGACCTTATCGTACGGAGGGTGAGGGAAGTCTCGCAAGTCGCTGCGAGCCGTAGCTAGACAAATAGAAAACCGGAAGTTCCTTAATAGATAGAGATAGCGACACTTCTGCTATCTCTTTCTAATATTAGTAAAGGAAAAACTAGAAATAGGATGTGATCTCCGTGATCAAAAAAAATCGAACGACATTCGCTTGTATTCTAATCTTATTATTTGGATGTGTGCTGTTCTATACGGGAACCGATGGATTACGGGCATTTACTGCAGAAACAGCGAGAGTAAACCAACTAATAGAGGATAAGCCAGCATTTCCAGATGTAACATTTGAGGATAGCGAGGGGCGGACATATCCTATTTCTGAGTTTGAAGATAAATATGTGTTCATCACCTTTATTTACACAGCCTGTACAACAGTTTGTCCACAATTAGAAATGAATATGGCGCAAGTTTATGAGCAGATTCCTCAAGAATACATCGGTAAAGATATCGTCTTTTTAAGTATAAGCTTCGATCCCACAAGGGACGATCCAACAACTTTAAGTAAATATCGCACCTTCTTTGGATCTGACGGGGAAACATGGAGAATGGCTAGGATTTCGAACGAAACGGAATTACAAACCTTACTTGATACATTTGGCGTAATCGTAATCCCTGATGGAAAAGGAAACTTTGCACATAATTCAGCCTTTTATTTAGTGGATCCCAATGGTTTGCTGATTGAAGTAATGGATTATCAGGAAATTGATCAAGCCGCTACAAATGTGACTAGTATTTTAGAAAATCATAAGGGGGAATAGGGCTATGAAACAATTTTTAATCGGACTAGGACTGTTAT
Source organism: Ferdinandcohnia salidurans (assembly GCF_042680725.1). NCBI lineage: Bacteria > Bacillati > Bacillota > Bacilli > Caryophanales > Bacillaceae > Ferdinandcohnia > Ferdinandcohnia salidurans. The sequence goes on from NZ_JBHUEK010000029.1 coordinate 14,366, forward strand.
TCGTATTAGCGCTTCCTCCTGTTGCTAATTTACTAGAGTCAATCATGATCATTCATATGCATATGCAAATGCCTTCAATCGTAATTGCCGGATTTTTTATGGGTAAACTGTTTCAACAAAAATTCCCGCAGTTTTTTGAAAAATGGAACCAAAACGGAATACCAGGGATTTTGTTATTCACTGTAATCATGGTGTATTGGACAATTCCAAAAACAATGGATGAGACATTAACGATTACAAGCATGGAAGTATTTAAGTTTCTTAGTCTATCTTTTTTAGCGGGAGTTCCTCTACGAGATAGCTGGAAGAAACTAAGTGAACGTGCAAAAAATCTCGTCTTTATCTTTTTTACATTGAAATATTTGGGTATGGGCGTGTTATATATAAATACAAATATGCAACTATGTAATAATTACCTCGTAATCGATCAAATCACTCTGGGCTGGGGCTTTATTACAACCGCGATTTGTATTGTCATTTATTTGGTTTATAACAATTATACGGACCAATCAATCTATAAAGAATAGGTGAGAGAAGCTGCAGGTGCAGCTTCTTCTTTTTTAGTGTATTCTGATTGACATGGTTTAAAATAAGGTTCAGAATAATAGCAATAAATAACTAAAAAAGGGTGACAAAGATGGTAAAACGGTTTGAGACAAAATTAATACATAGTATAGAAAAAGCGAAATTACCTATTAGAAGCAAGGTAACACCAATTTATCAAACATCGGCTTTTACCTTTGATAACCTTGAAGATTTAGAGGGTTATTACCAAGGAGAAGGAAATTACTTATATTCGCGAACTGGAAATCCAAATACGGACGAGCTTGGTCAAATGGTAGCAGCAATTGAAGGAGCACCAGCCGGTATCGCTACATCTTCAGGACTATCTGCAATTTTAGCTGGAATTCTGTCTGTTGCAAAAAGTGGAGACCATATCGTCGCAGCAGAGGACGTATATGGGGGAAGCTTTCATCTTCTACACGAAGAGTTGCGTAATCTAGGCGTTGAAACTACCTTTGTTTCCTTCGCAGACCTTGTACAAGTAGAAAAGGCAATCCAACCGAATACGAAACTGCTTTATACTGAATCGATTACAAATCCACTTTTACGAGTAGAAAACCTACCAGCAGTGGTCGAACTTGCGAAACGAAACAACTTAGTCACTGTCGTGGACAACACATTCGCGACACCATATCATTGCAACCCATATGAGCTTGGAGTGGAGGTAGTTGTTCACAGTGCGACAAAATATATTGGTGGACATAGCGATGTAACTGCAGGAGTTGTTGTGGGAAGAGAGGACTTGGTTGCAAAAGCGCGTGCAAAGGTTGTGAATATAGGTGCAAATGTAAGTCCTTTTGAAGCTTGGCTTACAACTCGTGGCTTAAAAACATTGGCCGTTCGCATGCAGGTACAGTCTTCGAATGCTCGAAAACTTGCGGACGCTTTGCGTAACAATCCTAACATAGCAAGAGTGTACTATCCGTTTGATGAAGAAGCTACAGGATATGGAGCAATGGTATCTATCGAACTTGCAAAAACTGTTGATGTGAACCAATTTTTCAAATCGATAGGCTGGGTGAAGCTAGTTCCTACATTAGCTGGAGTTGAGACAACTGTGTCTCATCCTCTAAAGACTTCCCATCGTGCACTACCGCCAGAGGCACAGGAATCATTAGGAATTACAAACGAACTTGTGCGAATCTCGGTGGGAATCGAACATTCCGAAGATATCATTTCTGTATTTGAACAAGCTATCGAAAATTCATTGAGATAAACAAAACGAGTATCCATAATAATTACAAGACACAAAAATAATAATGTTATAGCACCCTTATTTGCAACTTGACGATAGGCTACTGTCGTCGTGCGAATAAGGGTGCTGTTAGTTTGCTTATCAATTCTCGAGGAACTTTTTTTGTCGTTTATGATATCACTTTTACTTTTTTTGGATTTTGCGAATGGTTTTAATCTAGCAATGTTTAAGAAAGCATACGCAATTCTATTTTACGTATGCATTCGTTGCTTTTTTTCTTAAAAATGATACACAAGTGGATTATTTTTACATTTTTCAATTCTTTTAAAATCATTTATACCATTTTATGGATTTTGCGAATGATTTGAATCTAGCAATGTATAAAAAAGCATACGCATTTCAATTTTACGTATGCTTTTGTCACTTTTTTTCTCAAAAATGATACGCAAGTGGATTATTTTTACATTTTTCAATTCTTCGAAAACTTTTATACCATTTTATGGATTTTGTGAATGTTTTTAATCCAGCAATGTTTAAGAAAGCATACGCAATTCTATGCTACGTATGCTTTTGTCACTTGTTAAGCATCCTTTTACCTGAAAAATCTTGCAAGCTCCTCGGTTGAGTAATTTCCTCGTATACCCGGTTTGTTTTCTAGATACAAAATGATTTCCTCTTTAGAATAATACTCTTTAAGACCTGAAATAATCGTATCTAAATATTCATAGGAAGGTTTATTAAAAGCAATCGTATCTATGTCCCAAGGGGCGGTAAACGTAAAAATTGGATAACCGCCATCTTCACCAAGATACAGAATTCTCCCATACCATGCCTTTTCACGGAATATCATCGAACCTGATTCTTTCACTTTTTGTAAATCGATTTCAAATTGCAAACCGCTATTCTCTTGTTTTAACACATCAATAAACTGATCAGATGTAATTAAATACTTCTTGCTATAGGTAGCTGCATCCTCATTAGGGAATCCATCAATAAAGGCAACACCCTTTGAGTCCCATCTCCGAGCTTCCTTCGCAAAATATAATGGGTATGGGATGGTAAAGATTCCTTCATCAATTGGAGATGAGGGATCTTTACACCCAACCTCCGTTTCAGTAGAACCTTTTGGTCTGCCACCCTTTATGTAACAAAGAAATCGTTCACTGTTAATATTTGAGCCATAACTTGCATACCAGACATATTGTTTCACTAGAATCACCAGCCTTTAATTAATAATCATACGTCGAAATCCCTTTCTTGAATAGTACATTACAAAAGCTGCACTTTCACTAGAATCTATAACATATTATTGATTCGACTTATTTCAACTCATTTCCCGAGCAATATTTGTAGAAAAAGAGGGAATATGAGGATATTTGTAGGATCTTAGATAACGAGTAAAAGTGTGAAATTAAGACAAGGATATCTCACTTTGGCTTCTTAATTTCATATTTTTTTAACCGATATTGGAGGTTTTGACGACTCATGCGAAGTGCTTCGGCAGTCTTTGTGACATTAAAATTAAAGTGTTCAAGTACCTGTTTTAGGTATAAGGTTTCTGCTTCCTCCATGTAATTGTCTAACGGCTGAACCTCTACGAGCACAGAAGGTTGTGGACTTGTTTTTGTAGGTGCAGGTTTAATATGTATTTTTTTTCGAAAATGCATGGGGAGATGGTTATAAGAAATCGTATCCTCATAGGTAATGATATTTAATGCTCCCTCAATAATATGCTCTAGCTCCCGAACATTCCCAGGCCAGTCATATTGAATCAATGTCTGTAATACCTCATTATCTATGTTGGTTACTTGCAAACCAAACAGATGATTATATTTTTCCATAAAAGCAAAAGCGAGTTCCTTAATGTCTTCTTTCCGATTTCGTAATGGTGGAATAAAAAGGGTTACAACACCTAATCTGTAGTATAAATCCTTTCGAAGTCTACCCTCTGAAATGGCATCAATGGGGTCCTCGTTCATTGTAGCCAGGATTCTCACATCCATTTTTTTATCCTTAGTATCACCGACTCTTCGTACCACTTTTTCTTGAATAACTCGTAGAAGCTTTGCTTGTAGAGCAGGGTTTAATGAATTAATCTCATCTAAAAGCAAAGTGCCGCCTTCTGCTTGTTCAAATAAACCAGGGCGATCAATGGCACCTGTAAAAGCCCCTTTTGTTGTACCGAAAAGGAGACCCTCAATTAGATTATCCGGTAAGGCAGCACAATTTTGAGAAATAAAAGGGGCAGATGACCTGCTGCTTCCATTATGAATACTTTGAGCAAAAAGCTCTTTTCCTGTACCGGTATCCCCAATAATGAGAACGGAGGAACTTGTCCTGGTAACACGTTTGCTATCTTCAATTACCTCCGAAATTGCAGCGCTTTTTCCTATGATGCTATCAAATGTATAATGAGTATCACTTCTCCGATTCATATTTTCACGTAATAATTTCTCAACTTTTGTAACATCTCGGGCAATTTCCATCGCTCCAATTCGTTGTTTGCCATCCATAATCGGGATTGTGTTATTGATGGTGGTGATTTCCTGACCGCGATTGTTGTAATAGGTCTGTTTAGCATTATTTATGGAAACACCCGTTTTAAGTACTTGAAGCAACGTACTATCCTCATTTTTGTGAAATGAAAATACATCAACAAGCTTTTTGTTTAGAACATCACCTTGGTTCATCCCCTCAATCTGAGCCATCTTTTGATTATAAATAATCGTTGTGCCTTGAGAGTCAACAACGTGTATACCAACGTCCACTTCATTCATTAATTGTTCAGTTGCTTTGTTTTTTAATAGCTCAACTTGTTTCATGATATCCCCACCTTTTTCCTTAATTCCTATTATACGAGAAATAAAAATAGGGGCAAATTATTTTTGCATTATCTGAGGAAAACTGAAAAGGATTTTTGCGCAAAAAACATAGTAGGTGCAAAGAAAATTTGCACTCACGAATGGAGATTATTAAATTATCTTATTTTCTTAAGCTGGTCATTTGTATGAAAAATTGAGTATAATGTGCTCTTTTTAAAGAAAAAAACGAAAAATGCTCCAACGTGAGAAGTTGGCATGATTCTTGCATAAGATAGTAGACAAGAAGAAATTCTCATTAGAACTATAGCTACTGGAGGTTAAATAGATGGCTCAAATGAAAGGCGACTCAAAAACAATCATTGATCAAACGGAAAGGTTTGGTGCAAATAACTATCATCCACTACCAATTGTCATTTCAAACGCAGAAGGGGTATGGGTAGAGGATCCTGAAGGAAACAAGTATATGGATATGTTAAGTGCATATTCTGCAGTGAATCAAGGTCACCGTCATCCCAAAATTATTCAAGCTTTAAAGGATCAGGCGGATCGCGTTACATTAACTTCACGAGCATTTCATAATGACCAGCTTGGTCCATGGTATGAATTAATTTGTAAAATGACAAATAAAGAAATGGCACTACCAATGAACACAGGGGCAGAAGCCGTTGAAACAGCTATAAAAGCGGCACGTAGATGGGCCTATGATGTTAAGGGAGTAAAGGATAATCAAGCCGAAATCATTGCGTGTATAGGCAATTTTCATGGGCGTACAATGACGGCCGTTTCATTATCATCGGAAGAAGAATACAAGCGAGGATTCGGTCCAATGCTACCGGGAATTAAACTAGTACCATATGGTGACATTGAAGCGCTAGAAAATGCGATAACTGAAAATACAGCAGCATTTCTCTTTGAACCCATTCAAGGAGAGGCTGGAATCATTATTCCACCAGAAGGTTTTCTAAAGAAAGCTTTTGAAACATGTAGACAAAACAATGTCTTGTTTATTGCGGATGAAATACAAGCGGGGCTTTGTCGTTCTGGAAAAATGTTTGCATGTGAATGGGATGATGTAGAGCCTGATATGTATATTTTAGGTAAAGCTCTAGGAGGCGGGGTATTTCCAATTTCCTGTGTTGTTGCCAATAAAGATATATTAGGTGTATTTAACCCAGGTTCACACGGTTCTACATTTGGAGGAAACCCAATGGCTTGTGCAGTTTCTATTGCTTCCTTGAACGTTTTAATTGAGGAAGATTTAGCACAACGTTCTCTTGAACTTGGTGAATATTTCATAAATCAATTAAAAGAGATAAAAAATCCAATCATTAAAGAAGTCAGAGGTCGTGGCTTGTTTATCGGAGTTGAACTAACGGAAGCTGCTCGCCCGTATTGTGAGGCATTAAAGCAGGAGGGGCTCCTCTGTAAAGAAACCCATGACACAGTTATCCGTTTTGCTCCACCTTTAATTGTAACGAAAGAAGAGTTAGATTGGGCAATCGAACGAATTGCGAAGGTTCTAGGATAATCTTGTATTTGAAAAAAGGATCAAGACTATTGCGCTTGATCCTTTTTTATTGGTTTATGGTTTCACGAATAAGCGGAAGTGTTAAGCAGTGTATTCCTCCCCCTAGTTTATAGAACTCAGAGATGTCTACAGGGATTATATCTATCCCATTTGCTTTAAGTAATTCCATTGTTTTCACACCAGTAGCGGGGAAAATGAGCCTTCCAGGAGAAATCGGTAACACATTGATTGTTAAAGGGGGATCTTCAGGGTGAACATGGAATAATTCGATCTTCCTTTTATGAAGTTCATCGATAAACCAATAAGGAAGCAGAGCTTTATTAATAAGTGCTTTATTATGATCAATAAGAAGAAATGCTTCATCAAGATGAATGATAGTGGATGGTAAATCAACTGTTATTAAATCAATATTCTGTAGCGAAAGAATGTACTGCAATTGATCAATACCTAGAGGATTTACGCGTTCCGAGCGACCGATAATGGCAGTGTTTTTGTTAAGCATGGTAAAACTTCCGCCTTCCACAAAACCATTGCCTTGGATACAACCCAGAATAGGCATCCCTAATTTACTAAAGGTTTGTTCGGCCAAGCGGGTTTCACCATATCGAATATAAAGGGCAAGCCTAGATAAAATGACACCACTAGGAATTACCATTCCTAAGTCTCTTGTAAAGGTCCTTTCCGGTAATTCCTCATGCTCAGTACGGTCAAGAAAGACAACCTCTATTCCTTCATGCTTCAAAACTTTTACTAATTGGTCATGTTGATTTTGCAAGATCTGTAATTTAGGTTTTGAATTGTTTTCGAGTTCTTCAGGTTGTATGCCCTTTATATACTTTCCTAACAATGGACCTGCTTCAATTTCCTTTTGATTTTTATGAAGTGTTAAAACTTCCTTTCCAGGCCGATGCATTAATACTTTTCTTAGCTGCCCAATATCACTTGTAATACCCCAAGCTTCGCCCCAAACTTCTTTGATAAGTGTAATGTCTTGAAAGGGTTCCTGTACAAGATTTTTTGAAAAATTTAGCTTTTTATTATTCATTTGGATTACCTGCTTTACTTTAGTCTTATATCTAAAGAACCCCCTTGGTTCCATCATGGGGGTTCTTCTTTTTAAAATGCTTTCATTAAGGCATTTCGTCTTCTTTCACTCGGTTCTTAAAAGCTTCATGAGAGACAATGCCTTCCATTTGCTCAAATTGGCGACTATGGTCTTTTTCTTCACTTATGCTGTTCTTTGGAAAGTTGCCAGGATGGCCTTTTTCTTTGTGGTTAAAACTTTTTCCACGACCCATATTCATTTCTCCTTTCAGATGCTATCTTTCGTAGTTTTTGCATTCATGGGTTTTGTATGTATTCCGGATTAATTGGTAAATCGCGGAAAGTAGGGCTTACCTCCTAATATTTGTAATATGCGAATAGTTGTCCTTAATTTGAAATATATACGGTATTGGAATATTTTATTTTTCTTAACTCAGGAAAAAGGGGGAAACAGGATGCGAACGAAGGTGGAGAAGAAGGTACTTGTTGCAAGCCTTGTAGGTAGTTCGATTGAATGGTTTGATTACTTTTTATATGGGACTGTTGCGGCGCTTGTCTTTAATACAGCATTCTTTCATAGTGATGATCCAACGGTTGGATTAATGCTAGCGTACGCTTCATTTGCTTTGTCATTTTTCATCCGACCGCTTGGCGGGGTCATTTTCAGTCATATTGGCGATAAAATTGGGAGAAAGAAAACACTGGTCCTAACTCTTTCACTTATGGGTGGGGCAACTGTTCTCATGGGATTTCTTCCTACCTATGATCAAATCGGGGTAATTGCACCGGTTCTACTTATTTTACTTCGTCTTATTCAAGGAATTGGACTAGGCGGTGAGTGGGGTGGAGCACTTTTATTAGCTGTGGAATATGCCCCAAAAGAAAAGCGTGGACTTTTCGGAAGTATTCCACAAATGGGTGTTACCGTAGGATTATTACTTGGAACTTTAGCTTTATCATTAATGACATTACTACCAGAGGCTGCGTTCATGTCATGGGGCTGGCGTGTTCCGTTCATTCTAAGTGCATTTTTAGTTATTTTCGGCTTGTGGATTCGTAAAGGTATAGAGGAAACTCCTTCTTTCAAAAAGGTACAGGAGAAGGGTGAGGTAGCTAAAATTCCATTTATTGAAACAATGCGTACGCACTGGAAAGAGGTTTTAATTGCAGTGGGGGCAAAGGTTGTTGAAACGGCACCATTTTATATTTTCGGTACATTTATCGTCTCTTATGCAACTTCGCAGCTAGGTTTCTCTCGCACAGCAACCTTAAATGCCGTAACCATTGCAACGATTGTTACGACTTTATTAATTCCTATCATGGGTCGACTATCCGATAAATTTGGACGTAAAAAACTTTATGTCGGCGGAACGATTTTAATGATGTTATATGCCTTCCCTTATTTTTGGTTGCTACACCAAGGGTCTGTTGCATTATTAATTGTTGCAACAATTTTAGGGTTAGGAATCATTTGGGCTCCAATTACAGCCGTACTAGGCACCATGTTTTCAGAGATTTTTAAATCAAATGTCCGTTACACAGGAATTACATTGGGGTATCAAATCGGGGCTGCAGTTGCTGGTGGCACGGCTCCGCTTGTTGCAACGGCATTACTCGCAACCTTTAATGATTCCTATGTACCAGTTGCGTTATATATCATTTTAACCGCTGCTATATCACTTATTGCAGTTGCCACTGTACGTGATCGTAAGAATGAAGCCTTAGATCATGATGAAATCGCGTAGGTGTTTAAGGGGATCGCAAGTGGCGGTTCCTTTTTCTTTTTAATGATATGATGGTAAAAAATAGAAAGAAGGGATACCGTGCTCATTTTATCAGAATCTCAAATTCGATCGTTATATTCTATGTCGGATGCAATTCAAGATTTAGAAGCTGCACTTATACACAATCTTGATGGTAAGGTAATGAATCCTCACCGTACGGTTTTGGTCTTTCCAGAAAAAGAAGCATCTACTTTATACATGCCAAGTTCAATGGAACCGGTTGGTAAATCGGCCGTCAAGGTTGTGACCATTTTTCCGAAGAATCCTTCCATTGGCAAGAAAACGACACAAGGTGTCATTTTACTAAGTGATACTGAAAATGGGGAGCATCTAGCCTGTATTAATGCGTCGTATTTAACTCGTTTGCGGACCGGGGCTGTTAGTGGGATTGCAACGAAGCATTTAGCGAAGAAAGACGCTTCATCTGTTGCTGTAATTGGAACGGGTGCGATGGCAGAGGAACAGCTACAAGCGGTTTTAGAGGTACGTGAAGTAAAGGAAATCATGCTATATAACAGAACAAAAGAAAAGGCTATAATGTTTGAAAAAAGAATTGCAGAATTAAGCCCGGGATATACAGGTTCGATTACAATCATGGATCATCCTGATAAAGCGGTTTCTAGAGCAGATATTGTTATCTGTGCAACTCGATCCGATAAACCCGTTTTTTCAGGGAGATCATTACAGCCTGGAACCCATATAAACGGGGTAGGTTCTTATCTTCCGCATATGCAAGAAGTCGATGAAGGAACGGTCTTGAGGTGTTCGAAGATCGTTGCGGATACGATTGAAGGGGTAAAAGATGAGGCAGGTGATTTGATTATTCCAGCGGAAAAAGGGCTATGGAATTTCTCAGACTTACATGGCGAAGTAGGAGAACTCGCTTCAGGAAAGATTATAGGTCGTGAAGACAACGAGGAGATTACATTTTTTAAATCCGTTGGAATCGCCTATTTTGATCTCGCGGTAGCAGCTGCTGTCTATGAGAAAGCATTGAGGACAGGGATAGGCACTCAGGTTGAAATTTAGGTGAATAATTGGGGGAGAAGAATAGCTACTCCCTCAATATTTTACAAATACCACTTATTATAATGATTGATATTCTTTGCTATGTCCTGTAGCATTCGCAAGTCTTTTAAGTTGTTTGTTTAGATATTGTCGATCAAGTGATAGCAATTCCCCTTTATTAATTCTCTCTACCACAAACTGGGCAAAGTCCCATATCGTCTTTCTAGAGTGTTGGGAGGAATCGGCAATCGAAGTAAGTACACGAAATACTGCCAAAAGGATCGTTACATCATGGACACCATAACTGAGTATTTGAGAAAAGCTTTTATATAAATAATCAGAATAAGTTGGCTGGTCAAAAATAACACGAAGGTTCCTATTTTTATCATTAAAATAGGATTTAGGTAAGTGCTTTTTACTCAGTTTTATTAAAATTCGTCCTAAATTATCAATGCAGTTAATAGCTGTATTGGGATCATTTATTGCAGGTGAAAGTGCCCGTATAGCGATTTCTACAATTTTTGTCATACCAAGCTCGATGTTGGGAAAAGGCGATTGCTTTGAACCGATAGTGATAAATGTTTTATAATCCATTAATGAAGTTTCTTCTTTTTTACCCCAGATTGATAGGACAACCGTCTGCTCATCCACAAAATCATTGATGTTTCTTTCAACTCGAATAATACAGTCATCTTGATAAGCTTGTTCAATAATCCCATTAGTATCAATAAACTGTATATACCCTGCTTTGTCCAAAAAAATTGGTTGAGGATTAATATGCTTAATTTCCTCACCTTCCCAATCATCCCAAGGAGGATCTTCATTAACATCCTTCAAGTCAGATAGATCATTCTCAATTCTTTTTGTTGTACTTTGCGTTATATTGTAAATAAGATTACTCACTTGAATCCAGCTTGTTACATGATGAATGAAGAAAACAAATACAAATAAGCAAATGATTGAAATCGCAATCGCTAATGAAGGAACAATATACCTCGTACCAGAACCAGTATCCTCTAACACAAGTAATAAAACAATGGAATAAACAAAACCACCTACAAACGTTCCTAAAACACGCTGAGTGCTATGGTTTGTAATAAAGTTCTGAAGTGTCCGTGGAGAAAAGTTCGATAGATAAGTCGTCAAAACCACTAGGATTGTTGAAAATGTTATGGTTGTAATGGTCAGTAATGAAGCGGAAATGGTACTTAAAATCGTACGAGCTAGGCTAATGTCTGTAAAGAGCGCGCTTGGTATGATGTGTTGAAGGGCGCTTTGTTTCATAAAAATTGCTTCTAGCTTTATACTAAGAAGTGCCATTATAAAAGCAACAATGCCATACAAGGTAGGAAGATACATGAAGTTTGAACGAATTTTTAAAAATAAGTTGGTAAAAGACATAGATATCCTCCTTTAAGAGAAGTGAATATATATAGTTTTTTACCAAATAGAGGTATTATTCATTGTAAGAGGAATGATGTTTCAGAATATCAAAGAGTATACGTGGAGGGAATATTTTAATGAACACAAATGATGCACAATTCTACATATCACATCTCGGGCTTGAGCCACATCCAGAGGGCGGGTTTTATAAACAAATCTTTGCTTCAGATGTGACGATTCATACGGAGCAAGAAAAACAAAGAAAACTATATACAAGTATTTATTTTCTGTTGAGATCTGAAGATATCTCTCATTTACATAGATTGCAATCAGATGAGCTCTGGTATTACCATGGGGGAAGTTCCTTAACCGTACATATAATTGACGAACAAGGAGAATACAAAGAAGTAAACCTTGGCTTAAAGCTTGACGAGGGAGAGGTTCCGCAAGTTCTTGTGCCAAAAAATTCGATATTCGGGTCTTCAGTTAAAGAGGAGGATACATTTTCACTTGTTGGATGCATGGTTTCTCCGGGATTTGAATTTGAGGATTTTGAATTATTTTCACAAGAGGAATTACTAAAAGAGTATCCGCAGCATGAGGAGGTCATTCGCAGGCTCGCGTTGGAAAAGAAGTAGAGTAGAATAATAAAATGGCTGTATTACGATATATAACAGCCATTTTTTGCATCACAGAATCTCGTATAAACAAACGCTTGATTGAAATTCAAGTTGCCTGAGCCGCTTGGCATAGGGTGCTAAACAAACGTTTGTTTGAAATGAGTATTGCAAAATGAAACAGATTGTTTTGAAACCATATTTCAATAATATTTTCAAACGCCTATCCTTTAACTCTGGAAGGCGTTTTTTTACTGATTTAAAGCGTTTATCGTGCACTGGGAATTCTTGAAAATGATGCATAGAATATTCTACATTATAGATAGACTGAATTTTCAAAAATGTGGAGGGGTTAGGGTGAAAAGAAGAACGGCAGAACCATATAAAATTAAAGCGGTAGAGCCATTAGCGATGTTAACTTATGCGGAACGAAAAGAGGCGCTAAAGCGGGCAGGCTATAATACGTTTTTGATTGATTCTCAGGATGTCTATATTGACCTTCTAACAGATAGCGGGACGAGTGCAATGAGTGACAGGCAATGGGGTGCTCTAATGGTTGGTGACGAAGCCTATGCAGGGAGTAAAAGCTGGAAGAAACTCGAGCAGGCCGTTAGAGAGATTTATGGATATAAATATGTGTTGCCAACTCACCAGGGACGTGGTGCAGAAAACATTTTATCTCAGCTAAAAATAAAACAAGGTGATGTCGTACCAGGGAATATGTATTTTACAACAACACGTGCTCATCAGGAGCTAAATGGGGCACGATTTGTTGATATCATCATTGATGAAGCACATGATTCAACAACAGAGCATCCTTTTAAAGGGAATGTGGATCTTTCTAAATTAAACTCTCTCATTCAAGAGGTTGGAGCAGAACGGATTCCGTATGTTTGCGTGGCGGTAACCGTGAATATGGCTGGTGGACAGCCGGTTAGCATGGAGAACATGAGAGAGGTTTATAACTTGTGTAAAGGCTATGGAATTGATGTGATGTTTGATGCCACAAGATGTGTAGAGAATGCCTATTTTATTAAAGAAAGAGAAGCGGGATATGAAAGTCATCGGATTAAGGATATTTTAAAGGAGATGTTTTCATATTCAGATGGTTGTACGATGAGTGGTAAAAAAGATTGTTTAGTGAATATTGGCGGCTTTTTGGCAATGAATGATGAGGAGTTATATGCAAGGTCGCGTGAGTTGGTGGTTGTTTATGAAGGGATGCCATCGTATGGCGGCATGGCGGGACGCGATATGGAAGCGATGGCACAAGGAATCTATGAATCTGTCGATGACCATTATATCCATCACCGGATAGGGCAGGTCCGTTATCTTGGTCAGCAGTTAATTGAAGCAGGAATACCTGTTGTTCAACCAATTGGAGGCCATGCTGTTTATTTGGATGCAAGAAAATTTTTATCTCATTTGTACCAAGAAGAGTTTCCTGCACAAGCCTTGGCAGCGGCGCTTTATTTAGATTCGGGTGTTAGAGCGATGGAGAGAGGGATTGTCTCAGCGGGTCGAAATAAGGAAACGGGAGAACATAACAAACCGAAGTTAGAGCTCGTTCGTTTAACGATACCAAGAAGGGTCTATACGAATAATCACATGGATGTTGTTGCTGATTCCGTGATTGCACTTTTTGAAAAGAGACATCAGATAAGTGGTTTGCGAATGGATTATGAACCTCCTACGTTACGATTCTTTAATGCGAGGTTTTCACCACTTTCAAAGGACTTAGAATTGATGCCAGAATAATAAAATGAAAGCCAGCCCTATCTAGATGTGGGGCTGGCAATTTTTATTTTCCTTTTACTAGGTAAGGACGGGAATTTTCCCATTTCACCTGAACTGGGAGATTAAAATAGTCTGATAGAGTCTCGCTTGTAATGATTTGATCGGTTTGCCCTGAAGAAAATACTTCACCACTTTTTAAAAGCAAAGTTTTCGTAAACACAGGAAGAATTTCTTCCACATGGTGGGTGACATATATAATCGTTGGTGCATCTTCTTTGATGGCTAGTCTTTCGATTGAATCTAATAATTGTTCTCTGGCGATAAAATCTAACCCATTGGTAGGTTCGTCCAAAATAAGTATGGATGGATCTGCCATTAATGCGCGTGCAATTAATACTCGTTGTTTTTCACCTTGGGACAGGGTCGAATATTCACGGTTTGCATAAGTAAGACATCCAAGTTCCTCAAGAAGTCCCTTTGCCTTTTCTCTCATGTCGTCCGTAGGGGTATCATACAGGCCAATGGATGCAAAAGCTCCACTTAAAACAACCTCAAACGCATTATCAGTAGGGTAGAACTTTTCCTGTAAGGAAGCAGACACAAAGCCAATTTTCTTCCTGAGCTCCTCACCTAAATAAACCTTACCGAACTTAAACCCAAGTACAGTCGCATCTCCGCTCGTAGGGAAATTATAGGCGTTGATTAAATCCAATAATGCAGTCTTACCAGAACCATTTAACCCATAAAGCACCCAGTGCTCGCCTTGTTCTATCTGCCAATTAATATTCTGTAGGATGAGCGCATCATCACGTTGTAGTGTAACATTCATCAAATCTAAAACCACCATAGATCCCTCCTTGTTTAATAAATTAATAATATCAAATAATTCAGATAAAGGTGTACTAGAAATTAAAAGGAAGCGAAACAAAAGATAGTGGTTTTGGAACCATATAGGGCGGTTTTAGGTGCTTGAGTAAGCCTGTTAATGCACCCTTTACATAATCTTTACAATGGCTTTACATAGCTTGATTATAATGTAATAGGTTAAAAGTCTCGGATTTGGGGGTTCTACATATGGGAATAAAGTTACGAAAGCCAAAAATGCCAGATAAAGAGAGTGATGGTGGAAAACGCATTTTTCAAACGTTTCTTCAAAAGATTAATTTAAGTGCAAGGTTATTTATCCTGTTTGTTTCTTTACTCGTGATTTCTGTAGTAACGGTTGGAACAATCTCATACATAAAGGCTAAAGAAATGACAATTGAGTCGATTGAAAATAGATTAGTAAGTGAAGCGGAACTAATGGGATATATTGCAGAAAGTTTAAAATTTGTTTATGTTAGTCAAGATGATTATTTTATGCAACAGATAGATGGGAATGTTCGAATGCAGCAGGATAAGCTTGAAGGAGATGGGATGCAGGCGGAATTTTTCTATATTAAAAATGAAGAAGTCGTGCCTTTCAAGGTGAGTAAAGATGCGCTTCCTGCTATTTCAGAAAAAACAATTACGACACTTATTGATCTCAAAGATGGAGTCATTCATGAGAAAATTAATGGCGATGATTACACGATTTCGTTCCATAAGATTGAAGAGATAGGTGGAATTTATGGGATCCTCATCCCGTCGAAATCCTATACAGGTCCGATTAACCAAATGGCCTATTTTACATTACTAGTGATGGCAATCAGTATCGTAGTGATGACGGTCGTGATTATCCTATTAGTGCGAACGATTGTAAAACCATTAAGTGCCTTGCGTAATACGATGAAAGAAGTAAGGGAAGGGAATCTCAAGCACTCCGTTGATATACGTACAACGATTCCTGAAATTACTTCATTGAATAAAAGCTATAATGCAATGATTGATCAGATGAGAAGTATGCTTAATGAATTGAAGACCTCAACGAAAGAATTAGAAACGACTGGCGATGAATTAAATGTTTCATCTAGGGATGCGCTTGAATCTAGTCATCAATTAATCTCGGCGATTGATACAGTAAGACAAGGTGCGGAGCATACTGCAAGCAGCTCTGAGGAAAGTGCTTACGGTTTTAGGACCATGTCGAATCGGATCGTGGATATTATGAGAAACATGGAAACTGTCATTGATAGCTCAAAGAGTATGAATCTCTCAGCTGGCCGCGGTGAACAAAATATAGGTCAGTTGATTGCAACGATCCAATCATTTGAAAGTGACTTCAATCGTCTCACAAAAACAATTAGAGAAGTGAAAGAATATTCACTTGAAATTACATCGCTTGTGGAATTGGTTACGGATATCGCGAAACAAACAAAACTATTAGCTTTAAATGCGACGATCGAAGCAGCCCGAGCAGGTGATGCGGGGAGAGGATTTGCTGTCGTGGCACAAGAGGTTCAGAAGCTTGCAGAGCAATCAACGAAAGCAACTGATGAAATTACAAATGCGATTACAAAAATGGAATCTATTACAATATTGGCTTCAAAGGAATTTGACCAAATGCTTATTCAGATTAATTCTAACCTCCAATTAGCAAATGACTCCAAAATCTCGATTAATGAGTTAATGCAGGGGATTTATGAGGTCAGTGGAAACATTGAAACGATGCAGGAAGAAATAACTGGACTCGAGAGTATTGTTCCAGAACTACAGCAATCTGTTACTCAATTCTCATCTGTGTCACAGGAGACATTAGCGAGCGTCGAAGAAATGTTGGCCTTTAGTGAAAGTCAAATTCAACAAATGGAAAATACAAACGGGGTAGGAAAAAGACTGCATACCCTGTCCAAATCACTTTTAGAAATAACCCAACGATTTCACGTCAAATAAGGGAAGTCAATCTCCAGGTCACTTTACAAAATTAAATTGTAGAGTGGCCATTTTTGTGATGGCTAAACCTTTTGGGGTATACTTTATGATGGAGATAATTGACAGGGGGGAGTTTAATATGGCATATAACAAGATTCGGTGGGGGATTATTGGTTGTGGGAATGTGACGGAAGTAAAGAGTGGTCCAGCATTTCAAAAAATCACAAATTCCGAGTTGGTTGCAGTCATGAGAAGAACAGGTGAGTTAGCGGAAGATTATGCAAAAAGGCATAATGTATCGAAGTGGTATGATAATGCGGACGAGCTTATCAATGATCCAGAGGTGGATGTAATCTATATCGCAACTCCGCCGGGATCCCATAAAGAGTATACACTGAAAGCAGCTCAGGCTGGAAAGCCAGTATATGTTGAAAAGCCTATGGCTCGTACTTATGCAGAATGCCTAGAAATGATTGAGGCATGTAAAGAGGCGAATGTTCCTTTGTATGTCGCTTATTATCGCAGAGCACAAGAGCGGTTTTTGAAAATCAAAGAACTACTGGATAACGGTGCAGTGGGGGATATCCGATTTGTGTCAACTACACAATATCGTAAAGCATCAGAAGATCCGAACAACCTTCCATGGCGAGTTCAGCCAGAGTTATCAGGTGGTGGCCTGTTCTTTGATTTAGCAAGCCATACTCTTGATATATTAGATTTTTTGGTTGGACCCATTAAAGAGGTACATGGTTTTGCTTCCAATCATGGTGGCCTATATCTAGCAGAGGATATTGTAACGGGTACCTATGTATTTGAATCTGGCGTACATGGTGTTGGAAATTGGTGTTTTACAGCATTTCAAAATGAAGACGTGAATGAGATTGTGGGTAGCAAAGGAAAAATTACGTTCTCTACTTTCGGAAATGAGCCTGTCGTGTTAACAACTACTAAAGGAACGGAAGAGTGGAGCTTTAAACGCCCTCAGCATGTACACCAACCATTAGTGGAAACCATTGTTGCTGAATTGACCGGTAAGGGTGTCAACTGCCCAAGCACTGGCGAATCAGGAGCTCGAACAAACTGGGTAATGGGAGAAATGGTTAAAGGATATTATTCAAATCAGTAAAAGTCTAGCCCTCGGGAAGTACATATTGCTTCTTCGAGGGCTTATTTTTTTGTTGCTAACCACCACTGATTTTACTCGATTTTTGTATTTAACTTTAAATGGAAACAAAAATTAAAAGAATGCTATACTTTAATACACTTTTTTTAGCAATATTGTGATAAAATAGTTGATATTATTATCAGAATAATATAAGATTTCGATTAATAAAAACTTAAAAGATTTAAATTAAATGAAAGCTGGGATTAACATGACGACAGATTTTACAATTGATATCACCCTTACAACTGACAAGAAGGAAATTCCCCCATTCGATCAGTTGGTGTTTGGAACAAGCTTCACTGACCATATGTTTATGTGGGATTATACGGAAGGAAAAGGTTGGCACGATGCACGAATTGTACCTTATCAATCGATTCCTTTAGATCCTGCAGCTACTATTTTTCACTACGGTCAATCGGTATTTGAAGGATTAAAGGCCTATCGTACAAAGGACGAAGAAATTTTATTGTTCAGACCGGATCAAAACATGAAAAGATTCAATAAGTCTAACCAGCGTTTGGTCATGCCACAGTTTGACGAAGAATTTGCCATTCAGGCTTTGAAGAAGCTAATTGAAATCGATAGAGACTGGGTGCCAAATCTTCCGGGTACTTCATTATATATCAGACCATTTATGATTGCTACGGAAGCACATCTTGGCGTTAATCCGGCTAAAAACTATAAATTTATGATTATATTATCCCCAGTTGGTTCTTATTATAAAGAAGGTATCAATCCTGTAAAAATTGCAGTAGAAAATAAATATGTTCGTGCAGTTGCAGGTGGTACAGGTGATGCAAAAACAGCAGGGAACTATGCTGCGAGTTTATTAGCGTCAGAAATTGCAAGTGAAAATGGTTATTCACAAGTATTATGGCTTGATGGTAGAGAGAAACAATATATTGAAGAAGTAGGCAGTATGAACATCTTCTTTAAAATCAATGGAGAAGTTGTCACACCAGCATTAAACGGTAGTATTTTAGATGGAATCACTCGTAAGTCGATTATTGAACTCTTAAAATACTGGAATGTTCCTGTAACTGAACGAAAAATTTCTATTCAAGAGGTTCAACAAGCTTATAACGATGGCGTGCTTGAAGAAGTCTTTGGAACAGGAACAGCTGCTGTTATTTCACCAGTTGGAGAGCTTTTCTATAATAATGAAAAATCTATTATTAACAATGGTGAAACAGGAGAGTTATCGAAAAAACTATACGATACGATTACTGGAATCCAAAACGGTACAGTAGAAGATCCGTTTGGCTGGACTGTGAAATTATAAGGAATAAAAAAGTGCTTACCGATGCGGTAGGCACTTTTTTTGCGGCGTGGAAAGGTTCCTTGTCCCAGAAGCACAATGCTATTTTAAAAGATAACGAGCCAATAAATATAAGATGCTACTAACAGACCAGTGTATGCCCACGAAAGCTTACGTTGCCATGTGGCTGGTTGAAAAGTTGTAAATAGAAATGTGATAGGTACTAGTGTCCAAGGTAGTAAAAGTAATAGACTTAGGAAAATCAATCCGAGGGACATACCGATAGAGCCGACTCCTAATGAAACTTTGGCTAGATAAGCTGACGCTCCTAATCCAAAAGGAGAGAGAAGAAGCAAGAAATAACTTTTAAGACGGAAGGCTAAGAAAAACGTACTAAGAGATTCTGTTTCAAAAATTCTGAAATTAAAATGTGAGAGTGGTTCACGAATTTTCTCAGGAACTAATTGCATGTTCATCACTCCTAATAGAATGGTATATGAGGTATGTAAAAAAATCCTATATATATAGTATACGAAATAAACAGTAAAAAGTTTTACATTTATACAATAATATTCCAAATCGTTAGATTTTTGTGAATGATGACCAAAGTATGATTCAATCTGTCCCACCTCGGTACCCATTCAAAAGTCTAAAAAATTTGCTTCAAAACCAACAATATTAAATAATAGAAGTAGTTTAGCAATAAGATAAATGAAACAATAATAGGGGGTACAGACATTGGAAATAGGAATCAGTACTTTTGTTGAGACAACGCCGGATCCTCGAACTGGTGAGGTCATTAGCCATGCGCAAAGAATTCGCGAAGTGGTTGAGGAAATTGTTTTAGCCGACCAAGTCGGTCTAGATGTATTCGGTGTGGGGGAGCACCACCGTGAGGATTATGCAGCTTCAGCACCTGCTATTATACTAGCAGCGGCTGCATCGCAAACAAAGAAAATTCGTCTAACAAGCGCGGTTACCGTACTTTCGTCGGCCGATCCTG
The DNA here is from genome assembly GCF_042680725.1 of Ferdinandcohnia salidurans. Classification (NCBI taxonomy): domain Bacteria; kingdom Bacillati; phylum Bacillota; class Bacilli; order Caryophanales; family Bacillaceae; genus Ferdinandcohnia; species Ferdinandcohnia salidurans. Next base: position 34,264 of record NZ_JBHUEK010000029.1, read on the forward strand.
TTCGCGTGTTCCAGGATTTTTCAACCGTTGATGCTATTTCGAATGGACGAGCTGAAATTATGGCGGGAAGAGGATCTTTCATCGAATCATTCCCTCTATTCGGCTATGATTTAAAGGACTATGATGAGCTCTTTGAAGAGAAATTAGATCTGCTGCTACATATTCAAAGGTCGGAGAAAGTAACCTGGCAAGGGAAGCACCGACCATCCATTAACAATAGAGGCATCTATCCAAGACCTGTTCAAGATCCATTACCAATCTGGATTGGAAGTGGAGGAAACCAAGAATCAGTGGTACGCGCGGGTCTTTTAGGACTACCACTCGTTCTCGCAATTATTGGAGGAAGACCTGTTCAATTTGCGCCACTTGCTGAACTATACAAGAGAGCTGTTGCGCATGCAGGACATGATTTTTCAAAATTAGCGATTGCCTCCCATTCGCACGGGTTTGTCGGTGAAAGCATGGAAGAAGCTGCGGAAAAGTTCTTCCCATCAACAGCGCAGTCGATGAGTAAATTAGGAAAAGAGCGTGGCTGGGGGCCATATACCCGGGATACCTTTGACCATGCCCGAAGCTTTGAAGGTGCATTATATGTAGGTGACCCTGAATATGTTGCCAATAAAATCATACACTTACGTAAAAACGTTGGGGTTACTCGTTTTATGCTTCATTGCCCTGTTGGAACAATGCCGCATAAGGATGTCATGCGCTCAATTGAACTACTAGGGAAAGAAGTAGCACCACGTGTCAGGGAAGAAGTAGCGAAATGGGAAGCAGAGAACGAAGCGAAATAAGAAAATAGAGGAGAAGGTAATGGGGAATCTATCTCATAAACAGTTAGCAACGGAATGCTTTAATAAAGTGTGGGATCTACTAGAAAATACGAATCGTACAGAATATGAAACAGAGGAAATGATGCATCTAAGTCATGCTTCGTTTTGGCATTGGACGCAGGTAACAGATCATACCGAACAAAATCGATCAATTGGCTATTGGCAACTTTCACGGGTTTATGCTGTCGTGGAAAATGGAGTTCAGGCCCTATACTTTGCAAAGCGATGCGTAGAAATCAGTAAGAAGGCAGAGCTAGCACCATTTTATATTGCTTACGCATACGAAGCGTTGGCGAGGTCTTATATCGTTCTAGATGAAATAAGCCAAGCTGAAGAAACCATTATTCAAGTAAAAAAGTACACAGAACTTGTAAAAGTTGAAGAAAGTAAGAAGCTCTTATTGGCAGATTTAGCAGAACTAATGAATAAAATATCATGACCGGCATGCATAACTTATGTTAAAAATTGGGATATTACTACTTGAGGTGAATAATTATGAAAAAAATAGTAATATCCCTGCTTACTCTTGTCATCTTGTTCCCATTCCAAGTCGGTGCACAAGCAAGAGTTGAATGCCCAAGTGTGAGTCTGTTAGAGGATACATCAAACACTAATAAAGATGAACTCATCCAGGCATTAGAAACAATCATTCCTCGTACATTTGGCGAAAGTGATTATGGAAATCATTTCTCGGATTGGGAAGTCGTAACAGCGCAACCTTTAGATGAAAAAGTTGCGAAAGAGTACCAAATGTCTACCAAATATTGTGGACAAGAAGTGGCAGACAAGTCGTGGTTAGTTACATTGCATTTTCCAAGATGGGAAGGAAAAAGTGACGTAGCAGCGGATGGCCAAATCTTTGTCTCAAAAAGTAAAGATAATGGTTGGTTTGTCTGGTACAGAAATCAATAAAATAACGCAAACAAACGCTTGGAAAAAAATCCAAGCGTTTCGCGTTTTTAATATGTGGAAAATAGATTAGTGCGTAAGAGTGAATTATATTTTTTTAACTCTTGCCTCAGCCGTTTGTTTATACAGCTGATGACCGAAAACAGCAACCCCAGCTGCAATTACTCCGTTATATAAAGCCTCTGCAGTAAAGCCGTAGAAAAATGTGCCACCTGCTAGAGAAACTCCTAAAAGAATCCATGTAATAGCCCAATTCGGAATAGTCGGCGTTGTTTTTAGGAAATACCCGATCACCCAAAGTACAGGGACCAACATATAATAATTTTCATTTAAAAATTCAAGCAAGTCCATGGTTGTCACCTCCTTAGTGCATGGTATGAAAGGTAAGTAAAATGTGCTTGTTCGAATATCCCAATAATAAAAATTTTTATGTGAGTGAATACTCACTTTTTTATTGACGTTCTCCAAAATACAAACGATAATAAAAGTGAGTAATCACTCATTTTTTGTGAAGAGGAGGCAGTTTGATGGCCGATACGGTAGTAATTAATAAAGTAAGTAAAAGCTTTGGGAAAAACGTGGTGCTAAATGAAATTGACCTATCTATTGAGGAAGGAACAATTTACGGTTTTATTGGACCCTCAGGTGTAGGTAAAACCACATTAGTCAAAATGATTGTAGGAATGGACTCGCCAGATCAAGGCTCTATCCAAGTGTTAGGAGAGAAAGTGCCTAATCTTGAGCTTTTGCAGGATATTGGCTATATGGCTCAATCCGATGCATTGTATACAGAGCTAACAGGGAAGGAAAACCTTGCTTTTTTTGCTTCACTTTATAAGTTGAATCGTGCCCAAACGAAAGAACGAATTGCATATACCTCAAACCTAGTCAATCTGACGGATGACTTAAATAAAAAAGTATCTACGTACTCCGGTGGGATGAAACGACGTTTGTCTCTCTCCATTGCGTTGATACAAAACCCGAAAATATTAATTCTTGATGAACCAACTGTTGGCATTGACCCTGAGTTGAGGCTCTCTATTTGGAATGAATTAATCCGGTTAAAAAAGGAAGAAGGTAAAACGATTATCGTCACAACTCATGTCATGGAAGAGGCGGAACGCTGCGATTATATCGCAATGGTCCGAGATGGTCAGATCATAACGAGAGGTACGCCAAGTGATCTGAAAGAGGCATATGGTGCCAGCAATTTTGATGAAGTATTTTTACAAGCAGGGAGGGTGAGGCAATGAGAATCGTTGCACTCATAAAAAGAATTTTTCAGCAGTTGCTCCGTGATAAGCGGACATTAGCCTTACTATTTGTTGCCCCATTGCTCATTTTGTCTCTCATGAACGTATTGTTTGATGGACCTTCTGTTAATCCTACAATAGGAGTTGTAAATATTGAGGATAAATTTGTTGAAAGCATAAAAGAAGCAGATATTCAAATAGAAGAATATAACGAAGCGACAAATCCTGAACAAATGATCCTAAACCAAGAACTTGATGGATTGCTTGTGATGGAGAATAATCAGGTAGTCTTAACGTTAACAAACAGCGACCCATCATCTGCAAAGGCGTTGCAGATGAAAGTCAACCAGGCATTTGCCTCACAGGCACAGGAAAATCTAGTCAATCAAATACCTACACTCAAGGATTTACCTACAACCGATTTGGAAATAAACTATGTTTACGGTAATAATGATACTGTATTTTTTGATGTGCTTAGTCCGATTTTGATCGGTTATTTCGTATTCTTTTTTGTATTTCTAATTTCAGGAATTGGTTTGTTAAAAGAAAGAACAACAGGTACGTTAGAGAGATTAATGTCAACTCCTATCCGTAGGGGAGAAATTGTGACTGCATATTTAGTTGGCTTTGGCATATTTGCTATCATTCAAACAGTTATTGTTGTGTTTTTTACCATTAATGTGTTGGATGTCGTGCTAGTAGGCTCAATATGGAATGTTATTCTCATTAATTTAGTGCTAGCGTTAGTTGCTTTATCACTAGGAATTCTGTTATCGGCATTTGCAGCATCTGAATTTCAAATGATTCAATTTATACCGATTGTCATAATCCCACAAATATTTTTCTCAGGAATTATTCCACTAGAGGGAATGGCTGATTGGCTGCAGATTGTTGCAAAAATCATGCCTATCTATTATGCTGCGCATGCATTAAAGGGAGTCATGTATCAAGGTTTAGGATTAGCTGATATCGGCTTTGATTTATTTGTGTTAATCATGTTTGCAGCCATTTTTATTATCCTAAATGTTTTCGCATTGAAAAAGTATCGCGCATTATAGTAAGGAAGTGAAAGGAATTTGTCTAAAGAAAATCTATTAGATGCCATAATTGAACAAACAAAGCTATCCAAGAAACCAACTGAAAAACAACAGAAAATAATTGAAACAGCCATAAAAATGTTTGCAGAAAAGGGATATGCCAATACGTCTACAAATGAAATCGCAAAAGCAGCAGGAGTTGCAGAAGGAACCATTTTCCGTCATTATGGTACGAAAGATAACTTACTGCTTTCGGTTATGATTCCGTTCTTAAAAGAGGCTTTACCAGGAATGGCTGAAAAAGTATTTAAAGAAGTACTAACTGAGGATACACTGTATTTTGAAGATTTTTTAAGGCGGATCCTCAAAAACAGAATTGAATTTATTAATGAAAATCAGGAAATTTTTCAAATCATCGTCAAGGAAATATTATATAGTGAAGCATTGAGAAAGGAACTGGTTCCGTATTTCTCTTCCAATGTCATGAATCGCGTTGCACATGCAATCGAATTATTCAAGAGCCGTGGAGAAATAAAGGATCTTTCTACAGATACACTGTTGAAAATACTAATGACAACATTCGGTGGTTTTCTCGTCACTCATTTTGTGCTTAAGCCATCCCAAGAAAAAATGGATATCGACCAAGAAGCGGAAAACTTAGTCCGTTTTGTGATGGATGGTATCAGAAAATAAACAGAGCCTTGCCCGACAAAACATGCCGAGCAAGGCTTTATTTTTACATGGATAATGGTAATGTTTGATTTTTTCGACCTGCAGATTCTTTCTTACCATGCATAAAGAAGTAAAGAATTATACTCGCTAAAGCCACAATTCCTAGAATGGAATATAGCTTGCTGTACCCTGTAATTGGAACAAGAAATCCTAATAGATAAGGGCCAAACCCAAGCCCTGCGTCTAAGAAGATATAGAAAGTAGAGGTCGCAAGCCCCATACGATGTGCTGGTGTTAACTTGATCGCAACTGCTTGAGTACATGACTGCATATTTCCGAATCCTAGCCCGATAAGTGCACCAGAAAGTAGGAGAGTTATGCTGTTGTGAGCAATACTTAATAGAAACATACCAACTGCTAATAGGATAAAGGCTGGATACATGACGTAATTTGCACCTTTTATATCCATTAACCGTCCAGTGAAAGGACGAGAAAGCAGAATCGCAATAGAATACACAAGGAAGAAGAAGCTTGCTGCAGTTACTAATTCAATTTCAATTGCATAAAAATTGATAAACGAAAGAACACTTGCATAACAAAGCGAAATTGCAAAAGTAACAATCGCAATCGGAAGTGCTTTCGGTTCCACATAATTCGCAATTGAAAAGCCTTTTTTCTCTTGAGTTTGATTTGATTGTATTTCAACTGGTGGCACATAAAGGATGAGTGAAGTGAGAAGAGTGATGACCCCAATCACAAGACATAGACCGAAGATAACCTGTTGTCATCATTGCCGTTTATGCAGTTGATGAATATGGTGCTTCTACAAGCCAAGCAGGGCTTGTCACAGGTATCTTTATTGTCGGAACGTTAATTGGCCGACTTTTTATTGGCCGTTATATCGATATGATTGGTCGTAAAAAAACATTATTTATTGGGTTGATTCTTTTTACAATTACAACCTTCTTATACTTCGTACATGCCGGAATCACGTTTCTCCTAATCAATCGTTTCATTCACGGCATTACTCTCGGCATCGCTAGCACCGCGACTGGTACAATTGTTGCTCAAATCATCCCGCCTAAACGTAGAGGTGAAGGAATTGGCTATTTTAGTATGAGTGCGACATTAGCAACGGCGATCGGACCATTTATCGGATTATTTATGTCTCAGCATACAAGCTATTTCGTCCATAGTTTTTGATTATCCAAGTTGAAAATCCCCTCACTTTATTAAATTGTTTCGTATTGTTTTCATAATCTGAATGGCTTGGAGTAGTTCCTTTTCAGATACCCCCTCTATTATTTCCTTTTCAAATTCATCAACTGTTTCCCTGACTTCTAGATACACTTTTTTACCAAGGTCAGTAAGCTGCATTCTTTTTTCTCGCTTGTCTTTCCCAGGAATGTTTTCTACATATCCTAGTTCTTCTAAACGATTTATGGTTCTTGTAACAGTTGGCTTTTCGACTCCTAGGTAATTAGAGATTTCCACGAGTGTAGGTGAGCCAAAGTTTACAATGTAGTACAGAATGGACCATTGTGCTCTATAAAGCTGGTGTTTACCGAGTTCAACATTCAGCTTACTCTCAAAAGGTCGATATAATTGAGTTAGTTGTTGAAAAAACAATTGAAAATTTTCGATTGGACTTCACCTCTTTTGGAAATAGTTACTCAAGGTAATAGTTATCAAGGGTAACCATTTGATTATAATATCAGACATCATTGTAATAGTCTATGAAATAAACAAATAAAAATGAAAAAAGCGTGATAAAACTGTTTCCAGTTTACACGCCTCTTATGATTATCTCCTTGAGAATACGCTATGAGCCAAGCACCGCGCTTTTCTGCTCTTTTACCCTGGTAATAAAGACCAATGCAAGAACTAGGCTCCCTGCTGCAGCAAGAAATAACACACTGAATCCAAACAGGTCAATTAAGTATCCAAGAGTCGGCGGTGACGTGATCGCTGCCAATGAGGAAACTAAATAATAAAGCCCCGTTCTGGTTCCGAAGCTTTTTTCACTTCCCGTCGAAACAATAAATGGGTATGCGTTAATGTTAACAAATGCCCAAAAGATGCCTCCCAAAAATAAAATCGCTCTTAAGAGAATAACCGAATCAACCCAGTTTAATAGTAAAAACGAAACAATTAGCCCAATGACACCGACGACAATTACTTTTTTCTTGCCAATCTTTGCACCTAGGAGGCCACTTGGAATGGCTGAAATCACAAAGCTTAATGAAAAAAAAGTAAGTGAAAAAGCAGAAGCGCTTCTGGAAAGACCTAATTCATTTACACCATATAGGGTAAACAAAGCCTCCATTCCTTGAATGGCAATAAACCAAAAAAAGATAGCTGCCAAAAGGTACAGCGTTGAGGCATTCAATTCTTCCTTATAATTAATCTTTGGTATAACTGTTTCTGTATAGGAAATGGAATCACGCTGTTCTTTTATCTGTTTAAATACAATCCAAAGGGTGAGTAGGAAAACAACGGAAACGGCAAGAAATGGGAGAGTCTCATCGACGCTGAATAAGAATGATCCGATACTAAATGCTAAGATAGCACCACAGCCCCCCATAAAATTGATGATTCCGTTTGCTTTTGTACGGTCTTGTTCTGGGGTGATATCGGGCATTAATGCAATCGTAGGGGAACGGAAAATCGCCATCGATAAGTTCATACATAACATAAAAATGAGTAAGGATATTAGCCCAGTGTGGAAGGGAATGAGAGTGTAAAATAGGGCTGCAAGTGGCACACCAACAAGTAAATAAGGTATCCTGCGTCCGAAGCGAGTTCGAGTTCGGTCACTTAATTGTCCAATATATGGCTGTAAAAAGAGAGCAATATAATTATCGATGGTCATAAGAAACCCAATCAAAGCAGTACTTGTGATGAAATTATCCAGAAAAAAAGGAACAAATCCGTTATACAAAGACCATCCTAGACTAATGCTAAAAAAGCCAAACCCTAATAACCAAGTTTTTTTCATGCTCGCTCTCCTTGATGTAGATCAAATGCGCCTTGGCGTATTTGTGCCCATTGGGACTTCTACTGAATATATCAAACATACTTCTAATTTATGCCAGGTAATAGTACTTTTTGCCTGTTTTTAACTTTATTCAGCAAGCGGATATTTCTGCTGAATAAAGTTAAAGCCTCCGGCGGATGCCTCAGATTTTTAAAGGTAGTTTTTCGAGCAAACTCGAAAAAATCTGGGCGCAAATACGCTTTGGGGCGTATTTGATTTAGTAATCTTCAAGAATTGTTTCATTTGTTTAAAGCGCGAAAATAATGTATCGTAGACAATATGTGATTGAGCAAAAGTGAGATAGAAAGTGGGAAGATGAAATGAAAGAACGTAGCCTAATTTTTTTTGACATAGATGGAACACTCTTGAATCATGATAAAAAACTGCCATCTTCAACGAAGGAAGCCATCTTTAAACTAAAGGAACTCGGACACGAAGTTGCGATTGCTACTGGCCGTGCTCCTTTTATGTTTGAAGACCTTCGCGAAGAGCTAGGAATCGGTACATATGTTAGCTACAATGGGCAGTATGTTGTGTTAAACGGTGAAGAAATTTATACAAACCCTTTAAATGAAGAAGCCCTTATTCAATTAACCGAAAAGGCACTTGCCAACAATCATCCGATCGTTTACATGGACCACGAGGACATGAAAGCAAATGTGCCTGAACATGAATTTATTACGGAAAGCATTGCAACATTAAAAATCAAAAGTTTTCCAACCTATGATCCAAAGTATTATGAAGGACGTAAATTGTTCCAATCGTTATTATTTGTCCAAGAAGGTGAAGAAGGGCAGTACGAAAAAGAATACAAGGACTTTGATTTTGTGCGCTGGCATCCGGTTTCCGTAGACGTTATCCCAAGTGGGGGGTCAAAAGCGAACGGAATAGAGAAACTTGTTGAAAAAATAGGGATTCCTTCAGAACGCATTTATGCCTTTGGCGATGGGTTGAATGATATGGAAATGCTAACTACTGTTCAAAATAGTGTAGCCATGGGGAACGGACTGGACGAAGTAAAAGAAGTAGCGAAGTACGTAACCAAATCAGTTGAGGAAGACGGAATCCTACACGGACTAAAAATGGTAGGGTTGTTATAGAAATAATCGTGAACCAAAATGAAAAGAGCAAAAGCACGAAAAACCTTGTTGCTTTCGCTCTTTTTATGTTTCATCATTCATGATTTAAAGATATCATCTATATCCTGAATTTCTTTTGGTGTTAATGTTATTTCTAAAGCTTTAAGGTTACTAACAATTTGTTCCGGTCGTTTTGCCCCAGGGATAACAGAATCAATTCCATCACGAGTTAAGTACCAGGCAAGGACAAGATGTGCCATTTCAACATTTTTTGATTCGGATATAGTTCGTAATTGCTCTACCTTTTCAAGATTTTGCAGATATGATTCCTCTTTAAAATAAGGTAATCTTGCTCGAAGGTCAGTGAATGTGGAGTCCTTTGAAAACTTACCGGTTAGTAAACCTGCTGCTAAAGGATAAAATTGTATAAACGAAATATTGTTTTCAATCGTGTAAGGTATAATGTCATTTTCTAATCCTCTATCTAATAAATGATATCCACCCTGATATACATCTACGTAACCGTCCTGGTTCGCTTCTCTTAGTTGATCTATCGAAAAGTTTGACACCCCGATTACTCGTATTTTCCCTTCGTCTTTAAGCTCTTTCAAAGCACCGATAGCCTCAGCTTTAGGCGTTGTTTTATCGGGTTTATGAATATAATAGATATCAATATAATCTGTTTTTAAGCGCTTTAGGCTTTCTTCAACCTCTTGCTTTAGGAAAGAAGGGGAGTTATCAAATTGTATTTTTTGATTAATAAGCTTAGGGCCGCCCTTTGTTGCAATAATGACATCAGCGCGATTTTTCTTCTCACTTACAACGTCACCAATCAATTCTTCTGACCTTCCAAACCCATAGCTATATGCCGTATCTATAAAATTGATTTCATGATGAAATGCTGTTCTAACTAAATCTTTCCCAACCTCATCATCGAGGTTTGAATAGATATTATGACCACCAACCGCATTTGCTCCCAACCCGATTGGATTAATATATATATCGGTTTTACCTAAACGAATTCGTTTTGTCATGTTAAGCATCTCCTCTAAGCGAAAACATTTTATTTCAAGGGCTTATAATCAACATCAACTTTATCCTTTTCTTGATAAGGGGAGAGCATAAATGCAGCTTTAAAATTTGTTTCCCCTTTATTCACAAGATAATGAACTTTTTTCGGCTCAACATGGATAAAATCCCCTTTAGTGCAATTGAAAACTTCGCCATCGATGTGGATTTCCAATTCGCCTTCAAGAATAAAGAAATTTTCCTCCATTACATTATGGTAATGGGCAGGGAAGTGTTGACCAGGTTTTAAAACGACTACACCGAAGTTCATTCTTGGACCTCTTTGAAGATATTTCGGACCACTATCACCAAATCTGTATTCCTTTTCGTTCTCATTAATAACCGTCATTGTTATCACTCCAAGTCGCTTATTTTAAGCCTAAAAATCGGGCGCAAATTCGCCGTGGCTCATTTGATTCCAGGTGCTATCCACATATGCTCAGTTAAACCACTATCTGCTAATTCAAGCTGATGCTTGTAAATGTCCTTCCACTTACTGAATAACTCTTCATACACTTCCCGATTTTCTTGATTCGGTAAATAGGTTCTTTCGAAATGAATGACTTTTGCTATAGCATCATTAAAATCCTCATAAACCTTCGCGCCCACACCTGCACAAATAGCGGCACCTAGGGCAGTCGATTCCTTTACAACCGGAACTTTTATAGGTTTATTAAGGACATCGGAAACAATCTGGCACCACAACTCACTATTCGAAGCTCCACCCGCAAAAATAATCGATTCAGGGGAAGTATTTGTTAGAGCATTAACCAATTCGATATTCCCCTTAGTTACAAAAGCTGCATTTTCCATAATAGATCTATAAAAGCTTGCTTTGTTATACTTCTGGGAATCAAGTTTAAAATTAATAAAACCAGGTGAGGCATGCTTCCAAGATTTATAGTTCATTTGATCTGAAAAAGTGCATAGCAACCCAAAGCTTCCGGCAGGAATGTTTTGTGCTCGTTTTTCCATCTGAACATAAATACTTTCTCCGGTTTTATCTTGAATGTCCTTTTCAAGCTCACAAAAACTATCTCTAAACCATCTCATCACTAAGCCTGGAAAAAAGGCAATTGCTTCGTATTGCCAAGTATTAGGTGCAGCATGGCAATTAATTCGAACTCTGCATTCATCGTCGATTTCAACATGATTTGTCGTATACTCGTATTGCCAGAAGCTCCCTCCAAAAATAGCAGCATCTCCTTCATTAATAACCCCTACGCCAATACAACCAAGCTGCGCGTCTCCACCTCCAGCAACAACCATTGTTTGAGGGCTTAATCCTGTAAGCGTTGCCATTTTATTCGTTACATTTCCAATTACCGTACCACTTTCGTATACAATTGGAAAAATATCATTTCTCAAATTTACTTTTTCGGCGATACCTGGATCCCATAACCTGCTTTTTAAATCAAAGAGTCCAGTTGTACAGCCGTTTGACGGCTCGACTGAGATTATATCTGTGAGACGATAGGTTATCCAGTCATTAAGCATCGTTACGTATTTAATCTTTTCGTATGTGTCAGGGAGGTTATTTTTAACCCAAAGTATTCGAGGGATGGCACCTAAGGAAAATGTCTGACCAGAGAGTTTATAAATCTCGGATTCTAGTGAATCGCTCTGGCTATATAGATTTGCAACTTCATTATTAGAACGTGAGTCAACATTCGCACATGCCCATAATTCCTTGCCTTTGTCATCATATAAAACAATGGCTTCTCTCATACTAGTCGTAGAAATGGAAAGTATATCACTTGGGTCTATTTTACTTTTGTCGATTGTTTCTTTGATGAGGTCCGTAATGATACTGATATTTTTATTGATATCAAAATCCATAGAGCCAGGATATCTATTATCTTCATGATGTGTCCATTCAGCCTGTGAAACGCAAACCTCTTGGCCAGTTGTGTCAAATAAGATTACTCTCACACTGCCAGTTCCAGCATCGATAGCCATTAGGAATTTCCCCTTCATTCCTATTTCCCCCTTATCGAAAAAGATAGTGTTCTCTCTTTATATCAATCCTTGGGCAACTGCTTCATCAGTAATTAGAACATCAATATATCCCCCCTTAAGTGCACCAATTATTGCATCCTTTTTTTCAAGGCCGCCAGCAACAGCTACTACATGATTAAGGGATTTTAGTACATCAATTTCAGTACTAATTAGTTGTTTATGAAAATCTAAATCTAAAACATTGCCATTGATGTCGTAAAACTGGCATAATAAATCGCCAACTGCGCCTTTTGACTTTAATATTTCAAAGTCATTTGTATTGAAATAGCCTTCTTTAATCAAGGTGGCTCGATCATTCAGAGCGCCTATTCCGATTACTGTTAAATTCGTATACGGTATCATATCTAATATTTTGCTTACTGATTGTTCCTTTCGTAAATGCTCTGCAATATTTTTAGAGGATACGATTAGGGGGGAAGGAACAATGTAATGATTGTAGTTAGGGTTCGTATAATAGTCTGATCTCGTATCGATAGCGGTAGGCATATAGAATTTTACACCCCCAGAGAGAGAAACAAATGTCACTTTGTATTTTGTTGAGATACGCAAATGTCCTAAAGTTCTAGATACAGCTTCTCCGTAACCAATGCTTAACATCGTATCACTTGTAATACGATCTTCTATATACTGGGCAGCAGCTATCGTTAAACTTTCAACATTCTTTTGATTTGATGTAGGTACAATGATGATATCCTTTAGGTTATATTTTTTCTTAATCTTATTTTGGAGACTAAGATTCTCGATTTCTTCCAGGTTGATTTTAAATTGAATCACATTGTTTGTTTTTGCTTTTTCAAGGTATTTAATAACCTTCATTCTTGATAAATTAAGAGATTCTGATATCTCATTCTGCGTTAAACCTTCAATATAATATTGCCACGCAATTTTTACGATTAAGTCATTTTCATAGTTCATTGTAATCACTCTTCTTAACTATATTTTTGGTTAATACAATTTATTCATATGCCAACAAATGTTCAAAAATGATACAAACATAACATCCCTATTTCCAAAGTTCATGAAAAGCCATTTACAGAAAAATCCTTTTATTATTAGGCGAATAATCTCGAGACTAGGAATATATATGTAATATAAAAGTTCTATGGCCTATAAAATTTTAATAATTATGAAAATGAATAATTTTATTCTGCCTTAATAAAATGTTTTAACTTTATTCAGCAGAAGTCCCTACTTCTATAAGTGGGGGATGAATGAAATTTTGAGTATTCAATCAGTGGTGGGTTTAAACCCCGACTGAATAAAGTGAAAGCCTCCGGCGGATGCCACGATTTTTCAGGGGTAGTTTTTCGAGCGAGCTCGAAAAAAATCGGGCGCAAATACGCTAAGGCGCATTTGATAATCAATCTAAAACCGTTAAAAGAAAGCGATTACAAAAATAGAGAGATTTGTAGGTATGGGGGGTTTTTATGGAAGTGAAAAAAAGGTTGGTAAGGCTAGACAATATCTATAAGACTTTTAATCGAAATGAAGTCCTTAAGGGTGTCTCTCTAGAAATTTATGAATCTGAAGTAATCTCGATTATCGGCGGAAATGGTGCTGGAAAGAGTACACTGATGAAGATTCTTACAGGAGTCTATAATGCGGATAGTGGAAGTATAGAGGTTAATGGAGAGAAAGTGAACCAGTTTAATCCGTCGATTGCGCACGAAAAAGGAATCTATTTGGTACCTCAAGAACCTTTATTATTTCCAAATATGTCAGTTGAGCAAAATCTCACAATTGGGTTGAATAGGAAAAAACAAGAGGTAAGGGAGCAGGCAAAGAAATTAATTCACCAACTAGGCTGGGATTTGGATTTGAATAGATATGCAATTTCATTGTCAATTGCTGAGCAGCAACAAGTAGAAATCATAAAAGGTCTGTTAAGGAATGCGAAGATTCTTATTTTAGATGAACCAACATCTTCGCTAACATTTGCAGAGACGAAAAGCTTATTCAAACTAATTGAGAAATTAAAGGCCGATGGTGTAGGAGTTTTTTATATCACTCATAGACTTGATGAGGTTTTTCAGATATCGACACATGCTGTCATTCTACGAGACGGTAAAGTGACGTTAAAAGGAGAAATCCAAGACTTCACAAAAGAAATGTTAATTAATGGTTTGTTACCAGTAGAAAGCGAACGAAATGGTAAAGAAGAGTTTCGGAAAAGTTTCATCAATCGTGATAAAGAAGAGCCGATCCTTAAGGTCAAAAATATTTGTGGTGATGGTTTTAAAAATATAAGCTTCGATGTTTATAAGGGTGAGGTAGTCGGCCTTGCAGGACTCGTTGGGGCAGGTAGAACTGAAATTGCAGAGGCTATATATGGAATTAATAAGATAACTAGCGGGAAAGTTTATTTGAATGGAAAGGATATTACGGACTTACCCGCAAACGAAACAATTGAAAGTGGCTTAGCTTATATTCCGGAGGATCGGTTTTTAAACGGAACTTTTTCAATTAGTTCAGTAAGTAGTAATATCACTGCACAAGTAATCAAAAATCAAGGCTTTTTCCTAAATAAAAAGTTGGAAGAAGCAATTACGAATGAATATGTTAAAAAGTTAAGCATTAAAATAAGTAGCCAAAATGAAGAAATTAAATCATTGTCTGGCGGAAATCAACAAAAAGTAATCATAGCAAGGATTTTATCAACGAATCCACAGCTTATCATAATGGATGAACCTACTAGGGGAATTGATGCAGCAGCCAGAAGTGATATTTACTCGATTATCACACAACTAAAAGAACAAGGATATTCGATTTTATTGGTCTCTTCAGATTTAGAAGAAATTGAAAGAATTAGTGATCGAATATATGCCATTTATCGTGGAACGTGTGAGGACTGTCTTGGATTTGATGAGATTAATGCAGCAAATGTGATGAGTGCTGCATTTGGAACATATAAGAATCCAGTTCAAAAAGGAGGATGAAAAGGACCGAGAAGATCAAGGCGGTGCAGCTTTGAGTACCGGAGCGTATGCAGTTAATACGTGAGGAAAGGAGAAGCAAGCCAACGCAGAAATTCGATGCGTCATTTTTACCCGACTTTTTGAACATCCTCTTAAAGGAAGAAGTGATAGGCATGTCTAAAATCAATAACCTAACAAAGCATAGGGAGTTTAGAACCATTATCTTCTTGATTATCATTTTTTTGCTGGTAGGTCTAGTTAACTCTGACTTTCTTACTCTGGAAAACATACTAAATTCTGTGAAAAATAGTTTGTTATATATAGTCCTTGCTGTTGGATTGACTTTTGTTCTATTGACTGGAGAAATTGATATCTCTGTTGGAGGTACTTTGGGACTTAGCGCTGCAGTAAGCGGTGTCATTGTAAGGGATGGAGGAAGCATCTTCCTAGCGATTATTGTAGCGATTGCCATTGGTGCATTAATCGGTTTAGTCAATGGAATAGGGGTTACAAAACTTAAAATATCTTCGTTCATTATGACTCTAGGTATGTTGGAAATCGTAAGGGTTGTACAAGTAATTTACACAGATGGAAAATGGATTGAAAATCTGCCTGCAAATTTCAAGCAAATCTCACAGATTAATCTACTGGGAATGAATCTATTAGGGATTATTGTGATTTCGGCCGTTATTATCCTACATCTTTACTTGTCAAATAGTAGGAAAGGGAGGTACTTCTCGGCTATTGGTGATAATGAGGATGGAGCTATATTAATGGGAATACCCGTAATAAGGTATAAAATCATATCATTTGTCATTTGCGGAATCTCAGCTAGTTTAGCCGGCCTCATCTTTGCAAGTCAGGTTGGTTTTATTTCAACCACTGCGGGATTAGGGATAGAGATGACGGTAATTGCAGCCGCTGTTCTTGGAGGAGTCTCCTTAAGCGGGGGCATAGGTTCTGTCATTGGTGCGGCGATTGGAGCCATTATTATGAGTTCAATTAATTCGGCTTTAGTATTCTTAAAAGTTCCAGCATTTTGGAATGCCACAATCTCAGGGTCTCTATTGATCATTATTGTCGTAGTTGATGTGCTCATTTTCCATAGAGCTAATAAGAAGGCGAAAAAGGAAAGATTAAATGCGAGAGTGCTAACTTTAAAGGAGGAGGTGTGAAGTTTGAGATGCTGAAAAAAATACCAAAGTGGAATTTGATCCTTTTTCTAACGTTAGTTGGTGAAATTATTATCTTTGGTTTAATTAACCCAAGGTTTTGGAATATAAATGTTCTTTTAAATAGTTTTAATGACTTTGTAGGAATTGCCATCATTGCTTTTTTTGTGACATTTGTCGTAATTACAGGTGGTATCGATATTTCAGGGGGATCTATTATTGGGCTAACCTCTGTAGTAACGGGTATGCTAGCACAATTTGTTGGAATGAATATTTGGATTGCAGCCCTTTTAGCAGTACTAGTTGGAGGTCTCTGTGGTTTGCTGAATGGAGTACTTATCGCATATACCAAAGTTCAGGCCATGGTTATAACGCTAGGGGGAATGCTTTTATATAGTGGAATTGCAATTGTATTAGTTGGTTTATCAGGAACAAGCACATATGAGGGGATTTCTGGATTTTCGCAAGAGTTTATAAATCTAGCAAATGGAAAAATTCTTGGAATACCACATTCTGTTATTCTCTTTCTTGTAATACTAGTAATTGCTTATATTCTACTTCATAGAACGAGATATGGGAGATACATCTATTTAACTGGAATCAACCAAAATGCTGCGGAGTACTCAGGTATTGATACTAGGAAGATTATCACTAGTACCTATATTTTATCAGGGTTAAGTGCAGGTGTTGCTGGGGTAATTTTAACTTCGTATTTGGGAAGTTCTCGAGCTGATTTTGGTGCGGAGTATTTAATGCCAATTTTAACAGCCGTTGTCCTAGGAGGAACATTAATAACTGGAGGTAAAGGGGGTGTTATCGGCACTGCACTTGCAAGCATAGTTGTTGGTTTCTTAAAGCTAGGATTGCAAATGGGAGGAGTTCAAACACAATATATAGGCTTAGCTACAGGATTGCTCTTAATTACTTCGGTTGCATTCTTAGGTGTTCCAGGATTCAAGTCCAAGGTGAAAAGGTTCTTAACGATTAAAAAGGACAGAGGGGGAAATCTACATGCGTAAATCCAAGTTTTTTAAACTATTAACGGGAGTGGCTCTTTCCACATTATTATTAGCAGCCTGTAGCGGTAAAGATGCTGGAAACAGTACAGATAATGGTTCCGGTGGGGAAAAAGATGCAGGAGATATTGAAGTAGTTTTTATTCCGAAAATGACGGGGAATGCATTTTTTGAATCAGGAAATGATGGAGCACAAGAAATGGCCGAAAAGATTGGATTTAATGTGAAATATGATGGTGCACCAGAGGGTACAGTTGCAAATCAGGTGCAGATTATTAATAGTGCAGTCAATAGTGGTGCTGATGCAATAGCGATATCATCAGTTACCTCAGATGGTTTAAATCAAGCTTTACAAAAAGCATTAGATGCAGGAATTAAAGTTGTTACGTGGGATTCAGATGTTGACCCGAAATATCGAACTGCATATATAAATCAAGGTACACCAGACATCCTCGGTGCAATGCTAGTCGACATGGCAGCAAGTCAACTTGAAAATCCTGATGAAGCACAACAGGTCGCATGGTTCTACTCAAGTCCAACTGTGCCTGATCAAAATTCATGGGTTGATTATGCAAATAAATATATAAAAGAAAAATATCCTAAATGGGAAGTTGTAACAACTCAATTTGGTGAAGGGAATGAACAAAAATCTCTCCAAGTGGGTGAAAGTATTTTAGATTCATATTCAGATATCGATATCATTATTTGTCCTGACTCAACTGCTCTACCTGCAATGGCACAAGCGGCACAAAATAAAGGACTAAATAAGGATGATGTGATCATTACTGGATTTGCATCTCCAAATTCTATGAGACAGTATATTGAAAATGATACGATCGAAAACCATGGTTTATGGGACGTAAAAGACCAAGGGGCTCTCGCAGTCTATATTGCATACTATTTAGCTCAAGGAAATGAACTAAAAGTAGGTGACACTGTAGATGTTCCGGAACTAGGGGAAGTAAAAGTAGAGCCAAATACTGTTCAAGGTTATGAGTACGAGGCCGAAGATTCCGGAATTATTGTATTACCTGAAAGGATCGTATTCACGAAGGATAATACAGGCGACTATGATTTCTAAAACCTTACTTTGAACGAATTTTCGCTTATTTTCTTTTTGATACGATTCTAGATATATAGTAAGGAGAGGAAGAAAAAAATGGCAGATGTAATTGGAAACAAAGCGGCAAAGAAATTTTTAGAGGAAACTCCTTTTGCCAATAACGGCACCTTTCATGTGAAAGGAGCAGCTAATTTAGATTGGGGAATGAAGGATCGATTATCTAGAATTTTTAATCCTAAAAGTCAAAAGACAGTCATGTTGGCTTTCGACCATGGATATTTTATGGGACCTACATCTGGCTTAGAAAGATTAGATATCCTTATTCCGAAATTAGCCAATTACGCTGATTGCTTAATGGGAACTAGAGGGGCAATCAGAAGTAGTGTCCCCCCAACCTTTAATAAATCAATAGCACTCCGGGCGTCATCAGGCTCAAGTGTATTGCAGGATGACTTGAGTCATGAATCGATGGTTGTTGATATTGAAGATGCTATTCGAATGAACGCAAGTGCGATAGCAATCCAAACCTTCATCGGAGCTGATGGGCAAAAGGAAACAATTGAACAATTAAATAAAGCAGTCAATTTAGGAACGAGGTATTCCATACCAACTATGGGTGTTGTTGCAGTCGGGAAGGAAATGGAACGCACAACCCAATTCTTCCTCTTAGCAACTAGGATGCTAGCAGAATTTGGTGTGCAAATTGTTAAAACCTATTATTGTGATGATTTTGAAAAGGTCGCCTCCGCTTGTCCTGTACCATTAGTAGTTGCGGGAGGTAAGAAGATTCCTGAAAAGGATGCACTTTCCTTAGCTTATAATTCGATACAGGGAGGAGCAGCTGGAGTTGATATGGGAAGAAACATCTTCCAATCAGAATACCCTGAGGAAATGATTCAGGCTGTTGGAAAGGTTGTTCATGAAGGATATACGGATAAAGAAGCATACGAGTTTTTCTTAGATTTAACGAATCAATAATCTAAAATTATTAGACATCAAGCTTCTACCTAGATAAAGGTAGAAGCTTGATTTTTGTTGGTCTTTTCAAAAAGTATTTTAACTTTTTAGATTAGTACGATATAATTTAGTTATATTTCGTTTTACGAAATATTGAAAGGGGAAATTCAAATGGCATTATTACGTTCAGAAGTACCTGTTGAGCAAACATGGAACCTACAAGGTTTATTTGAAACCGATGAAGCTTGGGAAAGAGAGCTTTCGTCTGTTGAAATTGACATCCAAACCGTAACACAATTTAAGGGGACTGTTGGGAAAAGTGCTAAGAACTTGCTTGATTGCTTATTGGCAAAAGACGCACTTCATGAAAGAGTTATGCGTGTAGTGAGCTATGCAGATTTACATATGTCGGTAGACGGTACAAATTCCGTTTATCAAACAAATGCTGCCCGGGCTGCATCCTTGGTCTCCAGTGTAAGTGCGAGTATGTCATTTATAAAATCAGAGCTACTTGCATTAGATTCAGAAACCATCCAAACTTACATAAAAGAGGAACAAGGATTACAAGAATTCATAAAAACGTTATCAGATATCTTAGAGGCCAAGGAATATACACTATCCCCTGATGCAGAGGAAGTTTTAGCTGCGTTTGGAGAGGTGATGGATTCGCCATATATGATCTACCAAAGAAGCAAAACATCAGATATGCAGTTTTCAGCATTTAAGACGGATGATGACATCGAACATCCACTTTCCTTTAACTCATTCCCAAAATATGAGGACTCTCCGGATACGGAATTGCGTCGTAAGGCTTCTGCAGCTTTTGCTGAAACACTGGATAAATATAAAAACACCTATGCTGCCACATTGGCTACAGAGGTAAAAAAGCAAGTCATTGAAGCGCGCTTACGTGGGTATGAGTCTGTAACAGATATGCTACTTGATGAACAACAGGTTACAAAGGAAATGTACCATAATCAGTTACATACCATTCAAACTGAGTTAGCGCCACATATGCGACGCCTCGCTAAATTAAAGCAGCGCGTACTAGGGCTTGAAAAAATGTATTATAGTGATTTAAAGGCTCCGCTTGATCCAGACTTTGACCCAGAGGTAACGTATGAGGAGGCTTCAAGGTATGTTCTTGATGCCATCCAGGTTATGGGGCCGGAATATAGTAAGATTATGGAGGAAGGCATCCATAATCGCTGGGTCGATTTAGCTGATAATGTTGGGAAACGATCGGGTGCATTCTGTTCGAGCCCATATGGCGCCCACCCATATATTTTAATGACATGGAATAATTCTATGCGAAATACGTTTACCCTTGCACATGAATTGGGACATGCTGGTCACTTTGTGCTAGCGGGGCGTAATCAACGCATCTCAAACAATCGCCCTTCACGATATTTTATCGAGGCGCCTTCGACAATGAATGAGATGCTGTTGAGTAGACATATTCTTTCACAATCCAATGATGAACAGATGAAGCGCTGGGTGATTTTACAATCGTTAGGCACCTACTACCATAATTTCGTCACACATATATTAGAAGGTGAATTACAACGTCGTATCTATGAGTTGGCTGATAAAGGAACCCCTATTACAGCAAAACTGTTATGTGAACAAAAAACAGAGCTGCTGTCGACATTCTGGGGAGATGATGTGGTAATGGATGAGCTGGCTGCTTTAACATGGATGCGTCAGCCACATTATTACATGGGTCTATATCCATATACGTATTCAGCAGGTCTGACTGCTTCAACAGCTGCCTCCCAGATGATTCAAGAAGAGGGCCAGCCTGCAGTCGATCGCTGGTTATCTGCATTAAAAGCAGGTGGAACACTGAAACCACTTGAGTTGATGAAGCTTGCAGGTGTGGATATGTCAACTCCAGAACCAATTAAAAAAGCAGTTGCCTATGTTGGTTCATTGGTAGATGAGCTTGAAAGAAGTTTTTAATTAAAACGATTCAACCTAGTCATTTTGGCTAGGTTTTTTTGTGTAAAAATGATTTTGAGGCATAAGATAAGGAAAGTGAAATTTTAAAGCTTGTACAATGATTCATTTATTCGCCTATGTAGTACAATAGTAGTAAAAGATTCAGATAACTTAAAATGGGGGATTCACATGGATGAAATGGAAAAGCATTATTCAGACCATAAATTTTGGGAAAAACTTAAAAAGTTTGCGTTAAGAGCGGGCCATTCAGTCGTATATACGGCACTATTGTTGTACTATGTACTTCAAAAACCTGATTTACCTGCAAAAGCAAGGGTGACGATTCTTGCTGCATTGGGGTATTTTATATTTCCAGTGGACCTCATTCCAGACCTTGCAGTAGGTATCGGCTTTACAGATGACTTAGGTG
Source organism: Ferdinandcohnia salidurans (assembly GCF_042680725.1). NCBI lineage: Bacteria > Bacillati > Bacillota > Bacilli > Caryophanales > Bacillaceae > Ferdinandcohnia > Ferdinandcohnia salidurans. The sequence continues at coordinate 55,665 of NZ_JBHUEK010000029.1, forward strand.
CCTTGGGTGTTGCCCTATTCCAAGTGGCCATCCATATTGATGACAATGTCAAAGCAAAGGCAAAAGCAAAGTTAGTTGACTGGTTTGGCGATGATGTCGATACCTCAGAAGTGGATGAAAAACTCTAACTTTATTCAGCAGAGGTCCTCTACTTATGTAAGCAAGAGTTGTTTGATTATGGTTCAAATCCAGACTGAATAAAGTTAATGCCTCCGGCGGATGCCACAGATTTTCAGAGGTAATTTTTCGAGCGTAAGATCAAAGACTAAAAACGCCACTTCCTGTGGCAACGTCTTTGTGACCCACATCGTGTGGGCCCAATAAATCTGGGCGCAAATACGCCAAGGCGTATTTGATTAAGTTTAACAGAACTACCCTTATTTTGCCTGGGGTAGTTCTTTTTTTAGGGTGATGGATCGTGGTGTTCTGGGCTCATAATGAAGGACTCCTTTTTCTTTAAGGCGATCCAGATATGCTTTGATTGTGCTTGTTGAACTCACCGAAGTACAGAGTCTAGAAAGTTCACGGATCGTCGGAGCTTTGTGGAATTTCTTCATATATTTTTCAATTTGTTCAAGTAATTCCTGTTCGGTGTCCTCCATTCGCATCTGTAGTGTTCTAATTTGCAAACTTAACAACTCCTTTTTTCCTTGGTACATCTGCAGACAAAATGCTATCTATTTTAAAGGTTCTTTTTTTATGACGAAGCAAGCAAAAGGCATTGATAGTATGTTCATTGATTTCGTAAACTTTGATTAGACGTTGTGTAAGTATGCCATTTTGTGAGATATAGATGATTTCGATAGGTGTGTGCTGAATTAGTGCACGCTGTAAAATCCCGCGCATGTAATCATCTCCTTTTTTATATTATATACGAACGTATATTCTATTATCAACAAAAACAAGAACATTTATTCGCATTTTGGGAGATGTGAAATAAAAAAACACCAGGCTAGAAGACCTGGTGATTTATGATTTGGATGAAATGGTTGGAGCTGATTGTTGCGTTGGGTCTGCAATCCTTTTTCCAGGAATGCCGTTTGTCTCCAGCAATTCGATGATCTTATCAAGATGTTCTTCATTTTCAACAACAACGAAATTGAAGAATGGGAATATACTTTTGACCTTAATCGTTAACTTATATCCGAAATTTATACGGTCATCAATGCCATACAAATCATGCCAGCGGACAATTCGTTCGACTTCATATTCCTTGACTCGGCTATAGGAAAAATATCGGCCCTGAAGGATAATACCTTTTGGTAATAAAAAGAGGTTTCCACGGTGGCGAACTGCACTAATGAGTGCAAAAAAGAAATAGGCCATAGAAAAAAAGGAAGACCCTAAATAATCTGTTGTAAGAAAGACAAGTAATAGTCCTATGAGAACTACGATTACAGCCGCCGTTCCCCATTTGACAATTTTATAAGATCTCGTTGATTTAGAAAGTGGCTCCATTTCCTTATACTCATTTGGGATGAGGAGGCCACGGAACTCCTCTTCCGTTTGCGGGAAAAGGGCTTCTTTTGAAAGATCGACTGCCTTTTTAATACTGATTCTGTATTGAATCAAATAATACACACCAAGTATGAAAACAATCGAAAAAAAGATATCTACAAACAAATAATCACCGACCTTGATTTTTACATTATTTTCTATATATCTATTTTTTCATATTTTTGGCTTTTTGAAAAGGAAAAAGACCACATTGATGTGGCCTTCCTCTTATGCTTGTTTTGCATCTTCAACGATATGGTATAGCAGGTGAGCGAGATGATGGATTGCTCCATACTCCTGCTCTTCGTCCTCTGATTCTTCATCTGAGAACTCAAGGTCATTAAGGTACAATGCCATAAATTCATAAAAATCCTTTAGCTCAAATGAGAAACAGTATGTAGGTTCTTCACTATTTTCTTCATATTGAAGGGCAAGATAATGGATATTTCCCTCGGCATCCGCGCCATCGAAAAAGACAAAAAATCCAATATTTGTATCAAGTTCAAATAAGTGTCGCGTACCACCTTCAGTCACTCGATTAAAATCATCTTCTTCAAGTATACCGACCTTCATTGCTTCAACTGCATCTTCTTTATGAAATGAAACATTTATTGATTTCAAAGATCACACCTCCTTAGGCTCATCTTTAGTATTGTACTAAAAATATAAAAAGTAAAACAGCTAAAAGAAATTTATCGATTTTTAAGATTACTAGATTTTCAGGTATAGAACCTAAAAACCCTGGCTATCCTTGTTAAAGAGGTGAGGGACAAATGAAAATGACAATTGCATTAATCCTATCGTTCGGAATTTTAACAGGATTTTATAACAATCAGGAAGAAATCATTCAAAGAAATGATCTAGTGGATATTAAAGAAATGGCTGATAAAAATGAAGTTGAAATTTCATCTTGGATGGCCTTATCTCGAGGTAAGGTTGGACAAGCAAATAATGTACATGAAATGATACAACAGATTGAAACATTCATGAGTAATCATGATTCATATAGTTGGAAAAGCATTCTTAAAGAAGAAAACAGCCATTATGTTTGGCAAGGATTAAAAGAAAATGATAACGGAATTACGGAGTCAATTAAGCTAAAAGCCTATAAATCGGGTGATAAGTACGAAATCGCGATCACGAATGAAGCAAAAGGGAATCAGCTTACTGCAGACCATGTTGAGTGGGTAAGTGAAACTTTTGTGGAAAGTAATACTTTTTATACAGTTTCCGGAGTAATGAAATCCAACGTTAACCAATTAGATGAGGTTGCCGCAAAGATGGTTGGAGACGTGAATGCAACAATGGTAGAGCGGCTACAAGAAAAGAAGTTTGTGTCGGTTTCAGCTTATTCAAAAGTTTTCGAATCTGAATTGAAAACAGCGAAAGAGGAAAAAATTAATCTTCAACTAGGTTTACGAATAAATGCAGATAAAAATGAAATCGACGTAACGATTGGAACGCCAATTATCACAACCGAATATTAAGCGAGTAGGCTTGGAGAGAATTCCAAGCCTACTTTTATTTACAGAAACTTTACAAAATCTTATCGTTTCAAAGAAAGCTCTCACTTTATAATATAGATAGAGATATAGACATCATGTTAATTTTGTACAAAAGGTAGGGGCCCATGAAGACAAATCATTTACGTAATCTAATGCATTTTCTAGCTTTTTTACATAAGAAAAAGGGCACATTATACCAAGAATACAAACGAGACGAAGAACTTAAGAAACTCATGGATAAATCAAAAGTAAAAACAGTATTTCAACCAATACTTTCACTAGGTGAAGGAACTACTATAGGCTTTGAAATATTAAATAGACCTGAAAGAACCGTACATTTTCCGACAACAGAAACCTTTTATGACTATGTTGGGGAAAGCTCCTATGTCTTTATGGTGGAACAATTCTTACGAAATCTTTCGATTGAACGGTTTGCTGAGCAGGTTAAAAACCAAAATAGCTATACGACTCCGATTGTGTTTCTTAACATACAAACGCAAGTATTGGCAGACCCCTGTTGGCGAAGCGGGATCACAAAGGAATTACTAGAAAAACATAATTTATCCCCGAGCCAAATCGTGTTAGAGTTAACGGAAAAACAATCCGTTATAAACTATAATCAATTTGAAGAATTAATCGAACATTACCGGAAACAAGGCTTTCGAATTGCGGTCGATGATGCGGGGACTGGATATAATAGCTTACAAACTCTCGTGTACCTTAAGCCTGAATTCATTAAGCTGGATAAATCCCTTATCCGAAATATTCACTGTTACCGCGAAAATCAGCACTTAGTGAAGCTGTTAGTAAAATATGCGATGCAGGTAGGGACGAAAATTATCGCCGAGGGCATTGAAACAGAGGATGAACTTAAATATTTGCAAGGTATTGGTGTACATATGGGGCAGGGATACGCACTTGGCAAACCGATGCCAGAGCTCCAGCAAGGAAGAGTGCCTAAAGTAAATATGCATCAGCAACTAGCGTTAACCCTGTAAAGTGAAACTTCAACCAGTGGGGGATTTCCATCCCTCACTGATTGTTAGTTGAACCAATCAGAAGGCCCTTGTTTACACAAGAGTCTTCTTTTTTATGTTCTCTTCATAGTCTTCCAGTGTAAGGTAAATACTGTTTCTGATTGATTTACAGTAGCTTTTTACTTTTGCTGATTCCTTGCTTAATTGTTCAAGAGATGTAATGGGTCTCTTTTTATTTTGAATGATTGCAATAGAGATGCTAGCCAAAGGTAGTTTTTCGAAAACCCCTTGTCTACTTATACCCGTCACATATCCTTTTTCAAAGTCCTCCTTCGAGTAGAAGATCTGCAAGGAATCGGTAAATCGCTCAATGATACTGTCACATATGGCTCCATAGTGGTGATGTGGAATCGTTGCTATAAAATCGTCACCACCAATATGCCCAATAAAAGAAGGCTCATTTTCGGTGGTCGTGATGACTTCAGAAAGAATCAATGCAGTTTCTTTAATGAGTTCATCACCCTTCGAAAACCCGTATGTATCGTTAAATGCTTTAAATGAATCAATATCAATATACAATACACTGAACCTATTAAATGTTAGGACCTCTTGCAGGGTTTCTTTTATTACATTGTTTCCGGGTAATCCTGTTAATGGGTTCGAGTAGCGTGCATTTCTTATCTGAATTTCAGCGAGTTTCATAATAAGTTCTCGAATACTAACGATTCCAAAGAAGGCATTTTCCTTTGTTACAATCACAATATCGTATATATGCTCTAACTTCCGATTCATTGCAAGAGAACTCACTTCTGTTAGTGGTAGGCTATAATCGACAATTAAGATTTCGTTGTCCATAACGAGATCAATCGTTCTTTTCATAAAGAGATCGAATCCATATTTGGTGGAAAGCCTTTGAAAAAAGTGTGTCTTCATGACCAACCCAACTGGTTTATGATTCATGCATACTACAATTCCCTCTATGCTAGACTCTTTTTCAAATATCGTATACACATCTTCACATTTTGTTGAAGGAGACACTATGAAACTATCTTTTGCTATTTCTCCTATCACAATGTCCATTTAACTGTCATCTCCCATACTATTATTTTTCTAGATGCAGCTACTACATTTACATTCCTATAGGAATAGAGAAATAATACTAATTACCCATAATAAGATTATCAATCTCCTATTAATAATTTAATGTAACATCGTTAATATTTTGTAAATAAAGTATTAATTTTCAAGTTTTTGTCAATAAGTATAACGTTTATACTAGCTTAAGTTCCTTGGAGGCGTGTGAGCATATTTTGTGATTTTTTAAAATTGTATGCTAAATTAATAGAATATACTTCGAAGAAAGGATGAATAATATGTCACTTGAGAGTGTAAAAGAGCATTTAAAAAAATGGAACCGTGAAAAAGATGTGTTGGAGTTTGATTCATTGAGTGCAACCGTTGATCAGGCTGCTGATACAATCGGCGTTGCTCCTGAACGGATTGCAAAGACCCTTTCCTTTCGAGGAAAAGAGGATGCTGCGATTTTAGTTGTAGCAGCAGGGGATGCAAAAATTGATAATAAAAAATTTCGTAATACCTTTGGGTTTAAGGCAAGAATGTTGTCAGCAGAAGAAGTAGTCGAACAAACTGGACATGTCATCGGAGGGGTGTGCCCGTTTGGCCTGGCGAACAATCTAGACGTTTACTTGGACGAGTCCCTAAAGCGTTTCACCACCGTATTTCCAGCATGCGGCAGCATCAATTCTGCTATCGAACTAACCTGTGATGAACTATTCCAATACTCCGAAGCAAAACAATGGGTCGACGTATGCAAAGGCTGGCAACATGAGGAAACAGCAGAAAAAGAAGCAGTCCAAAACAAATAAGTGGGTCGGAGGGACAGGTCCCTCGTCCCACCATATTTTTACAGGGATAATGAGATTGTTTGGGTAGGTACAGATAAAGGGGGCTCCTCTTCATTGAGGGTATGAAGGGGAAAACCTGGCGGTAGATTCAGAGGAATCCTCTTCATTGAGGGTATGAGGAGGAAAACGAGTCGGTGGAACCAGAGAAATCCTCTTGATCGAGGTAATGAAGAGGAAACCGAGCCGGCAGATCCGTCGGAATCCTCTTCATTTAGGTTATGAAGAGGAAATCAAGTCGAAGGATGCAGAGAAATCCCCTTCATCGAGGGTATGAAGGGGAAAACGAGCTGGTAGATCCAGAGAAATCCTCTTCATCAAGATTATGAAGAGGAAAACGAGTCGGAAGATCCAGAGAAATCCTCTTCATCGGGGTTGTGAAGAGGAAAACGAGCTGGTAGACCCCGAGAAATCCTCTTCATCGAGGGTATGAAGAGGAAAACGCGTCGGTATATCGCGATATATCCTCTTAATCGGGGTAATGAAGAGGAAATCATGGCGGTAGACTCAGAGAAATCCTCATCACCATGCTCAATTTGCCCCCACGTCCCAATCCATTTCCCACACGAGAGCTTTATTAGAATCTTGTACAATACCAAAGCACATTAATCGGAACCAATCTAACCAATCTAACATAATCTGTTATGAAGGCCCAAAAATTCATACTAATAAATGAGCAGCAGGAGGGTTACAGATGTTTTATGCACGGTTGGTTCAATATAAACTAGGAAATGGGCAGAGGTTAACCGCAGAGAAGCTAACAAAAGAGTTTGATCGAGTTAGTAGAGGGCTAATGGGATTTAGAGGGAATGTCTATTTTTTTGATGATTCTTCTGGTGAGTATCGAGCAGTAAACTATTGGGATACCAAACAAGATGCCGAGTCTGCACATAAGGTAATCTCTCCAAAATTAGAAGAAGCGTTACAGCAATATACCAATGAAAAGCCTACTTATCGCTTCTTTGAAGTATTTGATGCCATTGATGATGGGGAGATTATCTCATCACATACCATAACTAAATGAAAAAAGAGCTTGGTAATTCAAGCTCTTTTTATGTGCCAACAAGAGTTGGACGGAGGAATACACAAACTTCCATATTTTAACAGGGGCATAGGACCTGTCCCTGTGTCCCATTATTTTTTCTTGTTGTATCCACGGTCTTCGTAGGGTTGGAGGTGTTCTAACCATTTGTTTTCGAGTTCTTGTAATGCTTCTTTTTCATTGTAGTAGGGATCGTTTTTCTTTTTGAGTGTTTCTAGTATCTCAAAATTGAATGCAATTGCCCCGTAATGATTCCAATCTTCTTGGAGTGCTTTGTTCGTAGGTGAGGCTGTGCCTGCTTCTAAACTGAATTTTAACCCGTTTAGTGTTTTAAAATTCCTCGTGCTTCCAATGAAAAGCTTCCCATTTTGGTTATTTTTTATTTGATATACACCAGCTTCAATTGGCATTTCTTTATATTGTTGTTTCAGTTCTTTTTTTCGATCCATAGTGGACACTCACTTTCTCTTTATTGTTTTAGCCAATATTGACTGCCATCTTTCTTTCGTTCTAAAAATCCATAACTGATTAAATATCTTCGAATCAATACAAAGTCTTCAAACAGTCCTTTTAATATCTGGTTGATTTCTCTTTCGGTGTATGTGATGTTACTCTCAAAACGTTTTGTTATTTCACGCAAAACAATCAGTCTTTGTTTTTCTTTTGGTGGGAATTTTAGTAATCGACCATTGATCCCTTCTGGTAAAAACTTATCAATGATTTCTTGTTGCTCCTGCTCTGTAACAGCATATCGATCATCAACCATTGTCGCTGTTTTATGAGGGGTAACAAAGGCTGGTGCGTATTGATCTTTTTCTTTTAGCAACTCCATGATGGCTAAGAAGGTCTTAGCTTGGCGTTCTTTTTCTTTTAATGCAAAACGATGATGTCTAATTGTAGAGGTACTGCCAATCCCCATGTCTGCTTGAACTTCTTTATCGCTTTTTCCTTGGTAGAAAAGACGAAGTAGCTGATTTTGATGATCCGTAAGCCCAGTTAGTTTTTTATCAAGCTCGATTAAGTAATCAAATACAGATTGATGGGTAGCTTCGATATGAATACGTATATATCTTTCTGCTTCATAAAGAACTTTTTCATGAGGATAAATGACCCCTTTTTCTATTTTCTCGCCGCATAAAAGGCAGACATATGAATCTGACTCTTGGATATACCCCTTTTTAAGTTCATCTACTGAGGCATTCCAAAAATTTTCCGACATATCCATTGCTTAAACACATCCGTTCAAAGTTTGATTGAGAACAAACACTTTTATGAAATGTTTATCTTTTAATCAAAATTCTATAGTGTCTTTAGTTAAAAGTCAAACATTTTATCTAACTGTTTGTATAAAAGCAAACGTTTTGTTTTAAAGTTTAATTATCATACAAAAAAGACTAGGACCTATTTATCCTAGTCTTTTCATTTATTCAACCAGCCCCAGCTGTTTTAATCCGTTGTATACACCGGAGTGCTCGACATCCGTTGTTTTATTTTTTGCATAAGAAAATAAATCGGGATTGGCATTTCCCATGGCAAATCCAGAGCCGACTGCTGATAGCATTTCTTTGTCATTCATGCCATCTCCAAAAGCAGCCGCTTGTTCAGTTGATATGTGAAGGGAAGCTAACACAGCTTTTACGGCAACCCCTTTGTTTACCTTATCACGAATGACATCGTGACATGTTCTCATACCATCCACATTAACGGAGGAGAGATGAATCCCATCGAAATGTTCGAACCTTTTTTCTGAATGTTCCTCAGTCGTAATAATCGTGGAACCTAAAATTTCCTCTTTTTTCGTTTCATCGTAAATCGCATTTTTCCGTAGATGGAAGGTTTTGATGAACTCTTTTACAATTTTAGATTCCATGCTAGTGAAGATATTTTTGTTTTGAGAATATAGAACAATATCGTAATTGTTTTCCTTGGTCGTATGTAAAAGGTTGTCAACTAAGCTAGCCGGAAGTGGCTCATTAAACAGTGTTACGCCCCGATGAATGGCAAAAGCACCATTATATGCGATATAGGATGAAATTGACAGTTCGTCTCCAATATCCGTTATTTCATGAAGCGGTCTACCCGTTGCGAGAAATACTTCAATTCCACTTTGCTGAAGGTGGGCTACCGCCTTTTTGGTGGATTCTTCAATGGTATCGTCCGGTCGTAAAATCGTTCCGTCTATGTCAAGAAAGACAATTTTTATATCAGGCATTTATTTTCTCCTTTTTAACTTTATTCAGCGTTCATCGCTCATTTAATACAGTTACAGAATTAATTCATTGTGGAGGTTCAAACTTAGAATGAATAAAGTTAAAGCCTCCGGCGGATGCCACGATTTTTCAAAGGTAATTTTTCGAGCATAAGATCAAAGACTAAAAACGCCACTTCCTGTGGCAACGTCTTTGTGACCCACCTCGTGTGGGCCTAAAAAAATCGGGCGGCAAATACGCCAAGGCGTATTTGATAATAGTATACCACGTTAGTTTGAAACCATCTTGGGTGTTTATACGTATGAATAAGTATGAAGGAGGGGACGGATATGCGCGCGAAAATGGGTGGCATCATTTTATTACTAATATTTCTTTTACTTTTTCCCATGCAAGGGTTTGCGGTCGATTTTTGGATCAATGATGTGAAAATGGATGCGCATTTGCAGGATGACGGTACTGTTTACGTAACGGAAACTCATACATACGAATTTGAAGGTGAGTTTAACGGGATAACACGGACTGTCATCCCGAAGGAAGGAAGTACGATTAAGGACTTTTCCGCTACTGAAAATGGAGCGGAGTTACGAGTAGAAAAGGAAGATGATCTTTATAAAATTCATCGTAAGGGTGAGGACGAGACAATTACAGTCACACTTTCCTATACGATTGAAAAGGGTTTGGAAATTTATCAGGATGTAGCTCAATTTTATTGGCCATTTTTTGATAATCGGAATGAGGCGACCTATGAAAATCTCGTCATCACAGTTCATCCGCCTCAATCCACGAGTGATGTGATTGCATTCGGGTATGATGAGGCATTTCAAAAGGAAACTGTGAAATCGGACGGCTCTGTTGTCTATCAGTTCGGAGAAGTTCCAAGTGAATCAAATGGAGATATTCGGATTGCTTATGATGTTAGTCTTTTTTCTGGAGCAAGCTATGTGACCTCTGATAAACCGATGAAAGCAGAAATTATGAATGCAAAAAATGAACTGCTTGCGAAAGCGCAGGAATGGACTGAGACACAAGACACTCTTTCTAAGGTAGCGATTGTGTTAGTACCGCTTTTAGCATTAGTGTTTATTCTCATAATGATACGAAATCGGATGGAAGGTCGAGCGAAGTTAGCTGTATTAAAAAGAGAAATGACAAATCCGGGTGCACTCCCCAAACAGGATCTTAGCTTGCCTGCAACTATCCGTTTTACTAACTACAATTATCTACCACAAGGGCAGTCGATGGCAGCTGGGTTATTGGATTTGGTGAGAAAGAAGATGGTTAGACAGGTGAATGATGAAAAGTTTCAGCTAATGAATCAGGCAGGGGCACTGCCGCATGAGAGCCTATTAATTGAGTGGTTATTTGAAAAAATAGGCCGAAATGGGGAGTTTAGTTTTACAGACCTAGAAGACTATGCAAAAAACAAGAAGAACTCCGATAGTTACTCTAGCTTCCAAATGAAATGGGGCGAGGCTGTTCGTAACGAAGTAAAGGAGCGCCATCTCTATGAGGACAAATCAAAGTTCAAATTGTTTCTTGGGCTCTTAAGCATTATACTGGTCCCGTTTTTAATCTTGTTCCCAATGTATGAGTTATTTTCTTGGTTTGTTTTGGATTTGATTTTGTTTGGAGGAATCATCATCTACTTGATTGCCTATCGACCGAAAAACCAAGAAGGTTTGCGAATTTACCATGAATGGTTCCTGTTTAAAATGAGTTATAAAACATTGTCAGCGGATGAATGGAAAAAATGGTCCGAGGATGACCAGATGCGTGCCTATATTTACGGACTTGGTATGGGAGACAAGGAAATGAAAAAGCAGAACGAGGATCTGATATCCGCAATTACTAAGCCTTATTACAATAATAGCGCTGGTTTTTATCCTTATTCGGTAGCGTCATTTGGCTATGTTGGACCAAACGCATCAGCCCACTTTGAATCTGCCAATGAATCCATTGGAAGTGGAAGCAGTAGTTCGAGCAGCACAGGTGGAGGAGGAACCGGTGGCGGCGGAGGCGGTTCCGGAGCATTTTAGGGACACAGGGACAGGTCCCGCGTCCCACCATATTTTTACAGGGACAGTGTACCTGTCCCTCTGTCCCACAAATTAAAGCGGGAGCCCACGGGCTTCCGCTTTACTTATTGTCAGTATAATTTTCCTTGTCGATATAGGACTGTTGATAGTCTTGTGACGGCATGAATATAACAGTTTTGGCGCAGTGTGAAGGAGTCTCCGAAGAATGTCGGTAAGATTGCATCCAATGTTGCTTTCATTTTTTGCAATAGCTGACTAAACACTTCTTCCTCGGAATAAAACTGAGTTTCACGACCCTGCAGCCACTCTAAGTAAGAAACGATAACACCGCCTGCGTTTGCGAGAATGTCCGGTACAATCAGGGCACCTTTTTTACTTAAGAAGTCGTCCGCGTCCTTTGTTATAGGGGCATTCGCACCCTCGACAATAATGGGTGCTTTAATTTTCTCCATATTATCCTTATGGATTTGATCCTCTAAGGCAGCGAGAATGAGGGTGTCTACATCTAGATAAAGGATGGCCTCTCGGTCAAGGATTTCAGCCTTAACGCCAGCTGCGGCTAGCTCCTCATCAGAAATAGGAAGATCCCCTTTGTTGCTCTTCGTGAATTTCACAAGGGATGGGACGTTTAAACCGTCCTCATTAAATAAAGTAACATTCCGGTCACTAACAGCTACAACTTTATTTTGCAAATTGGAACATTGATAAGCCTCTAGAGCAGCTACAGAACCAACGTTACCGAAGCCTTGAACTGCGAGCTTCATTGCCTGATTTTCAAATTTGGACACGGTCTTTGCAAACACATTATCCGTTTTCGTAAGTAGGCTCTTTTGATTTTGAAGAAAATCATGAAACAGATAACGGAACGTAAAATAGACACCTTTCCCAGTAGCTTCACGGCGACCTAATGAACCACCATTGACCACGCTTTTGCCGGTAAAACTCCCTCGATAGGGTGTGCCAGGTCGGATGCTTTTATATTCTGCCATCATCCAGTCCATCTCGCGCTCGCCTGAACCAACGTCTGGTGCTGGGATATCTTTATCAGGACCGAGACTATCTGAAAAATAACGTACATATTTTTTACAAATTAAATGTAGTTCTTTTTCAGAAAGTGTTCTAGGATTGATAACGAGTCCGCCTTTTCCTCCACCAAAAGGAACGTCATGAAGGGCATTCTTTAATGTCATCAGAGATGCAAGGTTAATTACTTCATCTTCATTGACTGTTTCGTGAAAACGGATTCCACCTTTATAAGGCCCTAAAGCATTATTATGCTGGACGCGATAGGCGGGAATTCGAACCACTTGACCATTTTCTAATGGGATTCTTAAAAAAGACTTATGAACATGATTCGGGGTTGATAGTATTGAGGCTAGTGAGGTAAAAGCTTGCTCACGGGTTTCCCCAGCTAACTCTGGAATAAACGTGTCATCCTTCATTAATGCATCTAATGATTCTTGGACAATTAGCTTTGTTTTATTCAATTCCATTCCTCCTTGTTGAAAGCGTTGTTACAGGTATAATTGTAACATATTGATAGTGTAAATGTTGGTCTGGGACACTGTACCTGTCCCCTTGTCCCAAGGAACAGGGGCGTTGCTCTACATAAAAATGGCTGTGAGAAGGAAAATACTAGAATGGAGGGATTTTGATGAAATGTATTATTATAGGCGGCGATGCAGCGGGTATGAGTGCTGCTATGCAAATTGTACGGAATAGCTCAGGAAATTCGATTACCGTGTTCGAGAAAGGTGGCATCTATTCATATGGTCAATGTGGGTTGCCTTATGTAATAGGAGGGAAAATTGATTCCACAGACAAGGTGATTGCAAGAACACAACAAGAATTCAAAGAAAAGTATGATATTGATGCAAGGGTCTTTCATGAGGTAAAGAGCATTGATGCGAAACAAAAGGTTGTAAGAGGGATTAATCTTTCCACGGGAGAAAACTTTGAACAAGCATATGACCGTTTGTTAATTGCGACGGGTGCCAGTCCAGTTGTCCCAAATTGGGAAGGGAGTTCACTTCAGGGCGTCTTCACACTAAAAACAATACCGGATACTGAAGAAATTTTAGATTATGTGTACAAGGGCTTCCGTGATGTTAAAGACGTAACAATCATCGGTGGTGGTTATATAGGTCTTGAAATGGCAGAGAGCTTTGCGGAAATAGGAAAAAAAGTCACCATCATTGAGAGAAACGATCAGCTTGCTGGAATTTTCGATCGAGATCTTGCTGACCTCATTCACGATGAGGCGAAGAAGCATCATCTAACACTAAGACTTGGGGAATCAGTAGAAGGTTTTATTGGAAATAATTTTGTTGAATCAGTAAAAACGGAGAAAGGTGAAATTAAATCGGATTTGGTTTTAATTGCCGTGGGAGTGAAGCCAAATACAGCGTTTATTAATGGTACGGGAATTGTAACAGGAATAAAGGGAGCGATCCAAGTAAATTCGTCTATGCAAACAAATGTGGAGGATATTTTTGCAGCGGGTGACTGCGCAACACAGTATCACCGAATCAAGGAGCGGGATGATTATATTCCTCTTGGGACTCATGCCAACAAACAGGGGCAGATCGCTGGCTTGAATATGGTCAATTTACATAAAACCTTTAAAGGTGTAGTCGGGACATCGATTATCAAGTTTTTTGACTTATCACTTGGTCGAACTGGGCTCTCAGAAAAAGAAGCGGAAAGGTTGAATATACCAACTGCTTCTGTCACAATCCGTGCGCGAGACATTGCGGGCTATTATCCAGATGCAAAGAAGATGACCGTGAAATTAATCTACCATAAAGTCACCCGTAAGCTACTTGGTGGACAAATCATTGGCGAAAGTGGCGTAGACAAACGGATTGACGTCCTATCCACGGCCCTATTTCACAACATGTCTATAGACGAATTATTGGATTTGGATTTAGCATATGCCCCACCTTACAATGGCGTTTGGGATCCCATTCAGCAGGCTGCAAGAAAAGCAAAATAGGGACGCAGGTCTTGTGCCCTACCAAAAATTGGTGGGACAAAGGACCTGTCCCTGTGACCCACCATGCTTGACGTTTTTGGTGGGGTCTTATATTATATGGGAAGATACTTGGTTTAATCGAGAGAGGTTCATAGCTTATAACCCTCTATAAAAAACTATGGATACATGACTATGATGCCATGTCCATATTGGACGTGGCTTTTTATATGTTTGTCCAATTTAGTTTGAAAAGAATAGTAGAAAAGGGAGGTTTTTTTCATGTCAGGAAGAAGTCATGAAGAAGGATTAAATGATTTAACTTTACTTGGAAATCAAAATACAAAATATAGTTTTGAGTATGCACCAGAGGTTTTAGAGTCTGTTGATAATTTACATCCAGACCGAGATTATTTTGTGAAGTTTAATTGCCCGGAGTTTACGAGTCTTTGCCCACTGACACATCAGCCGGATTTTGCAACGATGTACATTTCGTATGTTCCAGATAAGAAAATCGTAGAAAGTAAATCTTTAAAATTGTATTTATTTAGTTTCCGAAACCATGGTGATTTTCACGAGGATTGCGTGAACATCATTATGAATGACCTTATTAAACTATTGGATCCACGTTATATCGAGGTATGGGGCAAGTTTACGCCACGCGGAGGCATTTCAATCGATCCTTGGTGTAATTATGGTAAACCGGGTACGAAATATGAAGAAATGGCACAGTTTCGCTTGATGAACCACGACCTCTATCCTGAGAAAGTAGATAACCGATAAGGGATTGTTTTAGATATGTAAATGCACACGTGTCCATAACGTGTGCATTTTTTTTGCTCTGAAAAATTGGTAAATGATGCTTCTTATAAATGTAATCCTTTTACTTGACATGGACTCAATAAAATAGTTAAATCGTATATATTTAGTAGGAATTAATTTTTCGATAAATCTCTCTTATAAGATAAATAAAATAAAAACTTAAAAGAGTAGTAGTTAACAGCACTAAACCATGATGTCTCGAAGAACAAACTTATTAGCTAATTTGATTCAGAGACTAAGTGATCAATAGGACCAATAGGTAATACGAAGGGAGAAGTTCTATATGTCTAAAAAAATATATATTATCCATGAAAATGATGATTGGACTTCACATTTAACAAAACGATTGGATGAGTTTAATTTACCATATGAGGCGTGGCATCTTGATAAAGGGGTCATTGATTTAACTGCAGAACCACCAGAGGGTGTTTTTTATAACCGTATGAGTGCTTCTTCGCATACAAGGGATCATCGATTTGCTCCTGAATTAACAGGCGGGATTTTAGATTGGCTCGAATTCCATAATCGCACCGTTTTTAATGGTAGTAATGCCCTTCGTCTAGAGTTAAGTAAAATCAAGCAATACACAGCGCTTGAAAAAAATGGGGTGCGCACTCCGAAAACTATTGGGGCAGTGGGCCGTGAGCAAATTATTGAAGCAGCTGAAAAGCTAGGAACAGTACCTTTTATTACAAAACATAATCGAGCAGGTAAAGGACTTGGCGTACAATTATTCCAAACGGTAGAGTCCTTGAAGGCTTATGTAAATAGCCCTGCATTTGAAGAGCCAGTCGACGGGATTACGCTCATTCAAGAGTATATCCAATCACCAGAATCCTATATTACAAGAGCTGAATTTGTTGGTGGTAAGTATGTATATTCTGTTCGAGTTGATACGTCAGAAGGATTTGAGCTGTGCCCAGCAGATGCATGTCAAATTGGTGATCTGTTTTGCCCAGTTGGGGAAGAGGTAGAAGTACGTCCCAAGTTTGAAATTATCAATGATGTAGATCCAGAACAGATTGCACGTTACGAAGCATTTCTAAAAGATGTAAGTATTGATGTAGCAGGTATTGAGTTTGTGAAAAATGCAGATGGTGAAGTCTTCACCTATGATGTTAATACAAACACCAACTACAACTCCGATGCAGAAGCGAAAGCGGAAAAATACGGAATGCTTGAGCTTGCAAAATTTCTTGGCGAGGCACTGAATAGAATTTAGGGACCAGAGGGACGGTTCTATTGGTTCTTTCCAATTTAATGGTAAAGTAAAAACAAAGGGTAGCATGATTGCTACCCTTCGTTAGTTGCTGCCGTATGCATTTTTTTCGTTTTTGCTGTATACATTCTAAACAATATGAATGCGACAGCGGATAGGAATATACCTGATATGTAAGGTAATCCCATTGAAATTGTATAGAGCAGTCCACCTAAAATAGGTCCAAGAATTCGTCCGAGTGAATCGAATGAGGACAATAACCCTGTGACACTTCCATGACCCGTCTTAGATCGCTTCGTTAGTAATGCCGAAACTGCAGGACGAATGATGCCATTTCCTACTCCAAAAATGGTTAAATAAATCGCAGCTGTAACGAAATCCTTTGTAAATAAA
Organism: Ferdinandcohnia salidurans; assembly: GCF_042680725.1. NCBI lineage: Bacteria > Bacillati > Bacillota > Bacilli > Caryophanales > Bacillaceae > Ferdinandcohnia > Ferdinandcohnia salidurans. The sequence continues at coordinate 72,259 of NZ_JBHUEK010000029.1, forward strand.
ATAAGGAAAAAACCAACGGCTGACACGAAAATCCCAATTTGGATGACAAAGCCTTCACCAAACCGTTTTGTTAGCCTTCCCACTAGTCCACCTTGTACAATCGCTCCAGCGAGTCCCATAATCATAAAAATATAACCGAGCTCAGTCGTCCCCAATCCAGCTTTTTCCGCAGCAAAATAAGCAAACGTAGCTTCAAGCCCTGATAGGGATAATGTGATAAAAAGAGAAAGGAAAAACAGAACGCTTTCAGGACCGTTAAGTGCTTTTAACAGACCCGGTCTTTTTCGGTCTTTCGGATGTCTTTGCTCTTTCGATAGAGATTCTTTAAGGACAATCATGACAAGGAAAAAAGTAAGTAGAGACAAGGTACCTGCAATGTAAAATGGCATTTGTAAGTCCGTTTTTGAGAAAATACCACCAATTGCTGGTCCAAAGATAAACCCTAGACCAATCGATGCACCGATGACCCCCATTCCTTTACCACGGTCTTCCTCAGAGGTAATATCGGCAGCATAAGCCATTACGGTGGGCATATTTGCGGCTGAAAGAAAGCCACCAATGATTCTGGCTGCAAACAACATCCATAATTCTGTCGATAACGCCATGAGAAAGAATGAAACCGCAAGTCCAAAGATACCAATCATAATAACAGGCTTACGTCCAATCCGATCGGAAATTCTTCCCCACATCGGTGCGAACAAGAATTGCATTAATGAATAAACAGCCATGAGTAGCCCTAATTCAGTAGGGGAAGCACCAAGATCTTCTGCATAAAAGGGGATGACAGGAATAATGATCCCGAACCCAACATAAACCAAAAACATAACTGCAAATAATATAGGTAATGCTTTTTTTGTATCCAACGTATGTCACTCCAGTATGATAGCTTACTTTCCTATCATAAATTAAATGAAAACAATTTGAAAGTAATCGGAAGGAGAGTCAAAAAACTTTTTTTGTAAGGGACCGATAACTTCCCAATTTTTCCATAAAAAAAGCATCTTCAAAGTTGAAGATGCTTAAGTTAGGCTTGTTTAATTAAAAAATACGATTTACACGACCATTAAATGTATTTTTCCAGTAACCACTTGTCATATCAGCAATGCCAACACCAGTTGAGCTTTGAGAACCGATGAACTTACCGCCGCCTATGTAAATTCCAACATGGCCATCCGTTTTATAAGTATTAAAGAATACTAAATCTCCAGGTTTCATGTCACTAACAGAAACTCGAGTTCCTTGGTTTTTCAGTGCATCTGTGCTAGCACCAACACTTATGCCAGCCTGTGCAAATGCCCAGTGTACGAAACCAGAGCAGTCAAAGCGACCGTGTGCAACATCATAAGAGTTTCTTCCTCCACCAAATACATATACAGAGTTTCCAATGTACTTATATCCAGCTTTGATTACTGTGTTGATTGAACCCGAAACCTTTGGTGTAGAGGTTGGGACAGAAGCAGCCACAGTAGCATTGGATGTTGTTGGAGCAGAACTAGATGAAGTCGTAGTGCTAACTGCAGGTGTTGCAGTAATCATACTAGCACGAAGGTCTTCAATGTCCGCTAAAGTTTTTTGTTCTTTTGATTGTAATGCAGCCTTTAATGCATCATTTTGAGCTTTTTGGTCTTCAATTTGACCTTGCATGGCTACCAATTCTTCTTTTTTGTTTGTTAATGCAGTGAGTGTCTCCTGAATCTTAGCTTGCTTTTCTTCTACCAGATTAATTGCTTTCGCTTGTTCATCAATTATTTCTTGGTCAGCTTGCATAATAGTAGAGACTGCACTCACACGGTTAATAAAATCAGAAAAGCTTTGTGCACCAAAAATAACATCTAGGTAACTAATCGTTCCACCAGACTGTTGCATCATGCGGGCACGTTCTTTTAAAATTTCATTACGAGCTTCAATTTCTTTTTCAAGTTGTTCAATCTCTACTTCTAGAGTTTTTACTTGTTCTTCTGTTTTCTTAATATCCGCTTCTGTTTCAGCGATCATTGTACGGTTATCTTCAATCGCTTGGTCAACTTTTGCAATTTGAGCATTTAAATCTGCTAATGCTTTTTGTGTATCAGAAAGCTCAGTTTGAAGTGAACTAATCGACGTTTCTGCACTAGTTGATATTACATATGGAGAAAAGGCACTTATCATTAAAGTGGCACTTAAGGTTACGAGTGTCTTTTTCAAGAAAATTCCTACTTTCTTACTAATCTACTTAGTCTATATCCGATTCTTTTACTCTACCATATTATCATAAGTTTCTATAAAATTCTCCATTTGTCGCGAAATTGTTACATATTGTTAATATTGTAATCTTTCAAAACCTACTAGAATCAAGGTTTCGCAAAAGAGCAAATATGTCAATGTCGAAATATATTTGTAATATTAACGGAATATTATTCCTACTAAAGTAGGATTTGAAAGGGCCTAGTGCCTATGAGGAGATTGAAGGAAGTCGGTAACGTGATTGGAGTATTTCGTTGCTTTTTCAAACAATCGTTTTATTGAATGTGAAAACCCTTGGAAAAAGAGTGAAAGGGCGCTAAACAAACATTTGATTGAAAAACAAGGTGTCTATTAGCGCCTTCATTTTAGGTCTATAAAGCTTCAAATTCTTGTATTCTATGTTTAATGTCATCAGGTATAGGTGTAGATGTTTTTGTAACATTGTTGTAATTTACTTGGATGGTTTCGGCTTCAACTAAGATTTCGTCATCTCGTGTTATGATACTCTCAAGGGTGAGGCTGGAAGTACCCAATTTTTTTACCCGAACATAAATAGTAATGAAATCATCTAGTAATGCAGGTTTTTTGTACTCAACGGTACTTTTAACAAGAACTGGCTCAAATTGGGAAGAGTGTTGATTAGTAAGCCAATCAGGCCCAAGAATTTCACGCATGTATTCAGTGAAGCCGATATCTATATATGTAAGATAATGCGCGTTAAAAACGATTTTTTGACCATCGATTTCAGAATACCTCACACGAATAGTATGTGAAAAATGAAAGTTTTCCAAGCTGCTCCCTCCTTTTTACAAAGTATATTCTGCAAAGAGGGGATTTTTCCTGCATATTATAATAGAAGAATGAAAAAGGAGAAAGGTCGAATATATATGAAATTTTCACAGCAGAAAGGTTTAATAGAGTCCTATCTTGTAGCGGGTATGGGAGGAATGGTGTTCTATTTCTTACACTTTCCAATTCCGTGGATACTTGGACCGATGACATTCATGATATTATACAAAGCCATTACACATCGAACAATGGTTGTATCAGCACGCTTATACAATGTTGGACTTGCAACACTAGGAATCTACTTCGGATTGTCGTTTACAAAAGAAACCTTTATTACGGTCTATCCGTATATCATCCCATTTTTAATCATGACAATTTTGCTTTTGACGGTCAGTGTAGTAAACAGTATATTTGTAACCCGATTTATTAAAATTGATCCGATGACAAGTGTGTTCGGCTCGATTCCCGGTGGATTATCTGAAATGGTTGCTGCAAGCCATTCGTTAAAAGCAAATTCTGCAATGGTAACGATTTTTCAAACGGTTCGTTTGTTAACGGTTGTGTTCATGGTTCCGTTTATTGTGACCCATTGGTTCATAGCAAGTGTTGGAAATCCATTTGAGGTCACAAAAAATCTCAGCAGTGCCCCTGCTTATGCATATTTATGGTTCAGTATAGCTTTCTTAGCAGGGTGGCTTCTTCGTAATAAGCTCCCGGCGGCGTATGTGATTGGTCCACTTGCAGTTACGGTTTTACTCGGTGTAGTGGGAGTAGGGTTACCACCTATTCAACCATGGTTACTAATTCTTGCCCAAATCACGGTTGGGATGAGAATGGGGAATAATATCAATCTAAGAGATTTAAAGATTGGTGGAAAGTATTGTGGAGTTTACTTTATTCTCACGTTGTTATTACTCGCATTCTCATTTGGCTTTGGCTATCTATTTGCCATATTTTCAGATTTAGATGTACCAACTGCCTTACTAAGCTTTTCACCGGGTGGTTTGGTTGAAATGGTGTTAACCGCGACTGCAATCGGAGCAGATCCAGCAGTAGTAAGTTCACTACAGCTGATTCGACTATTGTTCATTATTTTAATCGTACCGAGCTTTTTAAAATGGATGTTTACGAGAAGGGAAAAAGTAGCTGCATGACAAAAGTGGCAATTCAAACAAACATTTGATTGAAGCTGGGAACCCATGTGTACCAAGGGATGTAAGTTAAACGAGCGTTTGAAGGTGAGATTTGTAGTTTCTGGAAGTTCTGTAAGCAAAAATTCAAACAAACGCTTGATTGAAAATGGAATCCCTTGTGCCCCAAGGGATAGACCGCTAAACAAACGTTTGATTGAAAAAGATTATGTCAACTAGAATGAGTTTTTATGCTTGTGAGAGGGTATATGGGAGAAGCGGTGTCTTCCAAAGAGGCAAGAGTACTATCAGTATCCTAGAAAATGGAAGATAATGTCACTCTGAAAGGGTTGAAGTGCTATCAAAATCCTAGGAACTGGAAGGTGATGTCACTCCAAAAGGTTTAGAGTACTATCAGCATCCTGAAAACTGGAAAGTGATATTACTCTGAAAGGCTTAGAGTGCTATCAACATCCTAATAGCTGGAATCTAGTAGTCTCCAAAAGGGTTTAGAGTATCATCAACTTCCCAGTTAATGGAAAGTGGTACCACTCTATGAGGCTAAAAGCATCCTGAAACTGGACCCGGATCACCCAAAGCCAGACCAATACTAAAAGCCACTAGGGTACCCTAGTGGCCAAAATTTTAGATTATGCGCCCCACTCTTCCTTTGATGGACCGTAAACGCCAGGGACTTTTAATCCAGCTTGACGCATTAGGATTGTCATTTGTCCGCGGTGATGGATTTGGTGGGTATTCGTCATTCCAAGTATCACGGCAACAGGCATTGGTTGGCCAAACATTTCTTTCATTTCCTTCAATGTTGCATCGTTCCATTGTTCTTTAATCGCAGAAACTAAGTTTTCACTTGTTGTACGGTAGCTATCGGCCATTTCCTTTGCCGATGCTGGAACTGCTTCACCAGCCGCACCTTCGAACTGGAGTCCAGTTTGTGAAATAATTTGATGCACGGAAGTCACAACATGCCATGCAAGTTCACCTAAGGTACGGTGACCAGCGGCAACAGACTGTGATAATGACTCATCTGTTAAAGCATCAAGGATTTTTTGAGTGGCACTACCTTCATAATTCCAATCTTGTAAAAATTCTTCAAGTGTATGATACATATGTATTCCTCCTAAAATGTGATTACCAACATTATACTGCATACACATGTAAAAGCCATTTTAAACGCACATGATGATTTTTTATGAAGGATGATGTTTTATCTATGAATTACTTGTAAAATAGAAGAGGTTACTAGATTTCTACAACAAAGGATGTTGACGTGTGAAGGATATAACAATTGGCTCACTCTTAGATGTGATTGGGGAATTGTTCTCCGACGAGATATCAATTGCTGTCTCAAATACAAAAGAATACCTTTATTATCGACCAAGTAAACGAATTGATTTGAAAATTAAACCAGGTGATGAAGTAAAAGAGGGGACCATTGCGTATAAAGCCATTACGTCAAGACAAAAGGCTTCTGAATTTATTAATCGTGACGTATTTGGCATTCCTTATCATGGCATGGCCGTACCTTTTTTTCATGGGGATCAGTTGGAAGGTTGCGTAACGGCAATCTACCCAGCATTAACAGATGGCAAATCGGTGGTAACCGTAAAGTCTCCAGATGGCTGGATTCCCATCCCGTTCTCAGATGTGCTATACCTTGAGGCAAAGGATAAAAAAACGCATGTGTACACAAAAGGTTTTTCGGGGACACATAAATATTCGCTTCAGGAATTTGAATACACGTTGCCAAAGGACTCTTTTATTCGCTGCCACCGTTCATTTATCGTGAATGTAAATCAAATCAAAGAAATCCATCCTGATACTCATTCCACATTTGTTTTAGAAATGAAAAACGGTGCCCGGGTCCCTGTTAGTCAAAATTATTCAAGTTATTTTCGGAAACTGCTAGGCTTCTAATTTTCTAGAAAAAGAACAAATCTTCTGCTTTGGGGGTTTGTTCTTCTTTTTTATCGAATTTTTATGTTCTTTACTCCCGAAATCCCACTTCGTGTAGTGAATATAGGTAAAATTATCTTAATATTCAATTTCATAAAGGGGATGGGAGAATATGACTAATAAACTAGATCGCATTAAGGACACCCGTCTACATGACCGTGTTGTTACACCCGAAGAAGCAGCAGAGTGGATTCAGGACGGTATGACATTAGGCCTTAGTGGCTTTACACGTGCCGGTGACGTGAAAGCGGTACCATTCGCACTTGTAAAACGTGCCGAAACGGAAAGCCTAAAAGTAAACGTATATACAGGGGCATCATTAGGCTCTGATGTTGATAAATTATTCGCTGAAGCAGGAATTTTAGGTAAGCGTTTACCATTTCAAGCTGATCCAACAATGAGAAAAGGTATTAACAATGGGGACTTCTTATTTGTAGATCAGCATTTATCTCATACATCAGAATTAATTCGTTCAAATGTGATGGATGTCGATGTCGCAATTTTGGAAGCGATATCAATTGATGAAGATGGGTTAATCATTCCAACAACTTCAATCGGGAATTCTTTAACATTTGCACAGCATGCTAAATCAATCATTGTTGAAATCAACCTTGCACAAACAACTGAGCTTAAAGGAGTTCATGATTTATATGCACCAGGTAAGCAAGGCGAAAGAGAACCTATTCCGTTAACAAAGTCAGATGATCGAATTGGCTTGCCTGGAATCAAAGTAGATGTAGAAAAAATCAAGGGAATTGTGTTTACAGACCAAACGGATTCTCCGTCAACAATCGTACCACCAGATGAAGAAACAGAAATAATGGCACAGCATCTTTTAACCTTTTTACGAAAAGAAGTTGAAGCTGGCCGTTTAACAGAGAAGCTTGCACCACTACAATCTGGGATTGGATCTGTGGCAAATGCGGTACTACACGGTATGCTTGATTCTGATTTCACAGATTTAGAGGTTTATTCTGAAGTATTACAGGATGCGGTATTTGACTTAATGGATGCGGGCAAAGTAAGCTTTGCTTCTTGCTGTTCGATAACTTTATCAGAAGAAAAAATGAAAAAAGTGTTTGGGAACTTTGACAAGTATCGTGATCGTTTAATTATGCGACCACAGGAGATTTCAAATCATCCTGAGATTATCCGTCGTCTCGGACTGATTTCAATAAACACAGCACTTGAACTTGATATATACGGAAACGTCAATTCAACCCATGTGCTTGGTACAAAGATGATGAACGGAATCGGTGGTTCTGGTGACTTTGCTCGAAACGCACGCCTAGCGATTTTCGTTACAAAATCAATTGCAAAAGGTGGCGACATTTCAAGTATCGTTCCATTTGTCTCACATGTGGACCATACAGAGCATGATGTTGATGTCATCGTAACAGAACAAGGATATGCAGACTTACGAGGACTTGCACCGAGAGAACGTGTGGAATTATTGATTGAAAACTGTGCACATCCAATGTATAAGCAACAGCTTCGTGATTACTACCAAGAAGCACTTACAAGAGGTGGCCAAACACCACATGTATTAGAAAAAGCATTCTCATGGCATACAAACTTTGCCCAACAAGGAACCATGCTAGAAAAAGAATTAGTAGAAGCGTAAACCTAGAGCCGTATAAAGAAGAAATTCTTTATGCGGCATTTTTTTGTGAGAAACCCTGTATCGAACATAGGCAAAAAGTAATATGTCCTACCAACTGTAATCATGGTACGATTAACCAAAAGTGAAATAGAGAAGAGGGGTAGAATGAAACAAGTTAAGGCATTTGTGGGGTGCTTTTTCATCGCGGTTTCTGCTTTTTTGTATGCCACAAAACATGTTACGGCTGCAATCATATCATCTAATATGAATCGTCCAGACGTGAATTATTACGAAGGGGCATTCAAGGTCGTTGGATTTGGCATTAATTTTTGGATTATCGCATCCTTACTTGTAGGGGTTGTTCTATTAATAAGCCTGATTACACAAGGAGCTACATTTCCATTTAAAAAGAAACAAGCACTCGAAGAAAATCCCCACCAATGAATGATGGGGATTTTGTAGAATAAACTGTTATATCAATTAAAAAGGCTTTAAGATCATTAATGCAATGATAATCAAAAAGACAGTATTCTCGAGATGTTCTACTCGAAAAAGTGCTTTTGCCAAAGGGTAGTATTCGGCAGGAATGTCTTCACCTTGATGTGATTCTAATAAAGCTTTTACTGGCTTTGATTTAGGGGTAAGGGCGAATGGACCCATCGCTAGCGCAACAAGAAACAGCAATAAGCTTGTCACATACCAGCCCATTGTAAAGAGATAAGGATTAATAGCCCCCATTAAAAGTCCAGAAACGAGCAGGAGTATACCGCCAACCATGACAAATATGTGTAGCCTATGTCTAATTGCATACGAATGTCTAAGCTCTGTCATCGTATCTCCCGACTTCACAACCGTTGTTAAAATAAAGCCAGGTCCCATTCCGAGGATGGCTGAAAAAATATGTATGAAAACAAGTGCTTGATAAACAACATCCATTTTATGGTCCCCCATTTACAACATATTCCACTATTATGATAGCACGATAATAAATAAGGTAAGTGATGTAACTCACAACTCCCTATTCATAATCTTACTATTTTGTGACAGTGGTTTTCCAGTAAAAGATACGTGGTATAATAGGAAAGAAGTCCTTAAAGTCTTAGAAAGGGGACAATATGGTGAAGAGTATCACAAAATTTTTATATATTGTTTTAGGTTTTATTTTCTTTGGCCTTGGGGTAGTAGGAATCGTATTGCCCATCATCCCAACTACGCCCCTGTTACTACTAGCATCATTCTTTTTTGTAAAAGGATCGGAAAAATTTGATCGTTGGTTTAAAGGGACTAGTATCTATAAAAAGCATTTAGAAGGTTTTGTGAAGCGGCGTGAAATGACGTTAAAACAAAAGCTGACCATTTTGTTAACCGCAGATGCGATGATCGCAGTTCCATTTGTTATTTTAGATAGCATCTGGTTAAAATTATTTTTGGTCGCAGTTGTTATTTATAAATACTATTATTTCATCACGAAAATAAAAACGGTAGCACCTGAAGATTATGCGATACATCAGCAGGCACTTTTTGAAAAAACAAGTCATAAATAGAGAAAACCCTTGTCCATCTTATAATGACAAGGGTTTTCTGATGTTATTAATTGACTTTACTAAACTCATGAACCCAAACTTTCATATGAGGGAGCCAAGGCATACCAGGATGGTAGGAAAGAATCGATTCTTTGTATTCGTCAACAGTATCAAAGCCTTCCCTTTTCGCATCCTCGTCTGTCAACTCACCAAGGGATTGTTCATATACACGGTCAATTTTAAATTGTTGACCCTCAAGTGTCATGATTTCTCCAACATCTGCATATCGACCATTTCTACGTGTAGCTGTTTTTTTACCTTCTAAAACTTTTTTTACGTCTGACTCCATTGTCACAAGACGCTCAATGGAACATGTTTTAGCTGGTAATTCATTATTTGGTGTAGTCATTAACAAGCTCCTTTCAACTTACAGTTTTCAATAATATTTCCCATCATTACTATACACTTTAACAAGGAATATTGACAACTTAGGTTGTTTTTCGATCAAAATACCTTCTCAAGCCTTCCCCTAGAATGGTAAAAGTAAACATCGTAAAGGAGATTGCAACACAGGTCCAAAATGGAATCCAAATCGAGCTAATCATGTCTTTTCTAGCTTGTCCGAGTAACGTTGGCCAGTTAAGACTTGTATTAATCATCTCTCCGACACCATAATTGGTTTGAACAAACACTTGTGAAAGAAACACACCAAAAATACCTAATTGTGCGATTAAAAGACAGGTTCTTCCGATATCAATAAAGAAATTGACCATAATGGCAGGGTATGTATTGGGTAAAATGTTTCCTAACGCAAGTCGAAGTGGGGAAATGCCGACTGTAATTCCAGCCTCTATATACGGTTTCCTTACGATTCTTTGGGTTTCCTCACGGATGATGTGACTTACTTTTCCAACCTCAATTAATGCTAAAAGTAAAACCGACCACCACAAGCGATTTTCATTCATTACAAGGGCTGGAATTGCCAATAAAAGCAGTGCCGAAAAAATAATCGGAATACTAGAAAAGACATTGTTCCAAGTTGTAACAATCCAAGAAAACGGATTATTTTTACGTGTTGCTAGTAACCCAAGAGGGATGGCTAAACAATAGCGAATAACCACAATTCCTAAGATGATTTTTAGTGTATCTTTCGCACCAACGATGATCACACTTAATAAATCTCTACCTTCATGGTCAGAGCCAAATGGAGGTTGTTGTCCTGGTGAAAAAGGTGCTTTAAGCAACCCCTTGCCGCCGTCTAAAAAACGAATTCTGCCCTCTTCAATTCCTTCTTTAACATATGGTATATGTGGACCCACAAAGGTAATGAGAAGAAGAATACTTAACATAAATATGCCAGTGATTAAAAACCAATTTCGATTTAACATAAAACACCCCTATTTTGGATCTAATCTCATTTTGAGTACTTGGCTTATCATATGAGCCACCATCACAAGTATTAGAAAGCTAATACAAATTCCAATGATTAGACCACGTTCATCGGCACCGCCACCTGGCGGGATAAAGTTGGTATAGCCAATTGCCGAAAATAATCGATAGGCAGCTCCTTGGTAACCTAGTAAATATTCGACAACCAATAGGTTTGATAAAACAAATACCATTATTGATTGCAAATGACTAGAAACCGTGATTAAGCACGATCTCATCATATGATTGAGCAACACTTTATTTTTTGTGAATCCCTTAGCAAATGCCACTTGAATGTAAGGTTCGCGGTCCTGAGTTAGAAGTGAAACCGACGTGATTCTTGCAACATAAAGCATAGGCGCAATTGATACGAGAATACTGGGTGCGATAAATTTCCACCAGGCTTCCGTTCCCATGATGCTAAAATCCGGTACATATAATAGTAGAAAATAGCTTAAACAAATGATAATAAAAAAGTCAGGAACTCCTGAGAGGAACCAGGTGGCACCACTTCCTAAAAAGCTCTTTTTCGAATTTGTCCATCGATAGTCAAGAATCCCTTTTACTATTCCGAACACGACACTAAGAATGAACCCAATCACAATGATTTTAAGACTTCTCGGAAAAAACTTCGCAATTTCATCTTCGGCTGAGAGGGAGGCGAATTTAGTTCCTCCAAGACTTTTATTCTCATAAACATCTTTTAAAAATGTGCCTACACTCGTTGCATATTCTTTCAAATTAAATTGATAGGAATACTCAACAGTCATTGCCTTACCGGAAAAATCAATACTAGGTTCGCGAGGGAAAAGTACAAATAATATCACACATAGAAATACACATAAATAAATGGCTAAAATCTTTCCGAACTCTTTCACAACCCCCACAAAGACACCTTCCTTTTCGAAAATAGCTACTATTCTAAATATATTCGATATTCCAGTTCCTGTCATCACCCGATTTGTCGTTTGGTTAGTTCTATAGTTCTATATATGGTTCATAAAATGTAACGATAGGCATACATCAAAGGGGGAAAAACAATTCTATATTTCTTTTAGACTATCATTGTGATAATATAGGAAAAAAGTTAACTATTTTAAATTTTATAAAAAGTGAAAGGGGTTACATATGTGAAGAAAATAACGGTTTTTTCAATCATGCTTGTATTTCTCTTCTTGGCAGCCTGTGGAACTAGCGATACGAGTGGGACAGGCGGAGAAAAAGAGGGAGAAGATACAGGGAAAAAGACACTTAAGGTTATGACAGATGCGGCATATGCACCATTCGAGTTTATGGAAGGTGACAAAATCGTTGGTTTCGAAATTGATGTGCTTAATGCTGTAGCTGAGGAGGCAGGCTACGAACTAGATATTAAACATACGGGTTGGGATCCAATTTTTGTTGAATTAAATAAAGGTTCGTATGATATGGCTATCTCGTCGATTTCGATTACCGAAGACCGTAAGAAGGAGTATCTATTTACGATTCCGTTTTTCCTATCAACGAATAAAATTATGATCCCTGAAGATAGTAATATTCAAACTGCTGATGATTTGAAAGGAAAAAAGGTAGCGGTTCAAGCATCGACCACTGGACATTTCGCGGTTGAAAAAGTACTCGGTGAAAAGCATCCTGACATTAAAGCATTTGAAAATAATAACTTAGCCATTCTTGAGCTTGAAAGCGGTGGAGCGGATGCGGTTGTAGCGGATAACGGTGTTATTGAATACTACGCAGCGCAAAATCCAGACAAAAAGCTAAAGGTTGTTGGTGACAAAGATACATTTGATGCTGAATTCTACGGCATGATGTTCCCTGAGGGCAGTGACGACTTAAAAGCTGATTTGGATAAAGCAATTGAAGCCATTATAGAAAGTGGAAAATACACGGAAATTTATAAAGAATGGTTTGGAGCAGAGCCAGATTTAGAAGCATTAAAGGCAGAACAAGAAGCTTCGAAATAAACGAGTGAGAAATTGCGTAACGACTTCAATGTGTTACGCAATTTTTGGCTATAAAAAGGGGGACACACCATGGATTTTAGGTTTGATATAATCATAGATTATCTTCCCTATTTTGGGAGAGGAGCATTATTAACCATCGGTTTATCGATTGCTGGAATCTTACTTGGGACAATCCTAGGTCTATTTATTGGCCTTGGAAAAATGATCCGTAATAAATGGATTGCTCTTCCATTTATGTTTTACGTAACTTTCTTCCGCGGGACACCACTACTCGTCCAAATCTTTTTAGTTCACTTTGGGGTTGTTCCCCTATTTTTAGGTGGAACAAACGGAATTGTTGCAGGTGTTATTGCACTTACATTAAATGCATCAGCCTACATAGCAGAGATTTTTAGAGCGGGTATCCAATCCCTTGACCGTGGGCAAATGGAAGCCGCTCGCTCGTTGGGAATGACACATGCTCAAGCGATGAGATACGTCATTATTCCTCAAGCATTTAAACGAATGATCCCTCCATTAGGAAACGAATTTGTTATTCTAATAAAAGATTCATCCCTTCTGTCGGTAGTAGCAACACCGGAATTAATGCACTGGGGCCGCATGATGACTGGCCAATATGCGCGTGTGTGGGAACCATATTTAACTGCGGCCTTCATTTATTTGATTTTAACTCTTTCATTGACAATCCTACTAAACTATCTTGAAAAGAGGTTGAAAACAGAATGATCAAAGTAGACAATATAAAAAAATCCTTTGGGAAGAATGAAGTGTTAAAAGGAATCTCAGTTGATATTCAGCCCCAGGAGGTTGTGGTAGTCATTGGTCCTTCGGGATCCGGGAAATCAACTTTTTTACGTTGCATTAATTTATTGGAGACCATAGATGAAGGGCATGTTTTTATAGAGGGTGTCGATATTACTGATAAGAAAACAAATATCAATTCAATTAGAACAGATGTCGGGATGGTGTTCCAGCAGTTTAACTTATTTCCTCACAAAACCGTCATGGAGAATATTATGCTTTCGCCATTGAAAGTAAAGAAGGTTTCGAATGAAAAAGCGTATAATAAAGGGATGGAGTTATTGAAAAAGGTTGGTCTTGAAGAGAAAGCAGACGCTTATCCGGATTCATTGTCTGGTGGTCAAAAACAGCGTGTTGCGATTGCGAGAGCACTAGCCATGGAACCTAGAATCATGCTTTTTGATGAACCAACTTCTGCGCTTGACCCTGAAATGGTTGGGGAAGTTTTAGAGGTTATGAAGCAACTGGCACGAGAAGGAATGACAATGGTGGTCGTGACCCATGAAATGGGCTTCGCTCGTGAAGTGGGTGACCGTGTTCTTTTCATGGATGGTGGCTATATTGTTGAGGAGAATCAACCAAAGGAATTATTTGAAAATCCACAACATGACCGTATGAAAGCATTTTTGAGTAAAGTATTGTAAATGGGGATACCTGGCATCATTTTGTGTCAGGTTATTTTAACTTTATTCTGTTGAATAAAGTAAAAGCCTCCGGCGGATGCCACGATTTTTCAGAGGTAATTTTTCGAGCAAGCCCGAAAAAAATCGGGCGCAAATACGCCAAGGCGCATTTGATAGGAGGAGATCAACATCATGGACATGATTGAAAAAGCAATTATTGTTGCGAGTAAAGCACATGACGGGCAGTATCGTAAACTAACGAAAATTCCATATATTACACATCCACTTGGGGTAGGACTTATTTTAATGAAAATAAATGCACGCACCGAACTAGTAGCTGCAGGAATATTACACGATACAGTGGAGGATACCGAGTTAACTCTAACGGATATTAGAGACGGCTTTGGTGATGAGGTAGCAGAACTTGTGGACGGTTGTTCAGAGCCGGATAAATCTCTGCCGTGGGAAGCAAGGAAAGAACATACGATTTCATTTCTAAGGACTGCCTCAGAAGATAACCGAACAGTCGTATGTGCGGATAAGCTACATAATATCCGGTCAATCATCCGAGACTATGAGGAGCAGGGCGATCAAGTTTGGCGCAGATTTAGCCGTGGTAAGGATAAACAAGAGTGGTATTACCGGAATGTAGCCCAAAGCCTAGGTAATGCCTCAACTTTTCCATTACTAGAAGAGCTTAAAAAGGAAATCGACATATTGTTTGGTTAGGAATAACTGTGTCTCAAAGATAATCTTTGGGGCATTTTTTAATGTTGACCATTGTGGTCAATAAGGGATATAATGGAGTTGACCGAACTGGTCAATGTTAATTGGAGGTTTTACCATGCTTTCAAAATTCTTCAACTTAGAGCAAGAAAAGCAAGAACGAATCTTAAATGCAGCCACCAAAGAGTTTGCTGAAAAAAACTATGCGAATGCATCAACAAATGAAATTGTAAAGCAAGCGGGAATATCAAAGGGGCTGTTGTTTCATTATTTTAAAAATAAAAAAGAACTATATCTGTTCTTATATGACTATTATTTAGAGTTAATGGTTAATGACTTATTTGCCAATATTGACCTTGATGAGCCTGATATTTTTACTAAATATCGCAGTATTACATTGATTAAATTTGAACTAATGAAAAAACACCCTGAGATGTTTAACTTTATAAGACTTGCCTTTGAAGAAGATTCCCCCGACATTAAGATTGAACTTGAAAAAAGAAACAAGGATATCCTTACTAGTAGTTACTCGAAGCTAGCTAGTTCGATTGATGTATCAAAATTTAAGGAAGGAATCGATATTCAAAAAGCAATGAATATTATTTTTTGGTCACTTGAAGCCTTCGGTTATCAAAAGCAAGAACAAACAAAAGATATCCCGTTAGACCAGTTAAATCTCGAAGATCTGCTTGAAGAAATGGACGGATACATCGAAATGCTAAAACTAGCATTTTACAAATAATGTAGGGAGGTCTAGAAAAATGAATGTCATTGAAATTCAAAACCTAACAAAGATGTATGGAAAATCGCGGGGGATTGAAGATATTAGCTTCCATGTGGAAGAAGGAGAAATCTTCGGATTTATTGGGCCGAATGGCGCTGGAAAGTCCACAACAATACGAACCATGCTGTCACTCATCTACCCGACAAGTGGAAGTGCAAAAATATTCGGGAAAGATACTGTTCAATTCTCGTCTGAAGTTAAAAAGGAAATCGGTTATCTACCATCAGAAGTCTTTTATTATGACAATATGAAAGTGAAGGACCTGCTTAAATATTCGGCAAGCTTTTATAAAAAAGATTGCTCCAAGAGAATCAAAGAACTGGCTGAGATGATGGAGCTCGACCTGAATCGTAAAATTGATGATTTATCACTTGGAAACAAGAAAAAGGTTGGCATTGTCCAGGGACTTCTCCATGAACCAAAGCTTGTGATTCTTGATGAGCCAACGAGCGGGCTTGATCCATTGATGCAACAGCGCTTTTTTGATTTACTAGAGGAAGAAAATAAAAAAGGGGTGACGATTCTTTTCTCTTCCCACATTTTAAGCGAGGTTCAACGCCTGTGTGACAGGGTTGCTATTATCAAGGAAGGTAAAATCGTAACCGTTGAAAAGATTAGTACTTTAAAAGATAACAATTTTAAAAGATTTGAGGTTGAATCATTAGCTCCAATTGAAAAAAACTATTTTTCAATTCCAGGGGTAAATGATTTAGAGGTTACAGATAAGAAAATTAGCTTCCTGTTTAAAGGTAATATCAATACAGTAATGGAAAAAATCGCTGGAATTGAGATTACCAATCTGTCCGTAACAGAGCCAGACCTTGAGGAGATTTTCATGCATTATTACGAGAAGGAGGCCTAAAATGATATGAACGTCTTTCTTCATGAATGTAAGGCCTATCGAAAAACCACGCTCATTTGGACATTATCGCTCGTTGGAATGATGGTCTTGTTTATGTCGATGTTTCCAACGATCGCAAAGGATATTGAAGATTATAAAAAGGTGTTGGATGGTTTTCCAGATGCAATGAAGCAAGCATTAGGACTACAGGTTGATACCTTTGGTTCCGTTCTCGGATTTTACTCTTACGTGTTTGTGTACATTAGCCTTTGTGGGGCAATCCAGGCGATGAATTTTGGCACGGCGATTGTGTCAAAGGAAGTAAGAGAAAAGACAGCGGACTTCTTATTAACAAAACCAATCACAAGAAAAACCATTTTAACAGCAAAAATTTTAGCTGCATTTACATCCATTCTGTTCACAAGCATTGTATATTTAGTTGCCTCGTGGCTAATGGTAGCTGCAGTGGCAACGGATGAATACAGTACTAAAGCGTTATTACTAATTTCGATTTCGTTGTTTTTATTGCAAGTCATTTTTCTTGCGATAGGGATCTTCCTTTCCGTTTACTTGCCAAAAATAAAATCGGTACTCTCCGTTTCCTTAGGAACTGTTTTTGCTTTTTTCATTATTGGGATGCTTAGTTCAAGTGGTGATGAGTATAAACGGTATCTGTCTCCTTTTAAATACTTTGATTGGTACTATATGATTGAACACACAAGTTATGAGGGAGCATTTTTAATAGTTGGATTAGGGATTGTAGCTGTTGCAATTATCGCGAGCTATATCTACTATACGAAAAAAGATATTCATTCTGTGTAAGAAAGGAGGTCTTTGTATGAATGTATTTTTAAGAGAAATGAAGGCATACCGTAAGTCTCTCATCATTTGGAGCATCGGACTTGTCCTCTTAATATTCATGGGAAACACCGAATACTCGAGCCTTTCTTCATCTGGGCAATCCTTGAATGAATTGGTTGAGTCGATGCCAAAAGCACTTCAAGCCTTAATGGGGACGGGTACGTTAGATTTATCGACACCGATTGGGTATTTCGCGATTCTTTATTTATATTTGCTTTTGATGGCGACAATACATGCCTCGATGATGGGGGCTTCCATCATTGCCAAGGAAGAGCGGGATAAGACCTTTGAATTCTTATTTGTAAAACCCATTTCCCGTACGAAGGTCATAACGATGAAGCTAGTAGCTGCATTTATTAATCTTGTCGTTTTTAATGCTGTTACAACAATTGCGACGGTTTTGATTTTTGAAATGGATAATGGGATTGAGGACCTGCTTATGTTAATGGGCGGAATGTTTATTTTACAAATTCTTTTTTTAGTGCTTGGTTCTGCACTTGCAGCAGTTATCCGGAACCCGAAAAGAGCGGCACCCATTGCTACAGGAATTCTGCTACTGACATTTATTTTATCAATTGTCATTGATTTAAGTGAAAAACTTGAAGTCCTCAAATATGTTGTCCCATTTAAGTATTTTACAGCGGAAAATATGCTGACAGGGGATGGGTTTGAAGCTGTGTTCGTCGTTATCTCTGTTTGCTTAATCGTCATTCTAACAGCAGTAACCTATGTTTTTTATAAAAAAAGAGATCTGAACGTGTAAAAAGGAGCAGGCTCCTGCTCCTTAGAAGTTATTCATTTATTATAGGTTAAATTTAAAATGGGTACGCCTAAAAAGCGTTTGATTGCAAAGGCACATGCACCCATTCGAACGGTTCTTTTGCCTAAAGTTGAAACCGATAATTCACGATAGTGACTGATAGAAGAGGTTAAATGCTCTTCTATTTTTTTTATAGAATCGGGGTAGAGACGTAAGATTTCTCCATCAAGTATAATGGTATCCGGATTATACATGTTAATCATATTATTTAAACCAATCGATAGGTAGTAAATAAAGTGTTCGAGACGCTCAAGGATATCTTGGTCGCTTTTAGCAATTAGCTTTTTTAAGTCATCATATGTAAAAGAGGAAAGACCTTTTTCCACTCTTATATTTTCTAAAAAGACGGACTCTGAAGCATATTGTTCCCAGCACCCTTCATTCCCACAAGAACATGACCTGCCGTGTGGAACGACGATCATATGACCGACTTCACCAGAGAACCCATCATTTCCGCGAAAGAAATGATTGTCCATAATGATCCCAAGCCCGATTCCTGAATAAATCGTGGTACATAGTAAGCTGTTCGTTTCATGGTGAAGAAAGACTCTTTCAGCAAAAGCGGACATATTTGCATTGTTTTCAATATGAATTTCAAGCTTGCATGCTTTTTCAAGGTCTTCCTTCAAATGAACAGAGCGCCACAAGAATCGAGGTACAAAATGAATCTTTTCATCTTTTCCAACAAGTCCGTGAATCGCTATTACGACACCTATAATGCCATAACGGTTGTCACTGTATTCCTCATCAAGTAAATTGATTTGTTCAATTAGTATCTGAAGAATGTCCTCATAGGCTCGGCTCTTACATTCGATTGCCTTTTCGAAAACAAGCTTCCCGAGCAAGTCCGATATTGTGAATGAGATTTGGTTGTAATCCACATCTATTCCCAGCGCATATCCGGCCCTGGCGTTTAATGAAAGCATAATTGGCTTTCGCCCAACACTATTATGTTCTAGCTGAGTTTCAATGATTAAGTCTTCATCTAATAAATCAGCAACCTGTGCAGAAACGGTGGCCCTTGTAAGTGCTGTTGCTTTGGAAATGTCAGCCCTCGAGATCATGCCTTCTTGAACTATTTTTTCTAATATAAGCGAGCGATTAATTTTTTTTATATATGCTGCATCTCCAGTAATCATACAAATCCTCCATCTGGTAGTTGGTACAACTAAATTTTAAAAAGAAGATTTCATCATTAAGTTATACATAATTAATGGTAATATGTGAAAATTCCTTATGATGACGCTTTCAAAAAACTAAATTTACATTTGACATAATTGTTTGTATTTAGATAATTGACGAATAAAGGCTAGGGTGGTACATTATAAATGGTTATAATTTGTTTAGTGAACGAATTAATTATACAACTTATTTTAAAGATTGAAAAGATTGGTTTTTTTAGGTAGGGTATAACAATAGGATTACTATCTTTAATTTAATAGATTAGGAGTGTGGTTACATGAAAACAGCTTTAAATAACAAAGAATTAGATTTGTTAGCAATTAATACGATTCGAACTCTATCAATTGATGGTGTAGAGAAAGCAAATTCTGGACACCCAGGAATGCCAATGGGTGCAGCTCCAATGGCTTACACTCTTTGGGCAAAAGAAATGAATCATAACCCTGCAAATCCAAACTGGTTCAACCGCGACCGCTTTGTATTATCAGCTGGACATGGTTCCATGCTTTTATATAGCTTACTACATTTATTCGGTTACGATGTAACAATGGACGATTTAAAAGGTTTCCGTCAATGGGGAAGTAGAACTCCAGGACATCCTGAATTTGGTCATACTCCAGGTGTTGAAGCAACTACAGGTCCACTTGGCCAAGGTGTTGCAATGTCTGTTGGTATGGCAATGGCAGAAAGACATCTAGCTGAAACTTATAACAAAGACAATTATGAATTAGTTAACCACTTTACATATGCAATTTGTGGTGACGGAGACTTAATGGAAGGTGTATCCGCAGAAGCAGCTTCACTAGCAGGACACTTAAAATTAGGTCGTCTTATCGTGATGTACGATTCAAACGATATTTCATTAGATGGTGATTTAAACCTTTCTTTCTCTGAAAGTGTTGAAGATCGCTTTAAAGCATACGGCTGGCAAGTAATCCGCGTTGAAAATGGTAATGACACTGAAGAAATTCAAAAAGCATTACAAGAAGCAAAAGCGGATTTAAACCGTCCAACATTAATTGAAGTTAAAACAACAATCGGTTTTGGTTCACCAAACAAAGGTGGAAAATCGGCTTCTCACGGTGCTCCACTAGGTAAAGATGAAGTGACTTTAACAAAAGAATCATACGGTTGGACTTATGAAGAGCCATTCTTCGTACCAGAAGAAGTTAAAGAACACTACAGCCAATTTGTAGAAGCTGGCAAGCAAAAAGAAACTGTTTGGAATGAATTATTTGCAGAATATAAAAAAGCATACCCTGAATTAGCAATTCAATTTGAAATGGCATTAAATGGCGAGCTACCTGAAAACTGGGAAGCTTCACTTCCAAGCTTTGAAGCTGGATCTTCAGTTGCAACTCGTGATGCTTCAGGTAAAGCATTAAATGCGGCTGCTACTGCAATTCCACAATTAATCGGTGGTTCAGCAGACTTAGCAGGATCAAACAAGACTCTTATCACTTCTGAAAAGAACTATGCAATCGACAGCTTTGCTGCTCGTAACATCTGGTTCGGTGTTAGAGAATTTGCAATGGGTGCTGCTATCAACGGTATGGCACTTCACGGTGGCGTAAAAGTATTCGGAGCAACTTTCTTCGTATTCTCTGACTACCTACGTCCAGCAATTCGTCTAGCAGCTTTAATGAAGTTACCTGTAACTTATGTATTTACACATGATTCAATTGCAGTTGGTGAAGACGGCCCAACTCATGAGCCTGTTGAGCAATTAGCTGCATTACGTGCAATGCCAGGTCTTTCTATTCTACGTCCAGCTGACGCAAAAGAAACAGCTGCAGCATGGCGCTTAGCAATTGAAAGTACTGACACACCAACAGCACTTGTATTAACTCGTCAAGGTTTACCTACTTTAGAGCTTGACCAAGAAGCTGTTTATGAAGGTGTTAAAAAAGGTGCTTACGTTGTTTCTGAAGCAAAAGGAGAAGTTGCGGGTCTATTACTTGCAACAGGTTCTGAAGTTTCATTAGCAATTGAAGCTCAAAAAGAGCTTGAAAAAGAAGGCACTTTCGTATCAGTAGTAAGTATGCCAAGTTGGGATCGCTTCGAAAAGCAATCTGCTGAATACAAAGAAACGGTTCTTCCAAAAGCTGTGAAGGCTCGTCTAGGAATCGAAATGGCTTCTCCACTAGGATGGAAAGAATTCGTTGGCGACGAAGGTAAAGTACTTGCAGTTAACACATTTGGAGCATCTGCACCAGCTGGTAAACTTCTACAAGAATACGGCTTTACAGTTGAAAATGTTGTAAAGAACTTTAAAGAAGTACTGTAATTTTTTACTAACTCATTTGACCCACCTAAGCGCATAGGTGAGTCAAATGTTTCTAACAATATGGAAGATAAGATACTGGAGGGAAAAAGAAATGAAATTTTTTATCGATACAGCTAACTTAGATGACATTAAAAAAGCGTATAAAATGGGCGTATTATCTGGTGTTACAACAAACCCATCACTTGTTGTAAAAGAAGGCGTTAAATTCGAAGACCGAATTGCTGAAATCCTTCAAACTGTGCCAGAAGTAGAAAGTGTATCTGCTGAAGTATCTCCAGATGCTGAAACTGCTGAACAAATGATCGCAGAAGCTGAAGAGCTTCTAAAAATCAACGGTGGCGACAAAAACATCACTATCAAAGTTCCAATGACAGTAGCTGGATTAGAAGCAACTCGTTACCTATCTAAAAAAGGCGTTAAAACTAACGTTACTTTAATTTTCACGATGAACCAAGCTCTATTAGCAGCTCGCGCTGGTGCAACTTATGTATCTCCATTCTTAGGTCGTCTAGACGATATCTCTGAAGATGGCGTACAGCTTGTAGCAAAAATCGCTGAGCTATTCCGTGTTCACAACTTAGACTCTCAAATCATCGCTGCATCTGTAAGACACCCAGACCACGTTACTCGCGTAGCTCTAGCTGGTGCACATATTGCAACAATTCCATACTCTGTAATTGAGCAACTTACTAAGCACCCACTTACAGACCAAGGCTTAGAAAAATTCGCAGCTGACTGGGTTAAAGCAGTAAAATAATCGAGATTTAGTTTTTATATGGGGAACCCCGATTCGTAAGTGATTTTGTGCGGATTGGGGTTTTTTGTTTTGGGGATAATTAGTGTGAAGGGGTGAAGATCAATTTGGTGTGTTGGAGTAGCGGATTTGGTCGGAGCTCGATCAGTATTTTCGTTGGTGAAGTCCCACGCGAAGCCAGAGCAGCCGCGTAAAGTCCTTCATAGAGTGGATGAAGTCCCGGATGAGGCCAGAGCAGCCGCGTAAATAGAGTGGATGAAGTCCCGCACGAGGCCAGAGCACACTCGTAAAGTCCTTCATAGAGGGGATGAAGTCCCGGACGAAGCCAGAGCACACTCGTAAAGTCCTTCATAGAGATGATGAAGTCCCGCACGAAGCTAGAGAAGCCGCGTAAAGTCCTTCATGTAGCTGATGAAGTCCCGGACGAAGCCAGAGCACGCTGGTAAAGTCCTTCATAGAGCAGATGAAGTCCCGCACGAAGCGAGGGGACGCCCGTAAAGTCCTTCATAGAGCAGATGAAGTCCTGCACGCAGCTGGAGCATGCTCGTAAAGTCCTTCATAGAGCTGATGAAGTCCCGCACGAAGCCAGAGCAGCCGCGTAAAGTCCTTCATAGAGCTAATGAAGTCCCGCACGAAGCCGGAGCACGCTCGTAAAGTCCTTCATAGAGCAGATGAAGTCCCGCACGAAGCAAGAGAGCATGAGAAAAGCCCTTCATCCAATTGGATGAAGGACTAATTATGCACCCGACTAATTAGTATCAATATTATTATTCGAAGTATGCCCACTGGTGAACGCCTACTAATTTATAATTTTTCTTTAATATTTGCCGAATCCACTTCTTTGTAGGAACTACTTGACACCAATCATAAATAAGATTGGTCGTTATTTTTTCCTCGGGGAACAGTATCTGATACTCTTTAACAGATCTTAATACAGCGTTTGTCACCGATTCTTTATGCTCGCATTCTTTACATATGCATTTTTTACCCTCAACCACTACAGAAAACGAATCACATTTCTCACAAGTAATCCCTTTTCGAAATTGCTGGTAAGTATAATTTGGAACTTTGGTAAATGGGGATTTGGTGATATGCAATGACATTAATAAATCCGCTATTTTTTTCTGTTTTTCGTTTATTTTTATAGGGGTTGCGTCCAATGTCTTCATGTAGTTCTTGATTTGAGTTGGTAATATCGCCGGTAAATTTAGGGGTGCTTGGTAAAGAGTGAATGAGGGATTGATAAAAACAACAGAAGCATCAATTGGGAGGTGACATCCATGGTTGCGAAGCAATTGATTTAACAAAGTTTCACTTCTACTTAATTGAAGTAGGGGGTTGCTCACTTCTTGTTTGGGTTTCTTGAATAATTTATTTGCCTCATAATAGAAGTCGCCTTCATAATTTTTAACCTCATAAAAGTGAGTTTTTCCATTGATGAGAGTAAGAGTGTCTATTTGGAAGGTTGTGTTATTTACTTCTAGTAATAATCCATTTAATAGTAAGCATTCGCATTGAAGTTGTTCCGTCAAGTTATCGAATAACACTTCTCCTTCGTAACCTTTTTTTAGATTAGATAAGTACTGCATATCCTTGCTAGACAATTCACTTCGCTTGTCTAATAACTCGAGAACAATCAGTTCATCCGGTTTTGTTCGGTGTTTTAAGATCATAGCATACATCCTTTCTAGTAATTACCTTCATTATATTTGAAAATTTAGTAGATTCAAAGGAGAATCCGAAATGTGGCACAAAAAAGGGCCTGCATCAAAGCAGGCCAAACATCTATTTCGGTACCACTAACACTAACGAAGTACCTTTACCAACCTCGGATTCCAAGGTAATGCTACCACTAATCCCTCGAGCACGTTCTTCCATGCTGAAGAGGCCCACACCGTTTCCTTTTTCATCAACTGTAAAGCCTTGGCCTTTGTCGGTTATTTCAACGGTAACGTCCGAATTGCCTTCTTGAATCTTAACAATCGCTTCTGCTACATTGGCGTATTTGGCGATATTGGTTAACGCCTCCTGGACAACGCGATAAATGGTTGTTTCCTTATGAATATCAAGTCGTGTCTTTAATGTGCATTCGAACTCCACATCAATTCCGTAATGCTGGGAGTAGTGTTCAATATATTTTCGCAGTGCTGGAACGACACCAAGATCGTCCAACACAGAAGGGCGGAGTTCCCAGGCAAGACTGCGGATGTCCTCCATCATAAAAGAAACATCCTGACGCAAACGGCCAAGGCGCTCATCCGGCTTTTCACTAAGCAATTGATCGAGTTGAATCAATAATGAAAACATACTTTGACCAATGCCATCATGAAGTTCGCGTGAAAAACGTTTACGTTCTTCTTCTTGGATGCTGATGACTCGGGTCATCATGCTTTTTAGCTCTTCCTGTGTTTCTTTTAAGGCGGTAACCTCATGTCGAACGGCTAAATACTGATTGGGACGTCCATTTTCAGATAAAATGGGAACAATCGTCGTATCGACCCAATAAAATGATCCGTCCTTCGCTTTATTCTTAATTTCACCTTTCCAGACATGGCCAGACCCAATTGTACGCCACATTTCCTTCCAGAATTCCTTGTCATGATGGCCGGAATTAATGATTCGGTGGTCCTGCCCCATTAACTCTTCTCTTGAAAACTTTGAAATTTCGCAGAACTTATTATTGATATATTGAATTTTTCCTTGTCGATCTGTAATGGCAACAATCGAGGATTCATCTAGTGCAAAGGTTAAATCGGCAAGATGACGCAATGATTTCTCAACATCTTCGCGAAAAGCAGGATCCTCGATGTGTTTTTCTAGATCGGCCAAAAGCTTCAGTACATTTGGGCCGCCAATTTCAGATTGGTGTTTGAGTCGGTCAATTTTATTCAAAATGCAATAATCCTTTCTTCATTGCGTATTTCACAAGCTCTGGTCGAGATTTCAACCCGAGTTTCTCCATTAAGTTACTTTTATGTGATTCAACGGTTTTTACACTAATCACTAAACGCTCAGCGATTTCTTTGTTTGAATAACCCTTTGCAATCCATTCGAGCACTTCTTTTTCCCGTTCTGAAAGCAATGCGAATGTGTCCGCATTATCACCCTTTTTAACGCGGTCCAAATATCCACTCATCAAAACCTTTGTTGCAGAGGGTGTTAAATAGGCATTCCCTGTTGAAACGGATTCTATTGCTCCCAGCAAATCCTCGTGTGGTGCATTTTTTAAAATATAACCTGAAGCCCCAGATTGGATGGCCCTAAATAAGTATTCCTCATCATCGTGCATGGTTAAAATGAGGATTGCGATGTCTGGCATGAGCTCGTGAAGCTCCTGTGTTGCAGTTAATCCATCTTTTCCGTGAGGCATGCTTAAATCCATTAGCACGACATCAGGGTTTAATTCCTTTGCTTTTTTAATCGCTTCGTCACCTTCAGATGCTTCCCCAATTACTTCTATATTATTTTTCCCGTTCAATAGCATCATCAGTCCCGAACGGACAACGGCATGGTCGTCCACAATCAGTAATTTAACCACGTTATTCCTCCCCCTAAAACGAATCAGACGTTTTCCATTCACAATAGTTCCATTATAGCATGTTCTGGCGGTTTTTTTGAAAATCAATCGTTCAAGGAATTGTTACAAATAAGGGGTTTTTCTTCCAAAGATAGGGGGGTTCCCTGATATGTTTTAAATCACACTTCTTCTACAATAGGTTTATGTTAATTGATTTGAGGAGGAGTTCGTATGCAGGCAAAAGCTGCAGCAATCCAAAAAAAGCAAACACCGGCTTATAATAACGCGTTTGCATCAAAGTTTGCCAAGTCCATGTTTTTATCTGTGCTAGGGCTGGCGGTTTTATCATTTATTGGAACGAGAATGTTTACACATGTTGACTTAAATCTATACGGCTATATGGTAGGAACCATTGTTTTCATTGGAGGCTTCTTTTACCGCTTCATTGCTTGGGGAGAAAGACCGCCAACGAAGATCATTATTAAAAAAGGTATAAAACTTTTATTTCGAAAATCAACCCCAAAAACATCTGTAGAGCATTTAGCTACCTACAATTTCATTTGGAATAGGGGAATTTACCGATGGACCCAGCATATTTTAATCGGTTGGGGTTGCATCCTTTCTTGTTTTGTTACATTTCCACTTGTCTTCGGTTGGATGTATTTTACGATGGACGAGAATGGCTATTACAACATCATTGCGATGGGGATACAAGTCATGACCGTACCTGCCGATGGTATCATCGCGAATCTATCTTATAATGCCTTAAATATTACCGCAGTCATGGTAATTGCAGGGGTTTGCATGGCATTGTACCGCCGAATGAAAAATCTACAGGCAAGAGCTGAACAAAAATTTATGTATGACTTGCTGCCACTTTATATGCTGTTATTAGTCAGCATTACCGGTTTACTTTTAACCTTCATGAACATTTTCTTACATGGTGCAGGTCAGCCAGTGATGTCACTCATCCACCAATGGTCAGTGATTATCACATTGATTTACCTGCCATTCGGAAAGCTTGCTCACATTCCATTCCGCCCTATGAGTGTGTTGGCAAGAAACTATCGTGAGCATTATGCAGAAACAGAAACGAAGAAATGCAAGGTTTGTGGAGAGGGCTTTGTATCAACTGAACAATCACAAGATGTCATCAATGTACTTGATGTGAACGATATTCATTTTAAAACAAGAGAAGGCCATCATTTAGCAGAAATGTGTCTTCCATGTCGCAGAAAATACCGGATTGCACAATTTTCCGGCTTCCCAACCCACGAGGTTAAAGTCAAGGAGGCAAATCAGAATGCAAAGGGATAAGTTTTTTAAAGAAGTTAAAAATGTCATTCATCCGAACGAAAAATTAATTAAAACACATTGTAGCTACTGCGGAATGCAATGTGGAATGAATTTACGCGTCAATACAACCACAAACAAAATTGTAGGGGTTGAGCCGCGCTATGATTGGCCGGTAACCGTCGGAAAAATGTGTCCGAAAGGGGTAACGGCATACCAGCAAACGAACCACAAGGACCGAATCTTAAAACCACTTATTCGTGATGATGCTTCCTTAAAAGGAACGAAAGAAGGTTTTCGGGAAGCAAGCTGGGATGAAGCATATGATTTAATTGCTAAAAAGTTCAAGGGCTTGCAAGCGGAATATGGGAAGGATTCATTATCCGTCTTCAGCGGAGTATCGATGACAAATGAAAAATGTTATTTAACAGGAAAATTTGCTCGGGTTGCACTAGGAACTCGTTACATTGATTACAATGGCCGTTTCTGTATGTCTAGTGCTGCTGGTGGATTCCTTCGCTCCTTTGGGGTTGACCGTGGATCGACATTACCATGGACAGATATCCATGAAACAGATTGTTTGTTTATCGCAGGAAGCAACACAGCAGAGTGTCACCCGACTTCCATGTTCCGCGTCTGGAATGTACAGGAACGAGGAGGCTACATCATTGTCGTGGATCCGCGCGAAACACCGATAGCAAGAAGAGCGGATGTACACCTTGATCTAAAACCAGGTACAGATTTAGCCCTAGCAAACGGGATTTTACATTTGCTTATTGAAAACGGCTATACAGATGAAGAATTTATTGCCAATCATACGAATGGCTTTGACGAGACGAAGGAACTTGTGAAGGAATTCACACCTGAATACACAAGCGAGTTAACAGGAGTCGCACCAGAAAAGATTATTCGCGCTGCTGAGATTTATGGAAAAGCACCGAATGCGGTTGTGATGTTTGCCCGCGGTATTGAGCAACAACATAAAGGCGTTGATAATGTATCTGGATATACAAATATGGCCCTTATTACAGGAAAAATTGGCCGTCCAAAATCAGGCGTAGCCACTTTTACAGGTCAAGGAAATGGGCAAGGTGGCCGAGAACATGGTCAAAAATCAGACCTGTTGCCAGGCTATCGCAAACTGACGAATCCGGAGCATGTTAAAGAAGTTTGCAGTGTTTGGGGGATTACTCCTGAAGAAATGCCAAAGCCAGGTGTTTCTGCATATGAAATGTTTGAACTAATGGAGCAAAAGACCATTCGTGGACTTTATCTCCTTTGCTCAAATCCGGCAGTATCTGCACCAAACCTAAACTTTGTCAGAAATGCACTTAAATCACTAGACTTCATGGTGTGTGCAGACTTTTACCTATCAGAGTCAGCAGAGTTTGCAGATGTCGTTCTCCCGTCTGTGACATGGTCAGAAGATGAGGGAACAGTTACGAATATTGAAGGACGTATTATTAAAATCAATAAAGCACAAGAACCAATTGGTGAATCAAAACCTGACTGGCAAATGCAGGTTGAACTTGCAGAGCGTCTAGGTAGAGGGGAATATTTTTCACACTTAAAAACAGCTAGAGATGTTGCCGACGAGTTCCGACTCGCAAGTAAAGGTGGATATGCCGATTATTACGGGGCGACCTGGGATAAAATCGAAAAACAAGACGGCGTATTCTGGCCGTGCCGTGATGAGGAAGACAAGGGAACACCACATATGTTCCTTGATAAGAAATTCTATCATCCAGATGGAAAAGCAAAAATTTGTGCATTGCCATATCGTCCACCAGCAGAAGAACCGGATGAAAACTATCCACTTCGCTTAACAACAGGACGTGTCGTGTACCACTACTTATCTGGAAACCAAACAAGACGTATTTCATTTTTACATGATATGTGTCCAGAACCATATGTCGAGGTCCATCCAGAATTGGCGGCAAAATATGATATTCAGCATGAAGAACGTGTTCGCCTTTTTACAAGAAGGGGCGAGAGCATTTATAAAGTGAAAATCACGGAAGCGATCCGAAAAGATACGGTATTTGTTCCATATCATTTCGGTCATGAGGAATCTATAAATCTACTGACAATTGCAGCGCTTGATCCAATTTCAAAAATGCCAGAGTTCAAGGCATGTGCTGCCCAGATTGAAAAATTAGTTGCAAAGAAGGTGCAATAAATGCAAAAACGGCTTTACTTAGAACTTGAGAACTGTATCGGTTGCCGCTCATGTCTTGCGGCATGTACACAATGCGGTGGGCATGAACAACGAAACCGAAACTATGTATATGACGTGAATCCGCTAGTGAATAGACAGACCATGCCACTTATGTGCCTTCACTGTGTAAACCCAGCTTGTGCAAGGAGTTGTCCGGCACAGGCAATTCAAATCCATGAGTCAGGTGCCGTGTTATCTGCACTCGTGGAAAAATGCATTGGCTGTCAAAACTGTACGATTGCGTGCCCATATGGAATTCCGAAATTCGATGAAGAGCAAAACTTAATGTACAAATGTGACCTCTGTATCGATCGCTCAAAAGATGGCATTCCACCAATGTGTGCAAGTGTTTGTCCGTCTAACACCATCCAGTGGTTAACAGATGAAGAAATCGAAAATAAGAAGAAGCACCATAATCTTGATAATGGAAAATGGGTTACAAGCATGCCGCTTGAAGGAGAAACGAACGTAAAGATAAGTTTACCTGGTATTTTACAAGGTATTCAGAAGTTATTTTAGAAAGTTGTTCAAAAAGGAAGCATCCGCTAAGGAGTGATGGGAATGCCGTCTGATAAAAATAATAAAATCCCTTTTAATGAGGATAATTACACGCATAATATTAACCGTAAAAATGAACGAAGCCTTGATCGCCGTGGCTTCATGAAGACTTTAGTCGGTGCAGCTGGAGTGTTTGCCATTTCATCTCTGCCATGGGGGGCTGTTGCTGCTAAGGAATTAATGGGACTTGGAGAAAAAGAATATTCCCATAAAAAAATCACCGATGTGAGTAAATTGGCTGTAGGTGATTCTATTGATTTTACTTTTCCTGGTGACCATGATGATGCCATTTTAATTAGACTTTCCGAAACCAAATATGTGGCCTATCAAAATGCATGTACCCATCTCCGTTGTCCTGTTTTTTGGGTGAAGGAGGAGGGACAAATGGTTTGTCCTTGCCACCACGGATTCTTTGATGCAGAAACGGGTGCACCAACTGCAGGTCCACCACGCCGTCCATTGCCAGAAATTCAAGTGAAGGTGGAAAATGGTGCAGTCTATGCGGTGAGGGTGAAACGATATGAAGCGTAGTTACCAAGGTGTACTACTCCTATCCGTCATCTTGTTATTAAATATCATTTTTACACAAAAAATGGTCCATCAATACTTTTATGAAAACTATGTAAATACGCTGATCTATTGCGGCTTAAACATTGTGTTATTTCCAGTCGCTTTGGTTGTATATAAAAAGTTGAAAAAGGCGTGACGTACATGAACAGTGAAACCTATCTTGATTTTTGTTTTATTAGAGAGGCAACCGGTAATTTTACAGAAGAAATTAATGAGCTCTTAACAAAGCTGTTTAAGGGCATACGATTGAGTTGGTACTTGGAGGAAAAGACGGAGGAAGGCATTGAAATAGTGATTGCTGAGGTCAAAGGAATGAGTAGATGGCAATCTGAGGATGAAACCATCGACTACATCGAAACACATGCAGACGATGCCTTTTGGTCCTATCTTCAAGGTTATAAAATGTTCATCTATCCTGTTAAGAGAGGGTGTGGCAGCTGTGGAGTTAACTGAAATTAGTAGCTTGGAATCTTTCATATTGGGAAATGTGGAAGTGTCCATTTTGGATGAAGATGGGGATGATAAAGCTCCATTTGTAAAAAAGGAAATTATTAAAACAGAGCTTTGTCCGGATCGGACCCACCTCCGCATTTACTTTGACCGATTGCAGTTCTTTGCGGTCCCTTTAACTGCTGAGGTAGCGATAAGTGATGATATTTGGTCGGCTTTTGACGAGCAAGCGGGATTAACCTATGTCGTAAAAAAGGTGTGTGGACAGGATGGTTAGGAAAATTCAACTTCCCCTTCAAACATTAAACCTTGTTGTTGGTTTTATGGTCTGGGTGCTTATTTCATCCCTTTTGCCTTTTATGAAAGAGGATATTCATATACCAGCAAATCAATTAGCATTAGTAACTGCAATACCCGTTGTCCTTGGTTCCATTTTGCGAATTCCACTTGGATATTACGCAAATCAAATTGGTGCACGAATCATCTTTTTACTAAGTTTCATTTTATTGTTGTTCCCAGTTTACTATATTAGTATAGCTGACACAGTAACTGACCTATTGATTGGCGGGCTGTTTCTGGGTATTGGTGGAGCTGTTTTCTCGGTAGGGGTTACTTCATTACCTAAATACTACCCAAAAGAAAAACACGGATTTGTTAATGGAATCTATGGTGCGGGTAACCTTGGAACTGCGATTTCAACCTTTGCAGCACCAGTGATTGCTACAAAAATCGGTTGGTCGTTAACCGTTCAATTATATTTAATTGTCCTTGCGATTTTTATCGTAGCAAACTTTTTATTGGGAGATAAAAAGGAAGTAAAGGTTCAAACTCCTTTAATGGAGCAAATTAGAGGAGTCTATAAAAACGAAAAACTATGGCTTCTAAGCTTATTCTACTTTATTACGTTTGGTTCTTTCGTTGCTTTTACCGTTTATTTACCAAACTTTTTAGTAGAGAATTTCGGTTTAGATAAGATCGATGCGGGGATTAGAACAGCAGGCTTTATTGTTCTTGCAACCTTGATGCGACCAATAGGTGGTTGGCTAGCGGACCGTTTCCATTCGCTAAAATTATTGATGTTTGTGTTCGGGTGCTATACGGTGTCTGCCATGATCCTATCATTTGCGCCTTCAATCGGTTGGTATACAATCGGATGCTTAACAATTGCTTTCTGCGCGGGAATGGGAAATGGGGTTATTTTTAAATTAGTACCAATGTATTTCCAAAAACAAGCGGGGATTGTGAATGGTATTGTATCAGCAATTGGCGGACTAGGGGGATTTTTCCCACCGATTCTCTTGGGGATTCTCTACCATGTCAACGGCCATTACGCAATTGGATTTATGGCCTTATCTGAGGTGGCATTAGCAAGCTTAATTCTTGTGGTGTGGATGTACTATAATGGAAGAATGGAACTTGCGAAACAGGTCATAGATCATACTGCAGAAGGAATCATGGTTACAGATTTACATGGAAAAATCATTTCTGTGAATCCAGCTTTTACGACGGTTACAGGTTTTACAGAGGAAGAAATTATTGGGAAAACACCAAATGTCCTCAAATCTGGTAAACAGCCAAAAGAATTTTATGAGGACCTCTGGCGAAAAATCGAAACAGAAGGCTTCTGGCAAGGACAAATCTGGAACAAACGTAAGGACGGATCGAATTACTTACAATGGCTCACCATCAGTGCCATTAAAAATGATTCTGGCGATATCGTACAATACGCCGGTATGCTAAGTGATATGACCGGAAAACAAGTTAAACAAGGTTAAAACAAAAAATGAATCCTATTTATGGGATTCATTTTTTTATTTCAGCAAATTCACTTGCTGTCTTTTTTAATAACTCTATTTGTTCGGTTGTGTATTTTACTTCAGTGCGTGAGCCGATGAGAAGAACCCCAGCAACCTTTCCATTCACATGGACTGGGACTGCAACAGCTGAAACTAGGTTTTCTGCTAGCATGATAGGGTATTGGAGTCGTGTTTGCTGTCGGTTTGGTGTATCGATGTCTAGGATCATGGTTATACCAAAACGGACAACGGATCCAGATAGGCCTTTGCCAGGACGAATGACCATATTCTTAAAACGGTTATTTGTAAAACCGTATGCATATTCCCAGCGGATTGTATGAGTTTCTTGATCGACATTCGCATATGCAGAGAAATCACTTGAGGTATTTGTACACAAATCATGAAGTTTTTGTTCAATTTCCACTTGTATTGCTTCCATGAGTAATCTCTCCTCGAAATTGTTCGTGATTTCTTCTTTATATAGACGTAATAGAAATTTTATATCTTCCTATCTATTGTAAATCTTTTTAACAAGATTGTATGTCAGGGAATTCCCTTATCTTTATAGTCATTAAAGATGAATTTTATGTTCGTCATAGGGGGAGTTCTTAGAGGCTGTGCTTGTCTAGGGGAAAATCACGGGAATTTAAATAGGGGAATTCGGAGCAAAAGTTCAGGAGTTCCCCTGATACCGGTTTTTCACTATTGGCCGTATGATTATAGTATAAAGTCATGGCGGGGGGAACCAAAAATGGCAATGAGTATACAGGAACTAAATAGCGAGATTCCTCATATAGAGTCAATTAATGAAAGCATTGATCAATTTTTATCTGAAGAAAATTTAAATAAATTACAAAGTATTATGCGCATTAGAAAAGTAGGAGCGGGAACTCACCTCTTTTGGGATGGTGAGGAGGCAAAAGAAATGTACTATATCAAATCTGGCAGAGTGAAACTCCGTGCATCCTCAGAAGCAGGAAAGGACTTCTTACTATCAATTAAAGAAAAAGGAAGTCTAATTGGCGAATTTGGCGGCTTCACTGAAAGCCTCTACTACAATTATCGTGCAGATGTAGAAGAAGCTGCTGAGATCGGCATCATCCACATTAACGATTTGAAAAAGTTATTATATCAATTTGGGAATTTTGCAGTTGAATTTATGAGTTGGATTGGTTGGACACAGCGTATCATGCAGAACAAATTATATGATTTCCTGTTTTTTGACAAACAAGGGGCACTGGCATCTACATTAATTAAACTAACCACAACACATGGTGTGAAGTGTAAGGATGGGATCCTCCTTGCAATCGAACTAACGAACAAAGATTTAGGTGATTTCATCGGCACTACTCGTGAAAGTGTCAACCGTATTTTAAACAGCTGGAAAAGAGAAGGAATTGTTGAAATGTACGACCATAAAGTCGTCATCACCCGAATCAATTGCTTATATGAAATCTGCGACTACTCGGGTGGAGTCCATTAGGGACACAGGGACAGGTCCCGTGTCCCACCAATTTTTTCCTGGGACAGTGGACCTGTCCCTCTGAACCAATATAGAAAAAGGTGACCTATTTTTTGTAGGTCACCTTTTTTGTTTTATATAGAGAACGTAATGTGGGGTAGATCAAACAACAATCTAGCGAACGACGAGGCGACCTTTTTAGAGAACAAGCTGATCGCCGATTTGTAGATTGTATTTTTTTATAGTCCCCGTTGGGAGCTCTAATGTAGAGAAAGCTCTTCTCTTAGGAATCGCAATTCTCCACGGCTGGAGATTATAGCGTACATCTACTATTCTATTTTCCTTATCTAAGAAAACAATATCCAGCGGAAATCTCATAAAAAACATATGTATAGATTCACACGGTGTTAAATGAAGCCCTTTATTTACGTATGGTTTCCTTTCAAACATCAAGCCCTTGAATCGCTTCATAAATGTATCAGCCTTACTAATTGGTAGATTTAGGTCTAAAGAACGTTGCATAATCCATTCCTCCTATTAGTTTGTTCGTTATTGTTCATTATATAGTATATTTTGTTCTAAATAAAAAACAAAATAGTAAGAAAAAGAGAGAAAAAGAGAGATTAATAGAGAAAGGTGGTCATTATATAGAACAAATGGCCTATTTTGACTGTTTTCAATATAGAACGTTCGATATATACTAAAGTCAAGTTCAATATAAAGAACAAACAAAAACAAAAAAATTTAGGAGGAAACAAAAATGATGAAAAACTTAGTAGGAAGATTAGTTAAGGAAGAAGAAGGACAAGCATTAACAGAGTATGGGTTATTAATTGGTTTAATTGCAATTGCTGTAATCGCTGCTGTAACTGCTTTAGGTACAAAACTTGATGGCATCTTTACAAAGATAACAGGGAAATTAACAAATTTATTTTAAGAAGAAGATGAAATTTATATAATTTAGCCCTGCTTAAGCAGGGCTACTATTTTATCAAGTGGAGGAATATCAAAATGGAAAACGTAATCATCTGCCTCATCCTAATCA
Source organism: Ferdinandcohnia salidurans (assembly GCF_042680725.1). Classification (NCBI taxonomy): domain Bacteria; kingdom Bacillati; phylum Bacillota; class Bacilli; order Caryophanales; family Bacillaceae; genus Ferdinandcohnia; species Ferdinandcohnia salidurans. Next base: position 107,481 of record NZ_JBHUEK010000029.1, read on the forward strand.
TCTCCGTAATAACAGATCTTCGCAACCGAAAGATACTTAATATTGTCACCTTTCCAGCCATCCTTGGCGGCCTCATTTATTTTACTTCTTTCTCTGGGTTCGATGGCTTTTTATTTAGTGGAAAAGGTTTTTTAGTAGGCCTTGGTTTACTATTTATTCCATTTGTAATGGGGGGCATTGGAGCTGGAGACGTAAAACTATTAGCCGCAATTGGTGCATGGAAAGGGGCAATGTTCGTTTTTTACACTGGTATTTATGCGGCGTTATTCGGGGGACTAATTGCCATCATCGTTCTTATAAAACAAAGAAAGCTAGGCTTCACATTTAAAAGCATACTGTTTTCATTAGTATTTTTTAGAGGAACCCAAGGCTCACTAAATATTAGTTCTGGAAGTCAGGGAACTATATCTATTCCTTACGCTATACCAATTACAATTGGAGCACTTCTAACATTTATATGGGAGTTTTACAAATGAAATCACAAAAAGGTCAATCATTAGTTGAAACAGCACTTATTCTACCAATCATATTAATGATTTTATTTGGGATTACAGATTTTGGCCGTATTTTTCATGCGTATTTAACACTTGATCATGCAGGGCGGGAAGCTGCTAGGGTTGCAACAGTTGGTTCCACTTTAGGAACAATCCAAACTAAAATTACGAATGCTACAGACACATTAGAAAGTAATACTCCAGGTGAACCGAAAAAGGTCGGCCAAACCATATATTTTGGCACTTCGGTGGTAACTGATAGTACAACCACTCCTACAAGTGGTGATGAAGTGAAAATAGAGCTAACCTACAAAGTTGACTTTTTAACGCCGATTATAAGCCAAATAGTAGGAGAGTTCGATTTAAAAGATATAACGGTTATGAGGGTGGAGTAAATGAAAAGAACCTATCAATTTATTAAACGTTTTTACAACGACCAAAGTGGTGTGTCAATGGTTCTAGTTGCTCTCCTTATGGTAGTGTTGCTGGGTTTTTCAGCAATCGTCGTGGATGCTGGTGCTTTATATTTGAAGAAAAGTCAGCTTCAAAATGCATTGGATGCAGCTGTACTTGCCGGAGCCCAAGAGTTAAGAGGAGTAGCCTTTGATGGGACAATCAGGGCAAAGGCAAAACAGGCAGCAATAGATATTGCACAAGAAAATGGCCTTACTATCATCGATGCTGGTACAGAGGAAAACAAAATAGTAGTTACACAAGACTCTGTAGAAGTTACGCAGACTGTAAAAGAAAACCTCTATTTCGCAAGAGTATTATCACCAGACCTAACCGATGCAGATGTAAAAGCACATGCTAAGGCTGAAATACAATCATTAATTAATCCAAATGGGGCGATACCGGTAGCTTTTAAGCACAAGCTACTTCAGGATGGAAGCTTTGGTCAAGAATTTCGTTTGAAAGCAGAATCATCTGAAACTGGAAATTATGGATTTCTGGCAATCGGTGGGCAAGGGGCAGATGTTCTTGCTAAAGGGATTAAAGAGGGTGTCACAGTTAATATTGGGGATAAGCCTGATACCGAGCCAGGAAGTATATCAAGTGTTACCGATGTATTTGATGACAGAATTAAAGAGGATAACAATGACCCAAATAAAAAGGAAAAGTGTAATGATCCGACTACTGTAGACAACACATGTCGACGGCTAGTAACTATCCCATTGGTTGATGTTGAGACATATCCAAACGGACGAAAAGAAATTGAAATTGTGGGTTTAGCAGCATTTTTATTAACAGAAGCAAGTGGGAATGGAAATAGCACGGTAATTACGGGGAAATTCATTGAATACAAGCTAAAAAACAGTTACACCCCGAACCAGGGTTTTCCTGAAACAATTAGAAAAGTCAAACTCGTAAACTAGTAAAAAATAACAAAAAGCAGGTGACGTATGAACACGAAAAAAATCTGGATAGCTGCAATGGTTTTTGGTCTTGTTGCCTCTGGGCTATTATACATACTTTTAAATACTGAACAGCCAACGAAAGCACAAACTGCTAGCAAAGAGGTTGCACAGGAAGATAAGGATGAAGAAAATGAGGAAATTGTACAACCGGAAGAAACAGAAGTGGCTTCCGCTGAATCTTCAGGAATAAAGATTGCAAAAGGAAACCGCGCGATGACATTCGGCGTGACTGATGTTCAAGGGGTAGCTGGACTTGTAAAACCTGGTTCATTTGTCGATGTTGTGGCAGTAATGACGGTTCCGGAAGAATATAAAGCGGAAGGGCAGCCCGACTCAGCAACACTTCTTTTACAAAATGTGAAAGTATTAGAAATTGGTCATGCAGCGGATAATCCTGAAACTGAGAAGAAACGCTACCAAATGGTAACCGTTGAAGTAACACCGAAGCAAGGTTTGGCATTAGGATTTGCGTCAAGATATGAATTGTATTTAATGCTTAGAGAAGAAGGGGACCACGATGTTGAACCAACACATACGCATGTTCATGAGGACCAACTTCACGAAGGAGTGTTTAAGTGATGATTAAACTAATTTCTATTTTTGAAAATGAAGAAACGAAGTCTATGCTTGATGCTATAGCGAAAAAAGTAGATAGAAAAATAGAGTGGACAACTCATGAGGAACTTTTCGAGAAATTGCTTCCAACTGAACAGTCACTTGTATTACTTCCAAAATCCACTTCATATGACATTTACAATCTATGTTCAACAATTAAGAATGAGTACCGTCATTCAAAGGTATTACTTGTTTTTGAATATGAAACAGAACTAGATTCCAAACAGGCAATTCGTGCAGGAGCGACGGATGTAATTTTTCTATCGTCAAGCCCTTCAAAAATCCGTGATGATATTCAAAATGCGATACAAGAAACTAAAAATCAGATCATCTATCAAATGGATCAACCTAAAAAGAACGGAAAAGTTATTACGGTTGGAAGTACAAAGGGTGGAGTTGGCAAAACAAGTATCTCTGTTAACCTAGCTGCATCCTATGGAAAGAGATTAGCAAAAGTTGCGATTCTTGATTTAGACCTTCAGTTTGGTGATGTGTCAATGTTCTATGATGTGAAGCCGAAAAGAACGATTTACGACTGGGTAAAAGAAGATCGCACTGGAGAGCAAATTGAAAACTTTATGACACCATTCAAAAACGGAATTTCTATTTTGGCAGCTCCACAGCGACCTGAATTTGCAGAGGTGATAACGGGTGACGATGTGAAAAGAGCGATAAAAGCTTTAAAGGAAAACTACGATATTGTCGTCGTCGACACAGCTCCACATTTGGATGAAAATTCTATTGTTGCTTTGGAAAAATCGGATGAAATTCTTCTCGTCACACATCAGGACCTTCCAACCTTAAAAAATACGAAATTATTAATTGAAACATTAGAAACCTTACAGCTTCTTGAAAAGGTAAAAATGGTTTTAAACCGCCAGGCTAAGGTAAAAGGGCTAACCATTGAAACGGTCGAAAAGATCATTGGGCAAAAGGTTGCCTTCACATTACCAGCAATGGAAAAAGTCATGGTTACTTCAGTCAATGAAGGTAAGCCACTCGTCTATTCCTATCCTAGGTCACAGGTGGCGAAGAAAATTTTTCAAATGGCCGATACCATTGTTGCGCCTGTTGGTACATCCGGCCGCAAAAAGCTTAAGTCAAAACGAGTGATCCATGCAGGGGGTATGGTCTGATGTCGTTATTAGCGAGGCTTGGTGGTGAGACTCCGGTTAAGGAGCTAAAGAAGGACCCTCCAAAAATAAAGACAGCAAGCGTTAAATCAAGTGAACTAGGAGTTCGCCTACATAATTACCTTGTTGAGGAACTGAAAAAGCCAATCTATCAAGATCGAAACCTAGAGGAAATAATTGATAAGCTTTCGGAAAGCTTTCTAGAAGCAGAGGGTGAACAGCTCGCTTACGAAGAAAAGAAGCAGCTGAAATATGATATGTCCTACGAGCTAACGGGTTTTGGACCAATATCTCCATTACTTGCTGACCCTGAAATTTCTGAAGTCATGGTTAATGGTCCAAAGGATATTTATATTGAATCGAGGGGGAAAATCGAAAAAACAGATGTACAATTTCGCGATGATTTGCATGTTTTACGGATAATCGAAAAAATTGTTGCTCCCTTAGGACGAAGAATTGATGAGAGTTCCCCATTAGTAGATGCAAGACTACCGGACGGATCGCGTGTAAATGCAATTATTCCGCCACTTGCTTTAAATGGGCCAACTATTACAATTCGTAAATTCTCTGCAACTCCTTTTACGATCTATGATTTGTTGCGTATGGGAACCTTAAGTGAACAAATGGCCGATTTTTTAAAGGCTGCCGTAGAATCAAAGCTAAATATTTTTATTAGTGGGGGAACAGGATCAGGGAAAACGAGCACATTGAATGTGTTGTCATCCTTCATTCCGAGAAATGAACGCATCGTTACAATAGAGGACGCCGCCGAGCTCAGGTTATCACAAGACCATGTGGTGTCACTGGAGTCACGTCCACGAAATATCGAGGGGCAAGGTGAAATAACTATTCGTGATCTTGTTCGAAATTCACTTCGGATGCGCCCAGATCGAATTATTGTCGGTGAAGTCCGTGGTGCGGAAGCACTTGATATGCTTCAAGCGATGAATACTGGACATGATGGAAGCTTAGGGACAGGACACGCGAACACCCCCCGAGACCTTTTAGCGAGGCTGGAAACAATGGTGTTAATGGCCGGATTCGATCTTCCTGTTAGAGCTATTCGTGAACAAATTGCGGGTGCCCTTAATTTAATTGTCCAACAATCTCGAATGAAAGACGGTACCAGAAAAATCACGAAAATTACCGAAGTTTTAGGACTTGAAGGAGATACGATTGTCCTGCAGGATCTTTTCGTTTATCAGGAGGGTAAAAAACAAGAGTTTGCCTCTACTGGAATTCTTCCGGATTGTGCTGAAAAGCTTGAGTATGCGGGTTTTGATGTGCGATTGATGATTAGGGAGGAGTGGATATGAGCACTTCCGTTTTAATTGCTGTATCTGCGTTTTTGGTAGTTACCCTTTTTACCGGAATTGTAATTACAATGATTACGGAAAAAGGAAAGTACGAAAAACGAGTCAGTAAATATTTACCTATAAAAAAAGAGGAAGAAAAGAAAAGGAAGAACCGTGAAGGTGTTTTGTTAAAAAAAATCAGCGAAAGCATGGAGCGCGCGATTCATTTTTCAAAATACGAAACGATTCTTACGCAATCAGGGCTAAAAATGACTCAAGGTGAGTTGTTTATTTGGAGAGTCATTGGTGCTTGTGTAGTTGTGGGTATTGGATATTTATATGAGTTCCATTTCCTTTTATTGATATTATGTGGAATCATCGGTTTCTATCTTCCGACTTTGTATATCAAACGCAAACGGAAACTTCGCCTGAAAAAGTGCTCTGAACAGCTAGGGAATGCATTAGGGACAATGGCAAATGCATTACGGGCTGGATTTAGTTTCATGCAGGCGATGAAAATGGTAGCCGAAGAAATCGAAGATCCATTAGGACCGGAATTTTTGAATACACTGAAGGAAATAAATTATGGTGTTAAGATTGAGGATGCCTTCGATAATCTACTTAAAAGATTACCAGACCGAGAGCTCGAAATGGTTTTAACCACGTTGTTAATCCAACGTTCAAGTGGTGGAAACTTAGCATATTTACTTGAAACAATGCAGGAAACAATTATTGACCGCTCGAGGGTGCAAGATGAGGTAAAGACATTGACCGCACAAGGAAAAATGTCATCAGTTATCATTACTTTATTACCGCCAGCATTGGCATTGTATTTAACTTTAGTGAACCCAGAATATTTTAATATGCTTTTTTCACATCCATTAGGTTGGGGGATGCTTATCGTGGGTGGAATTAATATGATTTTAGGATGGTTATTTATTAATAAAATTGTACACATTGAGGTGTAGGTTCCAATGATACAAATCTTTTTTATTGTCGCTAGTTTTCTTTGTTTTATGTTGGTCATTGGTGGGCTGCTAAGTCTAATCTATAAAAAGGATATTGCGATTGAGGTGCGGACTAAGCATTATTTTGGTCCAGACATAGAAAGAGAAATACCTGTGAAGAAACAAAAATTACAGTTGCATGTAATGAAAAATTATAGCGACAAGCTCAAGTTGGTCGTCGATAAAAAAATGGCGAGTTCGAAAAAAAGAGAACTCGAGAGAAGGCTACGTGAAGCGGGATATCCGTTGAATATGTCAGCCATCGACTTTCGTTTTTTACAGCTGTTAATTGGGGGTGTCCTGTTTCTATCGGTCTTTTTGTTATTAGGTAGTACGGCCATTTTTTCAAGGATTTTACTAGCGAGTGTGGTTGCGGCTCTAGGGATTTATTATCCTTCTTTTTATTTAAGTACAATTATTAAAAAACGGAGACATCAGATTCAAAAGAGTATGTCTGATTTTTTTGATATGGTCAATTTATCGATTGAGGCAGGAATGGGGCTTGATGCCTCGATCCAAAAGGTATGCAAGCAAATGAAAGGGCCATTGTCAGAGGAATTTATGCAAACAATGGAGGACATGAAGCTAGGAAAGTCAAGGAGAGAAGCATTTGCAGATCTTCGAGCCAGGGTTCCAATCCCACAATTCCAAAGTATCATTACTTCACTCATTCAAGCGGACATGTTAGGTGTAGGTATGGCAAAGGTTCTCCACCAACTGACACAACGAATTAGGGAACAACGGACTCAATTTGCACGTGAACAGGCCATGAAGGCACCAGTCAAAATGATTTTTCCAATGATGCTATTTATCTTCCCGTCCATCTTTATCGTGTTAATGGGACCGTTAATTATTTATCTAATCGAAAATGTAATGTAGGACAGTGGACCTGTCCAAACATAGAAAAAGGTGACCTGAATTTGGTCACCTTTTTTAGAGCAGTCATTGTCCCATCAAATCATCGCTTTGACTTGCGGTTTAGTTTTTGAATTTCTTTGCCACATGATTGTGATGAATAATGTGACAATGAGAAGGATTAGCCCTAAGATGAATGGATAGATAATATTAACATCATATAATAATCCGCCAAGTGTTGGGCCTAATATATTTCCGATACTCATATAAGCGTTATTCATTCCCATCGCAAATCCTTGTTCGTTGCCTGCAAGCTTAGAAATTAGCGTGTTAAGCACAGGACGTAGGATGGAAGTAGCAAGGAAAACGAGTAGCGAAATAGCAAAAAACATTTTAAAACTAGTAGCAACTAATGAAAGAAGGAAGCCAAAAGCAGCCACAGAAATAAAAATGTTTAAGATTTTTCCTTCTCCAAAGCGTGTTACCATGCGATCTACAACGAATAATTGAACTATAACACTTACAAGTCCAGTTGATGTTACCATGATTGCAATATCCTGAGGTGTGGCTTGATATTGGTTATCGACGAAAAGTCCGATAACTGATTCGAATGCCATTAATCCGAAGCTCATCACCAGTGTTATAATCAATGGAATGAAAAATGGCATTCGAACAGAACGTACTAGCTTTTTTGCCATTGTTTCATCATCAACAGGCATGAATCCCTCTTCTTTTTGTTGACTTTCCTTTAGGACCGCAAACGAGAATATAACCGACACGAGTGAAACCAATGCGGAAATTAAAAAAGGAAATTTCAATCCAAAGTCAGCTAAAAATCCACCGATACCAGGTCCCACTACGATTCCAAGAGACATTGCCGCTGATACATAACTATTCCCTTTTGCACGTTGTTCCATCGTTGTGATATCTGCAACATAGGCAAAAATAGCTGGAATAAGAAGTGCTGCACCAATTCCACCAACAACGCGGGATGCATAGAGTAGCCAAATTGAATCTACAAAATAAAAAATAAACATGGACAATGTTAACCCGGATAGTCCATATATAATCATCTTTCTACGGCCATATTGGTCCGTCCATTTACCTGCGATCGGTGAGAAAATAAATTGCGCACCAGCAAAAATAGCAATCATGAGGCCAGCTGCTTTTCCGCCTTCATTAATTGATTCTAGATAAGCAGGCAAAATGGGAATAATAATCCCAAAACTCCCTATTGCGATAAACATATTGATCATCAAAATGATCATTTTTTTACGTTGGTCTGCTGACATTAATACACCTCTTTTTTCATGAATATTTATATAAAAACTTTAATTCTATTTCTCATTAGCTATACTAAGTTAATACATCCCTATCCAGTTGTCAACGAGAAAAAATTGGGTCACAGGAACAGGTCCCGCGTCCCACCATATTTTTCCTGGGACAAGGGACCTGTCCCTCTGTCCCACAATAAATATAGATGAGGTAATTATATGAATGGTTTTGAAAGATTTAATTTAAGTGATGAAATTGTGAAGGCACTTTCGGGTTTGCGTTATCAAGTTCCAACTGAAATTCAAGCGAAGGTGATACCGGTTGCTATGCAGAAGAATGACATAGTTGGAAAATCGCAAACCGGTAGTGGTAAGACTGCAGCTTTTGCGATTCCAATTTGTGAATTGGTTGATTGGGGTGAAAATAAGCCACAAGCCTTGATTTTAACCCCGACAAGAGAGCTTGCTGCACAGGTGAAAGAAGATGTTATTCATATTGGTCGATTTAAGCGAATCAAAGCAACTGCTATTTTTGGAAAGCAATCCTATGAACGACAAAAGTTAGAGTTAAAGCAAAAGACACATGTAGTTGTGGGGACACCAGGAAGGGTACTAGACCATATTCAAAAGGGAACGCTTTTTGTGGACCATATTAAATTTCTAGTAATTGATGAAGCTGACGAGATGCTGAATATGGGATTCATAGAACAGGTGGAGTCAATTATTCAAGCCCTTCCGACTGAGCGGGTTACGATGCTGTTTTCAGCAACATTACCTGAAGATGTTGAAGCTCTTTCGGCCAAGTATATGAAAAAGCCAGAATATATTGAAGTTAAAAATCCAATTGTTGCAAAAGGAAAGATTGAGCATTCTTTAATGACTGTTGAAGAGGAAGACAAACTTTCAATTTTAAAGGACATTACGATTGTTGAAAATCCAGATAGCTGTATTATTTTTTGCGGAACACAGCAGGGTGTAGACGATTTGCATAGAAAGTTGGCAAAAGCCAATTATTCCTGCGGGAAAATTCACGGTGGTATGGTTCAAGAAGAGCGTTTCTCAGTGATGGATGATTTTAAAAAGGGTAAGTTTCGGTATTTAGTAGCGACAGATGTTGCGGCAAGAGGGATAGATGTTGAGGATATTTCGCTTGTGATCAGTTACGATGTGCCTCAGGATAAAGAGCGGTATGTTCATCGAATTGGAAGAACGGGTCGTGCAGGTAAAACTGGAAAAGCAATTACTCTCGCAACATCCCAAGAAGAAAATCTAGTAAAAGAAATTGAAGAATACATCGGTGAGGAAATTCGCAACATCGACTCTCCAACTAAGGAAGAAGTTGCTCGTGCAAAATCAGCCTTTGTAGAAAAAATGAACGCCAAGCCACAACTTAAACAAGATAAAGCAAAGCAAGTTAACAAAGATATTTTAAAGCTTTATTTTAATGGCGGAAAGAAAAAGAAGCTGCGGGTGGTCGATTTTGTGGGAACGATTGCTAAAATTCCTGGAGTATCTGCAGATGATATTGGAATCATCACCATCCAAGAAAACGCAACCTATGTGGACATCCTAAACGGGAAAGGCCAACGTGTTTTAACAGCAATGAAACAAACAACTATTAAAGGAAAACAACTAAAAGTACATATTGCAAAATAGCAAAACCTGACTTCATGTCCTAGGCTCCAAACAGGTCCCTTGTCCCACCATTTTTTTCTGGGACAAGGGACCTGTCCCTGTAACCCAACAGTGCCCACATCGATGAATCATTGAAAAGGAATTTTGAGGTGGTTGAGAGAATAGAGTATTATATATTATTTTTGTTTTCTGAGAGGTTGGTTGATTTGGGGATATTTTCGCGTAAGCCTGATTTTGAGATTCCTTCAAGTGGGATCCAGTCGGTTGAGGTGGTTACTCTTGGTGGGATAAAGCAATCGATTTTAATTCAAGCGGATGATGTAACAAAGCCGGTTCTACTTTGTATTCATGGTGGTCCTTCTATGCCGTTACCAGGTATTTCTTCAAAGGGAAGGGATTATACGATTATCACGAATACGAAGGAACTAGTGAAAAAATTTGTAGTTGTCTTTTGGGATCAGCGTGGAACGGGTAAATCATATCATCAGGAAATTCCACAAGAGTCTATGACAATTGAACAATTTATTTCGGATGCGAATGAATTAGTGGACTATTTGCGGGACCGCTTTAAGCAGGAAAAGATTTTCCTTGCTGCACATTCATGGGGAACTACTATTGGATTAAACCTAGCTTCAAGGTATCCTGAAAAGTTTAATTCATATGTAGGAATTTCACAGATTATTAGCTGGACAGAGAATGATGGATTGGCTCTTAAATGGCTAAAGGAAGAAGCGAAAAGACGTGGAAATAAGAAAGCAATCACAGAACTTGAAAATGTAGGAGAACCACCTTATATTGAGAGTTTTGAACAGTGGAGTGTCATTCGAAAATGGCAGCGTATCTTCAATACATTAGTCTATCAAACTGAAGATGCACCTGGGCTATTTGCACTCACAATGGATATGGTAAGGTCTGAGGAGTATTCATTGAAGGATGTGTATCATACCTTTTATAAAGGCTTCAAGCTTATCTATTCACAGAGATTTATAGAAGAACTGGCTACTAATAACTTTATGGAGTCAGTACCCGAACTTCCTATACCAGTTACGTTTATTCACGGACGACATGATTTTCACGTGAATGGTAGCCTAGTAGAATCTTATTTTAATCAGATGGATGCACCAAAAGGAAAACGGATGATTTGGGCGGAGAAATCTGCGCATGCTTTTCATCCAAGTGATACAAAACGAATAGAGCAACATTTAATAGAAGAGTTAAGTCAATTGAAAATGTAAGAGGCAGAAGGGAGTTCCTATGGATTTTGTTGAGATTGCGATACTAGTCTTAATATGGGGAATATTTGGGTTCAATATTATCAAGGTATACAATAAAGCGAAAAAAGAGAAACGCAATCAAATTTTTGACTATAAAAATTTCGAATTCTGGGAAGAAAGCATGCGGCTCATAGGTATACTGCTATTTATTTCGGGGCTCATTGCAGGTATTGCCTTAGTAAAACATATCGGTGCCTACTTATTAGCAAGCGGTTGGCTATTATCAGGCATCCTATTATTAGGGAAAAATAAAAAAAGAGGCGCCATCATCATGACAATGGCGGTCCTTTTTGGGGTAATTTATTATCTAATATGGTTTTAAAAAATGGGGCATCGGTGGGTGCTCCATTTTATATTGTATATTCCTATGAACATAGACGTGCCGAACAGAATACTCATAAATGAAGCAAGATATTGTTATAATTGGAAATAATAAAGGCGAGCGAAAAGGGGAGGACGGTATGACGAAGCAGAATGTAGATGACTATCTTCAGCAGGGCATACATGGGACGAAGGAAATAAAACCAGAAGAACGCAAACAATTTCTTGGAACCATTAGGGAACGTGTATTATTGGCGTTAACTCAATCCCAGGTGAGAGAAAATAAGGTTTTCCAGGAAGTCCAGGATGCATGTAAAAAAAACACCGGGGTACATATGTACTTAAATGGTCATATGAATTATCGCTTTTTATCAAAATATGTGAAGCTGGCTAGTACAAACAACAAGGAGTACACACTCGTCACGAACAAGGACTACAATTCGGACCTCGGGCTAGTACTTGCATTCGATCATGCCATCGATAAAGAGGATATTTATATAACGGAAAAAGGAAAACCAATACTAACACAAGAGAATAAATCCGAAAAAAAAGGACTCCTCTCACTTTTTAAAAAAACCTTTAAAAAGTAGGGAAGAGTCCCTTTTTTTGTGGCTGGGACACAGGGACAGGTCCCGCGTTCCACCATTTTTTTCCTGGTACAAGGGACCTGTCCCTCTGACCCAAATTTAGATCCATCTTTTTTCTTTTGCGACGGTAACAGCTTCGGTACGATTTTTTACGCCTAGTTTGTTAATGATTTCGGACATATAATTTCGGACAGTTCCAGCTGATAAAAATAATTGTGATGAAATTTCTTTTGAGGTTTTTCCCTCTGAGGCCAATCGAAGTACGGCCTGTTCACGTTCTGTTAAGGGATTGTCATCTTTCATGCTGCCGAAAATCAGTTCAGGAGCAAATTCACGTTTTCCTTTCATCACACTTCGAATGGATTCCGCAAGCTCATCAACTGACCCGTCTTTTAGCATATACCCGTGTACGCCAATTTTTACTGCTTGCTCAAAATAACCTGGACGGGCAAAAGTGGTCAAAATAATGATTTTACATGTAGAAAAATGATTTTTAGCCTCCTCGGCTACTTTAAGTCCGCTCATATAGGGCATTTCAATATCCATTAAACAAATATCGGGCTGAAGGGATAGTATCAGCTTCAATGCCTCTTTTCCATTGGATGCTTCCCCAACGATTTCAATGTCATCCTCAAAATCGAGTAAAGAGCCTAAAGCTCCTCTAAGCATACCTTGATCCTCGGCAATCATTACTCTAATCAAGAACCAACACCAGCCTTTTTCTCCTTTGCAATTATGGGAACAGTGATAATTAATTTAGTTCCATTTTGCGAAATTGCTTCTCCGAAACCGTCGATTAAATGTAATCGCTCCTTTATTCCTTTTAACCCATTACCGTCAGCATTCTGTTCATCTAGACCTTTCCCATTATCAGAGATGGAAAGTTCGATTTCGCCCGGTTTTTTCAATAAATGTACAGTACAGTTATTCGCAGCACTATGTTTAACAACGTTTGTAATCCCTTCTTTTAGGCATAAACTCAGGATATTTTGAGTGAGCAATGGGACATCTTCTAGTTTTGAATCTCCATCAAACTCAAAAGAAATGCCTGCAGTTTTTAAAATGTTCTCCGTTTCAATTAGTTCTTCTGCAATGGTGACGGCCCTCATATCAGAAACTAATTCTCTTACTTGTGTCAAAGCAGTGCGAGAGGTTCTTTCAATCTCTTTTGTCTCAAGCTTAGCTTTTTCAATGTCCTTACTTATCAATTTGTGAACGAGCTGACTTTTTAAGGTAATCATTGAAAGCGTGTGTCCTAACGTATCATGAAGGTCTCTTGCAATCCTTAACCGTTCTTCACGTTTCACTAGCTCCTCAATTTGTTCATTTGCTTCCTCAAGTTTTTTTTCTAGCTCCATACGGCTATTCATTGAGCGGATACCGAATGGAGAAACAATCATAATGATAATAAAAATACCATAAAAGTACATCGACTCTAGAATCAAAGAATCCCAATGAATCAGAAGTGGAATGATAATTGAAAGGGTAAAGAACCCTAATGCGCGATAAAAATAAACCTTTTTACTATACCAGCCAATAAAATGAGCTGGAAAGAACCCTAAGAATAAATTATAAAGATTATAAGAGATTGCAAGGATCATAACCAAAATAATTTGGACAACTAACCAATATGCATAGGTCTTTTTATCGGAAGAGTTATAGAGTTGTCGATAGGTTACGAGAAACAATAGTAGCAGTCCAATCCCTGCAACTTGTTTCCAACTATGCTCCAATAAAACATAGTAGGCAGGCATGACCAGATAAATTAAAAAGATATATGGGAAGAATCCGTACCTAGCAGGAAAGATCCGAAACTCTTTTATTTTTTGTAGCATTCTTACACCGCCACTTCTTGTTTTCTCCTTGTATAACCTGATATTACCATGAACAGAAGGAGATACCCAACCAAAAGTGTAAAATTAATCCAGTCTGGTTGGCCGCCACGGACAATTTCCCATGCACCACTGCCAAAGTGATAGGAAGGGAGCCATTTTCCAATGGATTGAACGAAATTTGGCAGTATCTCCATTGGCATCCACATACCACCACACAGCGCTAGAACCATATAAATCATATTCGAGACGCCAGAGGCTGTATCCACCCTTTTCATCGTTCCTACTAGTGTCCCTATAGCAAGAAAAGGCAATGAGCCGAACAGTAACCACATTCCGCACATTAGCCACTCAAGAAGGGTGAGGGAGATCCCATTAATAAGTGCACCTGAAGTAAATATCATCACAATCGAAAAAACATGAATGACTGTTTGCCCAATCATTTTTGCTGCGAAATATGCTTGGTCAGATAATGGGGTAATTCTCATAAACATTGACCAGCCTTGTTTTCTTTCCTCCACAAGACGTATTCCAAGTGTCATAATAGCAGATCCCATTACACTAAATGCAGCCATTGACATTAAATAATGAGCTTGCCATAACTGTTGATCGTCCATTCCTGAATTAAAAATTCTCGTAAAAACGACGTAAAAGACGATCGGCATGAACAAAGACCAAAATACATAGTAGGGATTACGGAAAATTCTCAGAACCTCGTACTTACATTGCATTAAAAAACCGTTCATACTATATAACCTCCCTTTTTTCAACTAACTGTTCAAACGCATCCTCGAGACGCCCGCGTTCAATTTCGATATTTTGAACGGAAAGTTTCTGAGCAAAAATAGAGGCTAGGACTCCATCTGTATGATCTGTTAATAAAAATATCCGACCATTCTTTTCATACACATCTGCTACATGCGGAAGATTTTTTAATTTTTCAAAGCTAATTGCAGAAATTGGAGTAAAAGAAACAGACTGCTTTAATAAACTAGCCTTTATACTTTTGGGGGTTCCGTCCCCAATGATGTTTCCTTCGTGAAAGAGAATGACTCTTTCAGCAATATCATCGGCCTCCTGTAAATAATGGGTAGTAAATAGAATCGTTTTCCCACGATCTCTCAAATCACGAACTGTATTCCAAAATAGTTTTCTTGAGGTTACATCCATACCAACAGTGGGTTCATCAAAAAATAACACATCAGGATTACCTGCCATTGCAAGCGCAAAACCAAGGCGCCGTTTTTGACCACCAGAAAGTTTATTGGCACGTTTTTGTAACTCATCCTTTGTAAATCCAGTAAAAGCAACCAGATCCTCATATGATAAAGGCTGTGGATAATAACTTCTAAAAAGCTGGATAACCTCTCGTACCTTTAGTGCATCAATCACACTTACCTCTTGTAGCAAAGCTCCGATTTTTTCACGGACGGCTTTTGCTTTTGGATGACTCCCAAATAGTTGAACACTTCCATCAGTTGGCTCCAATAGTCCAAGCATCATCATCATGGTTGTCGTTTTGCCAGCCCCATTAGGACCGAGAATAGCAACAACCTCGCCCTTTTGAATCGAAAAAGAAACCCGATTAACAGCCATCTTGTTTTTAAACAACTTACTAACTTGGTTTAATTCAATAATAGCTTCCATAAAAACACCTCCACCATCATTGTAAAACCGACGGACCACCAATATTAGTGGATAATGTCATCAACCTCAATGACATTTGTCATCTGGGACACAGGGACAGGTCCCGCGTCCCACCATTTTTTTCCTGAGACAATGGACCTGTCCCCTTGACCCACCTCTGGCCCACGAGAAAAAAGTATGTTTGATTTTCTTGAAATTCCGTAAACTAGGAAGAATACATAAAGATTGTTTGGAGGAGGAGTACGAAAGTATGAAGACGCAAAAGTTGCAGTTGCCACTTCAAACCTCAAGTTTGGTTGTAGGTTTTATGGTGTGGGTGATTCTTTCTTCCCTCATGTCGAGCATTAAGCATGATATTCCTTTAACCGATAATCAAACCGCAATGGTTACAGCCGTTCCTGTCATCTTGGGCTCACTGTTGCGAATATTATTAGGATTTTGGACAAATAAATTTGGGGCTAGAAGGTTGTTTTTCCTTGGATTTGTCATCCTGATCCTTCCTATTTTCTATATCAGTATCGCTGATACCATGTTTGATTTGATTCTAGGAGGACTTCTTCTAGGTATTGGGGGAGCCTTGTTTTCGATTGGGGTTACTTCCTTACCGAAGTATTATCCGAAGGAACGTCATGGATTTGTAAATGGGATTTATGGTGCAGGAAATATTGGTACTGCAATCACTTCATTTGCAGCACCAGCGCTTGCAATAAGCATTGGGTGGCAAAGTACGGTCCGATTGTTTTTAATACCAGTCATTTTATTTGCACTTTTAAACTTTTTGCTTGGCGACCGTCATGAACCTAAAGTAAATAAACCATTGAGTGAACAGATAAAAAGCGTTTATAAAAATGAAAAGCTCTGGTTCATTAGCTTATTTTATTTTGTAACCTTTGGATCTTTTGTTGCGTTTACTGTGTATTTACCGAACTTTTTAGTCACTCATTTTGGGTTAACTTCGGTTGACGCGGGATTGCGAACAGCTGGGTTTATTACACTGGCAACCCTAATGCGCCCAATTGGGGGTTGGCTTGGTGATAAGTTTAACCCGTATCTCATTTTGTTTATCGTTTTTAATGTAATCACGTTTGCAGGTGTGCTCTTGGCGTTTACACCTGATATTGTCTTATACACCATTGGCTGTTTACTTATCTCCATTTTTGCGGGAATTGGGAATGGAACGATTTTTAAGCTCGTCCCGTATTATTTTTCAAAGCAAGCTGGGATTGTGAACGGAATCGTATCAGCAATGGGGGGATTAGGTGGTTTCTTCCCACCAATCGTTCTTTCAATCGTGTATGGAATGACAGGACACTATGCGATCGGGTTTATGTCGCTCGCGATGTTTGCACTATTAAGCTCTGTATTCGTTGTGTGGATGTTCTATACTGAAAAAATTCAACTGGAAGCAAAGCTTATCGAGAATGTTGCTCAAGGAATGATGGTTACGAATCAGAAGGGTATTATTCAAAAGGTTAACCATGCATTCACAACGGTTACTGGATTCGAACCGAATGAAGCAATCGGAAAATCGCCAAGTATTCTCCGTTCTGGAAAACATGATGCAGCGTTTTATGAACAAATGTGGGATTCAATTCGATCGAAGGGATTCTGGCAGGGAGAAATTTGGAATCGCCGGAAAAACAAAGAGCTCTATCGTGAATGGCTGACCATTAGTGAAGTGAAAAATGAAGCTGGCGAGGTTAAATATTACGTTGGACTCTTCAATGACCTTACAGAACAACAGGATACATAACAAAGAAAAGCTGAGGGTAAACCTCGGCTTTTTTTATGTAAAGAGACTTTTGGAGGAGTCACACTTCTTTTATTTCGGGACTAAACAACTATTTCATTGCAAATATTCAAAAGATTATAGAAGTAGTATATAGATAACGTTATACTACTGATATATTAATATTTAAGTTAACAGAAATTAAGGAGGTGATTTTAAAAGTTTATGTAAGCGGTTAACTATTTAAAACGAGGTGAAAGGTTTGAAACTAGGTAAACAAATTTCCATTGTTATTCTTTCAGTTATGTTATTAATGAGTGGGGGAATTTCAACAATGGCAGCGAAAGAAGGTTCCCACAAAGCGGACCCGGCAATACAAAATGCAAACGCACATAAAGATCAAGGGAAAATTAAAAAGGCAATAAAACAGATTCCAACTGTGAAAGAAATTCCTTACGACGAAGGGATGACATTTCACAGTGAACCCACTGACAAAAGTCATCCATTCAGTTCCATGTATAGTTCAAGTGGACAAGTAGATATTTGGAATGACTACGGCTATGATGAAAAGGAATTTTTCATGTCAGGGAAAGCGAATGTTTATAGTATAGATGATAAGGATGTTCCTTTTATCAAGTCATCTGACAATGATTATACAACAAGGCTGCTAGTCAGATTTCCAAAGGATCCTGCAAAGTTTTCAGGCCGTGTTTACGTAGACATTTTGAATGCCTCAAGTGGAGTAGACTTAGAAGATACTTGGGGTAGAAGCTATGATTGGTATATGAACGAAGGACATGCCTATATTGGGATTACTTCAAAAACAGATACCATTAATGCTTTAAAAAAGTTCGACAGTGAGAGGTATGCTGACCTTAATTGGCAAGTTAAAGGTGAGGATGAAAATGGTCTGATTTGGGATATGCTTTCCCAATTGGGCTCTAAGCTTCGCAGCAAAAGTGCAGGCGACATTTTGGGTGGTCTAAAACCTAAATTTGTCTATTTATCCGGGCAGAGTCAATCAGGCTTTTATTTAAATACTTATATTACTTTATTTGATCATTTATTAAAAAATTCGAATAAAGGAAAGCCATTATTTGATGGCTATATGAATTTGGTTGGACCTGGCACAACAAATGTTCATTCAGGTGGGCCTCAACCAAGCGTTACTTATTCAGAAACGAGTGTTCCATATATCGTTATTATGTCTGAATTTGAGCATATGTTTGCAAATCTACCAATCTATGAGTATGAGAGAAAACGTGATTCATCTACAACTAAAAATAAGTTTAGATTTTATGAAGTAGCGGGAACACCGCATACAGATCCAACACTGGATGTAATTCCGTTCAGCGATGAAATTAAGCTTGGAAATGGAAAGGGAAGACCGCCAAAAGAATACGATCCTGGTCATTATGAAAGTGATTTAAATTTGCAGATTTATGTAAATGCTGCACAGGAAAACATGCATAAGTGGGTAACCGAAGGAATTCCAGCCCCTTCTGCAGATGACAAATGGATTGATTTTAATGAATCAATTGTAGACGGTAAAACCATTTATACCACTAAAACAGATGAACATGGCAATGCATTGGGGGGTATTCGTGCACCTCAGATTGAGTATCCAATTGCGACCTATTATCCTAGTAGAAATGGTCTTCCTTTTGAAACGAATGGAAGTATGGTTTTCTTCACCGCTGATAAAATAGCAAACTTATACTCTAATTATGAGAAAGATTACAAGAAGCCATTTTTAGAACAGGCAAAAAAACTATTAGATGAAGGATATATTTTACAAGAAGGCTATGATAAGTTAGTTGACTATGTAAATGAAAAGAAAGGCTTCGGCGGACCAGACGCGGATGAGATTTACGCCATTTCAAAAGCTAAACCAACTAAGATTGAGGAAAAACCATTTGACCCTGAAAAAATTGGTTTTGATCATAACGAACAGGATACAGCTGCTAATCCGGAGCTTAGCCATCCATATAATTCGATGCTTGATTCTGTTGGTAAGGTTGATATTTGGAATGATTATGTTTACACGGAAAAGGAATTTTTTCTTTCCGGCAATGCCAATATTTACGAGCTTGGTAATGTTGAAGGGAATGATGTGCCAACCGTAAAAAGTGGTCCATATGATTACACGAACAGAATCATTGTGCGTATGCCAAAGGATATGAAAGATTTCTCCGGTGCAGTTTATATTGATATTTTAAATGCTTCCAATAATTCCGATATGGAAGATACATGGAGAAGAAGCTGGGAGTATTTCATGGATAATGGACATGGCTATATCGGGATCACTTCCAAAAATGTAAATGTTACAGCATTGAAAACATTTGATCCTGTCCGTTATACCGATATTGACTGGGTTGCGGATAATGAAGATCAATATGAAAATGGTTTGTTCTGGGATATGCTTTCACAGCTTGGTGTGGCATTAAATGATGAGAACCAAAGTAAAGAAATTCTTGGTACAAAGCCTGATTTTGTGTTCCTTGGTGGTCAAAGCCAATCAGGTATGTATTTAAATACGTATACAAATGTGTTCCAGCCATACTTATACAATGCTGAAAAAGACGAGTATTTATTTGATGGCTATTATAATTGGGTAGGTGCAATCCCAACTTCAATTCAGCCGTCTAAAGATGTGATGCCATCTTTATATGACAAGAATACGCCAAAGTCCATCTATAAGGCGATGGGAGTTCCGACGATGGTCATTATGTCTCAGGCTGAAGCTGGTTTTAAGGAAGGAAAAGGGCTTTTCCCATCCTATAAAAATAAGCAAGATCAAAACAGCGAGTATGATATATTTAGACTTTATGAAGTAGCGAATGCTCCACATTCAGATGCAATTTCACCGATTATCCAGAATAATGATGTACTTATCAAAGCTGGAGTGAATCCAAGAAAGTATCCGATCAGCACGCTTCCAAATACGATAAAGAGTGATTTGCATATCGATATGTTTGTAAGTGGTGCGCTTGATAACCTTTATGAATATGCGTCTGCTAAAAAAGCTGATCCAAATGCAGAACCGGAAAAATACTTCCCAGTAGCAGACGATAAATGGTTAGAGGTTGACACTAAAACAGGGAAACTCACAAGAGATGCTCATGGAAATGTGACAGGAGGAATCCGCCATCCATTATCGGATAATCCAATTGCAACATATATGATTGAAAGTGATTTTATGACAATGTTTAGTGAAGACAAGCTTAAGAAACTTTATGGTACAAGAGAAAACTGGGTTTCAAAAATGAATGCTTCTGTCGATGATCTTTTAGTACAGGATTTGATTCCGCAATCAGTTGCAGATTCTTACAAAAAGGTTATTGCGAATCATACACAGCCTTGGAATGAGTAATCAAATAATATAAGAATATAACGAAGTAGTAACGAAGAGCTGAGGTGCAAACCTCGGCTCTTTTTGTGTATGTAGCACAAGAATTCGAACAAGAATTTCGCCTATCCATAATTATGACATTTTTCGCAAAATGTAATCTAGTAAGTTTAACGCAACCTAAGATGGAAAGGATTATGAAGGAAGAAGAAATTAATCTTTTGTAAATGATGAAAGGATGATAGTGATGGCAACAGGACCAAGTTTACGAAAAACGGATTCTCATTCAGCGATTCATGAGGCTGCATTACATGAGGCGAAGGAGCTCCGAAATTTATTTAGAAAATGTATTGACCAAGGAGATAAGGAAAAAGCATTACAGGTGGCGGAGATTGCGATTGATCATTGGGAATCGAGAACACTCAAGCATGCGGATTCAGAAGAGGAAGGTTTGTACAAAGAAATAATTGAACAAAACCCGAAACTTGAAAAATTAGTGAATCAATTAACACGTGACCATGATTTAATGCGTCGCATCGTTGCAACGATGAAGAAAAGCCTTGAGACACAAGAAGCGGATCACCGGATGATTCCACTACTTGATAGCTTAATAATAATAGATGAAATCCATAATGATGATGAAATGAATAAACTGCTAGCAACTAACGAATAATAAAATGAAAAATTAGGAAATAGAGGAAAGGGGATGTAAATGGGTAAAAAAGAGGCAATTGAGGAAAAAATGCTGCGTTTTGCGGCTCCAAACTTATATCAGAAGATGGTTGAAACATTTTTAGCATATAACATTCATTCCTATGACATCTATGCCACTGTCGTGAAGCAGGAAAATGGGTTTGAGCTCACTTTGCGATTCTCAGAGTCATTTTCACAAGCTGTTACGGGCTTTGTAAGCTTTGAACAAGCAGAAAATCCGGATGAAGAGGTTACAAACTTTTTTAAAGAAACCGCAGAAAAATGTAAGAATCAGTTGATTTCCGACTATTACAAGATGATTAAACTATAAAAATATCGTACTTAGTTTTTGGTGTCTAGTTCCAAGCGCCATCGGCTCGAGGTCATAAGGCAATCGCTTCGGAAGGCAAAAAGCGCCTTCTGTCAGCGCTCGTCTTATGCTTGTCGCCGATAAGCAGGCGCTTTGCACTTTTCTAATTAAGGGGTTGATTTGTTGTTTTCAATGGAGAATGACGCAATGTTGATTGATGATCGGGAAGATTTGATTGCTGTTCTAAGAATGAGATTTGGTGACATACCTGGAAAAATGATTGAAGAAATCTATGAAATTCAGGATATGAGCACGCTACAGCGACTTATTCTTGCCGCAGCAAATGCATCAAGCTGGAAAGTCTTCCTCGAAGAGTTCCAAGCAGGAACGCAAAGCTTCAGGTTAGTGGGTGAAGATTTTAACCCATTGGCAAATATTCTAAAGGGAAGGGATGGAGACATTGGCAAAGCAGAATAGTCTCTTCCACTCGCTAAAGCATTTAGTGCGTGGAGAGCGTATAAACGATGGTTGGACAGAAGAAAATCCACGCCCGCGTGACTGGGAATCAGTCTATCGCAATCGCTGGGCCCATGATAAGATCGTCCGTTCCACACATGGGGTGAACTGTACAGGTTCATGTAGCTGGAAGATTCATGTGAAGGACGGAATCATTGCCTATGAAACTCAACAAACAGACTATCCGTCTACTGGTGATGATTTCCCAGATTACGAGCCCCGCGGATGCCCACGTGGTGCGAGCTTTTCATGGTATACATACAGCCCTACTCGGGTGAAATATCCATATGTACGAGGTGACCTTCTTGCTCTTTGGAAGGATGAGCTTGCGAAAGCGGAAAACCCTGTACAAGCTTGGGAAAATATTGTCACCAATCCGGAAAAACGTCAATCATACGTATCCGCACGCGGTAGAGGTGGTTTCGTAAGAGGAAACTGGAAAGATATTTGCCAAATGATTGCAGCATCGACCATCTATACGATTAAAAAATATGGTCCAGACCGGGTAGTAGGATTCAGTCCGATTCCGGCGATGTCAATGGTGAGTTATTCAGGTGGAACAAGATTCTTATCTCTTATCGGCGGAACCATTCTTAGTTTCTATGATTGGTATGCAGATTTGCCGCCAGCGTCTCCACAGGTTTGGGGCGATCAGACTGACGTGCCAGAAAGCGGTGACTGGTACAATACAAAATATTTCATTATCTGGGGTACGAATATTCCTCAAACAAGAACCCCTGACGCGCATTTTATGGTGGAAGCGCGCTATAACGGAACGAAAGTAGTTGGAGTAAGTCCGGACTATGCGGAGTATGATAAGTTCGCTGATATCTGGTTGCCTGCAAAAGCAGGGACAGATGGGGCACTTGCAATGGCTATGACTCATGTGATTTTAAAAGAATTTTATGTGGATAAAGAAACACCTTATTTCCGTGATTATGCAAAGCAATACACTGATTTACCGTTCCTAATCACTCTTTCTAAAAAGGGAGAGAATTACCGTTCAGACCGGTTCCTGCGTGCCTCTGATTTTTCAACGGAACACGAGCTTGGTGATTGGAAGACAGTGGTTTGGGACGAAGACTCGAATCAAATTGCCGTGCCAAATGGAAGTCAAGGTTTCAGATGGGATAGCAGCACGAAATGGAATCTTGATATGACGACTGAAGATGGCACAAGCATTAATCCAAAGCTTAGCTTCATAAATGATTCAGATGGGGTAGCGATGGTAGAGTTCCCTTATTTTGCTGAAAAAGAAGGCGGAAAAGTGGAGCGTGGTGTTCCGATCAAACGCATGAAGGACCAATCTGGTAATGAGTTGATTGTGACAACTGTTTATGACTTGATGCTCGCACATACTGGCATTAACCGCGGACTAAAAGGAGAGTATCCGACCGACTACAATGATGCAGCAAGACCCTACACACCTGCATGGCAAGAAAGTATTACAGGTGTGAAAAAGGAACATGTCATCCAAGTTGCTCGTGAATTTGCTGAAAATGCGGCATTAACTCAAGGTAAGTCGATGATTGCAATGGGTGGAGGAACAAACCACTGGTTCCACAGTGATCAAATCTATCGCTCCATATTAAATCTAGTTTTACTTACAGGTTCACAAGGTGTGAATGGTGGAGGCTGGGCTCACTATGTTGGACAGGAAAAGGTCCGTCCGTTAGAGGGTTTCCAACAAATTGCGTTTGCGAATGACTGGGTAAAATCACCGAAATTAATGAACGGAACATCGTTTTTCTATTTTGCAACCGAACAGTTCCGTTATGAATATGACTTTGATGAAAGAGAAACAGACTGGGGCAGCCAGTATTCAAATATGCATCCGGCTGATTTTAATGCACTGTCTGCACGCTTGGGGTGGTTACCAAGCTTCCCATCCTTGTCACAAAACACACTGGATGTAATGAAGGATGCTCGTGCAAAACATAGTGATGATAAAGCTGTTACGGAGTATATTGCGAAGCAGTTAGTCGATGGGAATTTAGAATTTGCGCTTGAAAATCCGAACGATCCACGGAATTTCCCAAGAGTCTTCTTTAATTGGCGCTCCAACTTATTAGGGGACAGCGGAAAAGGCCATGAGTATTTCGTAAAGCACTTGATTGGTTCAAAGGATACAGTGTTATCGGACCCTGAACAATCGTGGCAGCCTAAGGATGTTAAGATTTCCGAAAAACCGCCTGAAGGAAAAACAGACCTTTTCGTGAGTATGGATTTTCGGATGACGAGCTCAGGATTGTTCTCTGACATCATCCTGCCTGCGGCGACATGGTATGAAAAGCAGGATATCAGTACTACGGATTTACATCCATTTGTACATCCATTTAACGCGGCAATTAGTCCACCTTGGGATACAAGAAGTGACTGGGATGCCTTCCGCGAAATTGCAAAGGCTTTTTCTGAGCTTGCAAAAGAGCATTTGCCGGCCCAAGAGGACCTTGTTATTTCACCACTTGCTCATGACACGATTAATGAAATTGCCCAGCCATTTGGAAAAGTGAAGGATTGGCGCAAGGGTGAAGTAGAAGGAATTCCAGGAAAAACAATGCCGAACTTTAATTATGTGCAACGTGATTATCCAAATGTGTATGACATGTGGATAACAGTCGGACCGAATATTAAAAATGGGTATGGAACGAAAGGTGTTAAAATACCTGGGGATAAAGTGTACCAATCCTTATTAAGTCGCCTAGGAAAGTCTAAACATGAAGGAGTCGGAAAAGGCTACCCGTCCTTGTACACAGATGTGCAAGCGATTAATGCAATTCTTCTCATGTCAGGTGCAACGAATGGTAAGCGTGCTGTTGAAGGCTGGAAATCGATGGAGCAAAAGACTGGGAAGAAGCTTGAACATATTGCTAAAGAGCGTGAGGAAGAGGACTTTACGTTAGATGCACTAACAATTCAGCCTCGTCAAACCCTTTCAACACCGGTTTGGAGTGGCCTTGAAAGTGATGGTCGTCGTTATTCACCTTTTACAGTAAACAAAGAGTACCACATTCCGTGGCATACACTTACTGGACGACAAAGCTTTTATTTAGACCATGAGGTGATGCTCGATTATGGTGAAGGTCTTCCACTATATATTCCACCGATTAACAAAGGTCCTTTTATAAAGGGAGAAAAAGAGGTTGAGAATAGTGGCAAGTCGATAACGCTTCGCTATATGACTCCTCACCAAAAATGGGGTATCCACACGATGTTCACAGATACCCGCAACATGGTTCAGCTATTTAGAGGCTGGCAGGTTGTCTGGTTGAATGAAGAGGATGCTGCTGAAATCGGCATTAAAGATAATGACTGGATTGAGTTATACAACCGTAACGGTGCAGTAGTAGCAAGAGCAGTTTTAACATACAGAATGCCTCGCGGTGCTGTCTATATGCACCATGCCCAAGATCGTACAATGGGCGTACCAGGAAATACAATTAATAAAAACCGTGGTGGAACACATAACAGCGTGACAAGAATTTATCCAAAGGCAACACATATGATTGGTGGTTATTCACAGCTTAGCTATGGATTCAATTATTATGGACCAACAGGTAGCCAAAGAGATACGTTGACAATTGTTCGCCCATTAAAGGAGGTCGACTGGCTTGAGAATTAAAGCACAAGTGGCTATGGTCATGCACTTAGATAAGTGTATCGGCTGTCATACTTGTTCTGTCACATGTAAAAATGTATGGACGAATCGACCGGGTATGGAGTACGTCTGGTACAACAACGTTGAAACGCGTCCAGGACCAGGGTATCCGAAAGAATGGGAAAACACGGATCGCTATAAAGGTGGTTGGACATTACGAAATGGAAAACTACACCTACGAGCCGGTGGTCCAATTTCTAAACTTGCAAACATTTTTTACAATCCAAACATGGCAGAGCTTGATGATTTTTATGAACCATGGACATACGATTTTGAACATCTGCATCATGCGAAAAAGGGAGAAAACATCCCTGTAGCACGACCAAAATCAATGATTACTGGAAAATACATTGATAAGCCGGAATGGGGGCCGAACTGGGATGATGACCTTGCTGGCGGTAGCGAGGTCGTCCCGATGGACCCTAACGTGCAAAAGCTTCAAGAGCATATTGCCATGGAATATGAAAAAACATTCATG
Organism: Ferdinandcohnia salidurans; assembly: GCF_042680725.1. Classification (NCBI taxonomy): domain Bacteria; kingdom Bacillati; phylum Bacillota; class Bacilli; order Caryophanales; family Bacillaceae; genus Ferdinandcohnia; species Ferdinandcohnia salidurans. The sequence continues at coordinate 133,601 of NZ_JBHUEK010000029.1, forward strand.
ATGTATTTGCCGCGAATTTGCGAGCACTGTCTAAATCCATCCTGTGTTGCGTCCTGTCCATCAGGTGCGCTGTATAAAAGGGATGAAGATGGAATTGTTCTTGTTGACCAAGATGCTTGCCGTGGCTGGCGTTTTTGTATGAATGGTTGTCCTTATCATAAGGTGTACTATAACTGGAACACACATAAAGCGGAGAAGTGTAATTTCTGTTACCCGCGAACAGAAGCTGGGCTACCAACGATTTGTTCAGAAACCTGCGTTGGCCGTATCCGCTATATTGGAGTCGTTTTATATGATGCTGACCGTGTAAAGGAAGCAGCATCCGTTGAAGATCCAAAAGACTTATATGAATCACAGCTCTCTGTCTTTTTAGATCCATTTGATCCAGAAGTCATTGAAAAAGCACAAGAGCAAGGTATTAATGCTAGCTGGATTAAAAGTGCCCAGGAGTCACCGGTATATAAAATGGCAATGAAGTGGAAAATTGCGTTACCGTTGCATCCTGAATATCGCACAATGCCTATGGTGTGGTATGTTCCGCCACTTAGTCCTATCATGAACCACATCACGAATGAAAATGGCTTAAGTGCGGATGGATATATTCCAGCCGTTGATGATATGAGAATTCCGATGGAGTACTTGGCGTCGATTTTATCTGCAGACGATACGGATGTTATTCGCCGAGTGTTACTCAAAATGGCAGCGATGCGTGTTCATATGCGCGCCAAAACAGTTGGAGGGATTGACGAAGTGGAGAAATCTAAGCTCTTAAAAGAAGCAAATACGACCGTTGAAGAGCTTGAAGAAATGCAACGTTTATTGGGTGTAGCAAAATACAATGAACGCTTCGTTATTCCTACAGGTCGTCGAGAAATGGATGAAGACCTCCATTACAAGCAAGGCGCATGTAGTATTGAGGATTTAGCACCACCTGAAGGAATGGTGACTTATCCATTTGAAAGAAGTGGAAATCAATGACCAATGAAGCAAAAGCTATATTAATGATCATGTCACGAATTCTCGATTATCCGGACAAGACCCTCCACGAAGGGTTTCCGGAAATTGAGGAATATGTGAACACAGAAGTTGGCTCGGTAAAAATGAGAAACGAAATCTTAGAAAGAATTGCACCACTTTTTAAGATGCCATTATTAGAATTACAGGAGCTCTATGTAGAAACCTTCGATTATAAAGATAAAACAGGTCTTTATTTAACAGCCCACGAATTAGGTGACAGTAGAAAACGTGGGGCTGCATTAATTAAGCTCCAAAAGTTAATCGTCGAAGGTGGATTTGAATATCACGGACAGGAAATTGTGGATTATATCCCGATGTTATTTGAGTTATTAGCTCATGCCCCAGAGGGAGAGAATTTTGAACGATTATACCGCCGTTTAGCGTTTGCGGTTGATCGGATTCACAAGAACCTATTCGATTCAAATCCATACCACCGAATTGTGGATTTGTTAATGATGTTTGTCTTTGAAGCACCAGAAGCAGAAGAAATTACATTGCTTGAAAATCAGCGTGAGGAAGCGGATTTAGAAGAGCTTCCATATCCAATGCTTTACAAGTAATGTTCATAACTTGTGGATGATGTGGATAAGTATGATGCTTTTCTGTGGATAACGTGGATATTGTGGAAAAATAAAAATGAGAAACGCTCATCACTATCCACAAAAGGATCCACAGGTTGTGGAAAACAAATGTTCTTATGTGGATAAGTATATAACACAATTTGTTGAAAGGGGGTCATTAGATGGAATTACACTTCTGGTGGACGGCCTATCCTTATATATGCATTGCGATCCTTGTAGTGGGGACATTTTATCGCTTCGTGTTTCGCGGAAAGAGCTGGACAGCACCATCAACGGAAATTTTTGAGAAAAAGTGGCTACGTTATGCTTCCATTATCTTTCACTACGGAATCATCTTTGCCTTTTTCGGTCATGTGATGGGGATGTTGATTCCGCTTGAGTTTTACAACGCAATTGGAGTGGATGACCACACGTACCACTTATTTGCAATAGTAGGCGGTGGGTTTGCTGGACTGATGGTTGTCCTCGGATTGATCTTATTTTTGATTCGAAAGTTTGTCATTGAACGAGTCCATGTTCATACATCAGCGGGCAGTTATTTCACAATCATTCTATTGCTACTTATTGCCGGTTTAGGTACATATATGACAATCGTCTACAATACAACAGTAGCAGCTTATGAATACCGAATTTCAATCGGGCCATGGTTTCGCAGTTTATTCACATTAAATCCACAGCCTGAATTAATGCTCGGTGTTCCGACATTATTTAAAGTGCATGTCATTTTGTCTTTTCTTTTATTTGCATCGATTCCATTTACAAAGCTTGTGCATATGTTTAGTTTTCCGTTGCGCTATCCAACAAGGTCGCCACAGCAATACCGTGCACGTAATGGATTTTCAAAAAATACACGACAGAACTAAGGGGAGGGGTGGCCTCCTCTTTTTTTTTGTTTTGGAATCTATTCATTGAGACAAATTAGGAGTTTTATTAGTAAAACGAGTCGCAAAGAGCTGGTGATTGTGACACACTTAAAAATTTATGAGCACCTTGAGTCAGAAAGTAGCCTTGATTCTGACAGAGAATCTATTAATTGATTGAGCGGTGTCGCAAAGAGCTGGTGATTGTGACACTCTCCACAATTTCTAAGTACTTTGAGTCAGAAAGAAGCCTTGATTCTGACAGAGAATCTATTAATTTGGGTGAGCGGAGTCGCAAAGAGCTGCTGATTGTGACCCACTCCGTAATTACTGAGCACCTTGAGTCAGAAAGTAGCCTTGATTCTGACAGAGAATCTATTAATTAATTGAGCGGTGTCGCAAAGAGCCGCTGATTGTGACACACCCCAAAAATTAAGAGCACCTTAAGTCAGATAGTAGCCTTGATTCTGACAGAGAATCTATTATTTGATTGAGCGGTGTCGCAAAGAGTTGGTGATTGTGACCCACTCCGCAATTTCTAAGTACCTTGAGTCAGAAAGAAGCCTTGAATCTGACAGAGAATCTAATATTTGATTGAGTGGTGTCGCAAAGAGCTGCAGATTGCGACTCCCTCCACAATTTCTAAGTTCCTTGAGTCAGAAAGAAGCCTTGATTCTGACAGAGAGTCTATTAATCCGGTAAGCCGAATCGGAATGAGTCAACAATTGTGACACACGCACTAATTTATCAGCACATCAAGTACAAAATCACCCTGCCTTCGAAAATCAATCCCCAAAACATCCCCATTTTTGACCCACGTCAAAGTTTCTCTTCTTTCCTCCGCTTACAATAAAGATGTAAACAGAAGGAGGAAAAAAGGATGAAAACAGCTACTTATCAAATGGAAGAACTTAGTTGCCCAAGCTGCATTAAGAAGATCGAAAAAGCTTTATCAAAACAAGAAGGAGTTGAAGACGTTAAGGTTTTATTTAACTCAGGAAAAGTAAAGGTCTCTTACCAAGAGGATACGGCAAACCCAAAAGCATATAAAGAACTACTTACTAGACTCGGCTATCCTGTTTTATCTACCAAAATTCAGTAACGAAGGTGGGGGATTAACATGAAAAGGTTGCGCAAAAAACAAGTCGTTATTCTCACAGGATTTCTGTTGGTAGCCGGCTTAATTTTAGGGTGGATGGATGTAGGAGTAGCAAGAGATATCTTCCTATTACTCGCTACATTAGTAGCTGGCATTCCAATCATGACGAAGGCGATTCAATCCCTTCGTCTAAAAATTATTAGCATCGAGCTCCTTGTCACAATTGCCGTAATAGGAGCAGTCATTATCGGTGAATATATTGAATCAGCTGCGGTGACATTTCTGTTTTTACTAGGTGCTTACCTTGAATCTCGCACACTTGAAAAAACAAGATCTTCTCTAAAAACGTTGTTGGACCTTGCGCCACTGCAAGCTAGAATCCTAAAAAAAGGTGAAAAGGTCATGGTTGCTGCAGAGGACGTAGAAAAAGAGAATATCGTCTTTGTGCATCCAGGTGAAAAAATTCCGGTTGACGGCAAAGTCCTAAGTGGGAATGCAAGTGTGAACGAAGCAACCATTACGGGTGAGGCGGTCCCTGTTTCAAAGAAAAGGGACGATACCGTATACAGTGGTACGATTCTTGATTCCGGTTATCTAGAACTTGTAGCAACACGAACCGGTGATGACACCACTTTCGCGAAAATTATCCAACTCGTGGAGGAAGCCCAGGAAACAAAAGCCAAAACGCAAAAATACCTAGAGAAGTTTGCGGGGTACTATACACCACTCATTATTGTGCTCGCCATCCTCGTTTATCTTTTTACAAAGGATATCGAACTTACTTTAACCTTCCTTGTTATTTCTTGCCCTGGCGCACTTGTCATCTCCGCACCGGTTTCAATTGTGGCTGGGGTTGGGAACGGAGCGAAAAACGGCATCCTTATAAAAGGTGGAGAAATCATGGAGCAGCTTGCGAAGGTTGATATCGTCGCGTTCGATAAGACGGGTACGTTAACAGTGGGAACACCTGAAGTAACCGCAATAAAAGGCTTCGGAAAAGAAGATCTCAACTTACTGGAACTTACCGCAACTGCAGAGCAATATTCAGAACATCATTTAGGAAAAGCTATTCTAAAAGAAGCCAAAAAAAGAAAACTAGCGATAACTTCAATTCCACAGGATTTTGAAATTTTTAAAGGAAAAGGGCTACAGGCCAAAGTGAATGGCAAACTCGTTCTGATCGGAAACCGAAAACTAATGCTAGATCATCAAATTACTCTATCAAAAGAGATCCTTGCATACGCTGAAGCAGAAGAGAAAAAAGGCCGCACAGCCGTGTTAATTGCGCAACAACAAGAAGTAATAGGTGTTATCTCAATCGCAGATAGAGTTCGCCCAGATGCTGTCAATGCCATTCAAAACTTGAAGCGCTCCGGAATCAAGAAGGTTGTTATGTTAACCGGAGATAATAAAGCCACAGCAGAAAAAGTTGCTGAGGAATTGCAGATAGACGGCTTTTACGCGGAGTTACTTCCTGAACAAAAGGTGTCAATTTTGAAAGAGCTTAAGGAAAATGGACATCGTGTTGCGATGGTCGGGGATGGAATAAATGATGCCCCAGCAATCGCTGCCGCACATGTGGGAATTGCGATGGGTGGAGCGGGAACAGATGCGGCGATGGAAACGGCTGATGTCGTCTTAATGTCTGACAGACTTGATCGCCTCCCATTAGCAACAGGTCTCGCTAAAGCAACCGTTAAAAACATGAAGCAAAATATGTATTTCGCAGTAGCAATTGTGACAATATTATTAATCGGTGTTTTAACAAAGACAGTCTTCCTAGCATCTGGTATGTTTATTCATGAGGCAAGTGTCTTGCTAGTCATTCTGAATGCACTCAGACTTGTCCATTACAAAGAAAAACAACCAAAAAACAGTAGCCACAGTTTTCAACAGAAGGTGGTGGCTGAACTATAGACAAAGGAGAGAAGATGAATGTCCTGTCAGTCTTGTAACCACATGATAACATCATGTATTTCGAGGGTTCCGATTTTTAACCATTTAAACGAAAATGAAATGGCTGAAATTTCACAAGTCGCGGTAAGAAAACGCCTAAAAAAAGGGGAGCTCTTATTCCATTCAGATGAGCTCTCTGAGCATCTTTTCATAGTTCACAAAGGCTTGGTAAAAATGTACCGAATCACTGAAAATGGGAAAGAGCAAATTATCCGATTTGTAGAAGAAGGTGACTTCATTGGTGAGCTTTCGCTATTTTCAAAGTCGCCGACCACAAGCTTTGCGGAGGCAATGGAAGATACTGAGGTTTGCACCATCCACCAAAAGGACATTCATCAATTACTCTTAAGCTATCCTACAATATCATTGAAGATTCTGGAGGAAATCACAAGTAGACTTCATGAATCAGAATCACATATTGAAAAATTGAACTCACAGGACGTAGAAAAACGTGTTGCAAGCTACTTAGTTGAGTTGATAGACGGTCAGGATGGAGAATCAATGACGATTCAATTGCCGATTCGCAAAGCCGACGTTGCATCCTATCTTGGAACCTCACAGGAAACACTTAGTCGAAGGCTATCAGCCTTTCAAAACCAAGGCTTAATTGAACTTAAAGGTCAAAGGAAAATCATCATTAAACAGCTAGAAAAGCTTAGAAAAAAAGCAAACCATTAATGAAAAGGTGATGACCTTGAATAATGCCGTTCTTGTATACGCAAGTATGTCTGGAAATACAGAGTTAATGGCAACGTATATTGCAGAAGGTATGAAGGAAAAAGGAATCCAGTTGGACGTGAAGGAATGCTTTGAAATAGACCCAGAGGAACTCGTCCAATACGATGGGATTATCTTCGGAAGCTATACTTGGGGAGATGGAGAGCTCCCTGATGAATTTTTAGACTTTTATGATGAGCTGGATCATCTTGATTTTCATTGTAAAAAGAGCGCAGTGTTCGGTTCAGGAAGTACACTCTACTCAAATTATGGTGGAGCGGTTGATTTGCTTACTGGAAAATTAAAAGAACGTGGAGCGGATATCATCTGTTCACCGTTAAAAATCGAGCTCACTCCAAACGAAAAAGACTTATTAATCTGCAAAGAATTTGGTAGACAATTTGCACTAAAGCTTCTTGCTTCCTAAAATCTTTTTTCTAACTTGGCCTTCCGGTTAATGAACCTGAAGGCTTTTATATATGGCTCAAGACGGAGTTATGTCCGATAAATTGTTGGTTATGTCCGAAATAATTACATTTATGTCTGATAAACTTCAAAGCTAAGTCCGATATCCCGTCGCCATTGTCCGATATCTCCAACTTTTTGTCCGATATCCGTAAGAATTAGACATTGACAACGTCCCTCTTTTTTTATAAAATTATCTTGAATTCAAGATAAATAAATTTAAGATAACCAGATCGAATATTCTTTCATATTTTGTTGGAAAATAATTAGATAAATAGTAAAGGAGAATAATTACTATGAAAACAGCAGGCATTCATCATATTACAGCGATTGTTGGACATCCCCAAGAGAATGTTGACTTTTATGCTGGTGTATTAGGGCTTCGCCTTATAAAACAAACGGTCAATTTTGATGACCCGGGTACTTATCATTTTTATTTTGGAGATGATGTTGGAAATCCGGGGAGTATCATTACATTTTTCCCGTGGGCAGATGCATATCAAGGAAAAGTTGGAGATGGCCAAGTTGGGGTAACAACGTATGTGGTTCCAAAGGGGGCACTGTCTTTTTGGGAAGAAAGGTTATCAAAATTTGAAATTTCCTATCAGAATACGGAACGTTTCGGCGAACAGTTTCTTCAATTCAAAGATATCCACGGATTGCAGCTAGAAATTGTAGAACGAGAAGAAGGCGTAAACAACAAGTGGGAATTTGGCGAAATAACCTCTGATGTAGCAATTAAAGGATTTGGTGGTGCGATTTTATTTTCCTCTCAGCCTGAAGAAACAGAAAAGCTCCTAACACTTATGGGTCTAGAGCGGATTGGAGCCGAAGGAGATTTTATACGATTTAAATCTGAAGGGAATATTGGAAATGTCATCGATGTAAAACGAACACCTGGGGAAAAAGGTAAAATGGGTGTTGGAACCGTCCACCATATTGCTTGGCGAGCAAAGGATGATGAGGAACAACTAGAGTGGCAAAAATTCATTGCCGATCATGGTTACCGCATTACAGACGTACGTGATCGAAATTATTTTAATGCGATTTATTTTAGAGAGCACGGAGAACTTCTTTTTGAAATTGCAACAGATCCTCCAGGCTTTGGCATTGATGAAGAGTATAAGGAGATGGGTTCAGAACTCAAGTTACCTCCACAATATGAACCCCACCGTCAGAAAATAGAAAATGTATTACTACCGTTTGAAGTAAGAAGTCTTGATTAAAAGGAGAGAAAAAAATTGATTTCAATTGATCCGAGTAAAGCTTCTGAAAGGGATAATTATAAGTTTTTAATTGGAAGTATCATCCCGAGGCCAATCGCATTTGTGACGTCAATCTCAAAGGAAGGTACGCTAAATGGTGCACCTTTTAGTTATTTTAATATAGTGTCTTCAAATCCGCCCCTTATTTCAATATCGGTCCAAAGAAAAGATGGGGAAATGAAGGACACAGCTAGAAATATTATAGAAGGAAAAGAATTTGTCGTTCATATTGTGGACGAAAGTAATGTAGAAAAAATCAATATGACGGCAGCAAGTCTTCCACCGAATGAAAGTGAAATTGAAAGTGCCAAGCTGACTCCGGTTGAAAGTAAGAATATAAAAGTACCGGGGATTAGGGAATCTAAAATTCGTTTTGAATGTATATTAGAGCACTCAATCGAATTAGGTGGTCAAGAGGATATGCCTGGTAGTGATTTATTAATCGGAAAAGTCGTTCAGTTTCATATTGATGAGGATTTATATAGTAATGGAAGGATCAATCAAGAAAAATTAGGGGCGGTAAGTCGCTTGGCGGGAAATTATTATGCGAAAATTGGAGACGTTTTTGAAATTGAGAGACCAAAATAATCATGTTTGGTCTCTTTTTTTCTTTTTCCTTTGTTTTTGACTATGTTTCATGTTTTGACTTTGACTATAGTTCATGTTTTGACTTTGATTTTGGTTCATGTTTTGACGTTGACTATAGTTCATATTTTGGCTTTGACTATAGTTCATGTTATTGCTTTGACTAAGGTTTATGTTTTGACTTTGATTTTGGTTAATGGTTTGACTTCGACTATAGTTCATATTTAGGCTTGGATTTTGGTTCGTGTTTTGACTTTGATTTTTTTTAATTATTTCTTCAAGCTGTTTCACTTTTTCCTGAAGACTATCAATATCCTCCTGCATCTTATTCTTCTCTTGATCGGATTGAAAACTTTCTACTTGAGATTGAAAGTCCGCAGCAGTATCTGTATTTAGCTGAATGATTGCCCCGATAGTTGCTAAAGCGTCACCGGCAATCGTTAGTACGCCCCCCATTATGCCTAGGATGGTTCCGCTATTATTAGGAGGTTTATATTGAAAATGGCCTTGAGTCGAGTTTGAAATATTCCCACTGTCTTGAGATGCAGCAGCAGCAATAACGGTTGCTCTTTTATCCCTTTCCATGAGCTCCCCCCTTACCTAAAATCGGATATTGTAGGTTCGCGATGCATCTATAAAATTATCTCGTATCTTATTTTAAGCCCATTTCCAATATATTCACCCAGACTTATAAAGGTGTCGAAATGATTTTGATAGAATGACCAACATTTATCCTTTTTTGGTTTTAGGTACAATCTTACGAGGGGAATAATTGATATCCTCTGATGAGTAGACGGTTACGATAAGTGTTCCTCCATATACCTTTGCACGAATTAAAATCGGCTGATTGTATGTATTTTTAAATAGAAAGTCAGGCCCATACCAACTCACTGTTGCATCACGTCCAGGTGGTACATAGCCGACACGTTTACTGTGAGAATAGCGTTTTACAATTTCAACACCTGCGCGATCAACGGCATTGAAGAGCGTGGAGGAAGTCTGACATATGCCACCCCCGATTCCTTCAATTAGTTCTCCACGAATGATTTCAGGTGCAGGCTGATATCCTCTAGCAGCAGTTCGTTTTCCAACAACTTTATTAAAAGAGAAGGTTTCATTTTGAAACAGCACATAGCTATCGATTGCTGCAGCCGAAAGAGCAATATTCGTGGAACGCTCTTTATTAGAAGAGTTAAAATGCGTGACATACTGCCCAATCTGTTTTACCCGAATCGTTGATAATAGCTCGCTATCAACACGTGGATAAATTCGCTGAATCGGTACTTCAAGGTATTCTCCTTTTCCGAAAAACTTTGAATAGAATAGCCTTGAAAATTTATCTTTATCTAACTTCACGCCCACATGTTCTTTGAGGATTTCATTTGACTTGCCAATTCTTGCGTCCTTTGGCTCCTCGTATACTTGTTCTTCTAAATAGGTAAGAAAATCCGTATATTTTTTTATATTCAAGGTGGGTATGCCAAGCAGGGGCATAGAGTATTCAGAACGATTAACAGTCGCGATTGGTTCACCTTTATAGGTTATGTATAGATTATCCTGAGGATGGAACTGCTGTACAGAAAGGAAAAGCATCATTGCCAACAATAATTTCAGTGTCCCCACCACCTTTTCGAAACTCTTTTTTATAGTATGGATGGTTACTTCAAATTCCATTAAAAATACGAGGATTTTTTTCGTTTTAAAATCTGTAACAAATTGTTCAAATTCAAGAAAATGCTGTGATTTGCGTCACATCAAGGTTTGGGGCATTTATGTTAAGATAATAACTTTTTACAAAAACTTCCTTCCCTTTTCTGTAACAACTTTTTGCTATCTCGCATGTTATTATCATTTACACAGTGATAAGCTTTAAAAAATAATTTCGCGAAATAAAATTTTAGCTTCAATTTTTTCTAGATATTACGAAAAAAACAAGTAGCTAAAAAATTTTTGACAACTTTGTGAAGTTGTACACAAATTCGTCACAGCCACATAGTTGTGAATAAAGAGCATCCATTCGGAAAGGAGTACACTTATGAAAATCAAATGGTTTTTCTTATCGATGGTTATTACTATTGCCACAGTGCTTGCAGGCTGTGAACCAGTAATGGTTCTCGATCCAAAAGGTCCACAAGCCGAGAGGCAAGCCCATGATATCTTACTTTCAATTGGAATCATGGCATTTGTAGTTATTGTTGTTTTCGTATTGTTAATTTATATGCTTGTAAAATATCGTGCTTCTAAAATGCCAGAGGATTACGAGCCACCACATATTGAAGGAAATCCTTGGGTTGAAGCGATTTGTATTGGTATTCCAATCTTAATTGTTGGTTATTTATCAGTTGTTTCGGTTCAAAGTAACTACATTGTCGAGTCAGCTCCCGAAGGCTATGAAGAGCAAGAACCATTGGTTATCTATGCTTCATCCTCCGATTGGAAATGGCATTTTAGCTACCCTGAAGAGGATATTGAAACAGTCAATTATCTATACATCCCAACCGATCGTCCACTTGAATTCAGACTTTATTCATACGGTCCAATCACAAGCTTTTGGATTCCACAGCTTGGTGGACAAAAGTATGCCATGGCTGACATGATTACAACCTTGCATCTTGCAGCCGATGAAACGGGTGAGCTAATGGGACGAAACGCAAACTTTAGTGGTAAAGGATTTGCAGAAAATTCGTTTAGTGTAAATGCCGTATCTCCAAAAGATTTTGAAGAATGGGTAGATGAGGTTAAAGAAACTGCGAAACCTCTCACTGAAGAAAAGTTTGATGAGATTTTAGAACCAGGGCATCTTGGACAAATGACGTTCACCGGAACGCACTTAGAATTCGCTCCACCTCCAGAGCATGACCATGGATCAGATGATGCTGAAGAAGGTCATGAGGTTCATGAAGATGAACATACAGAGCATGAAGGTCAAACAGAACATAACAATCATTAATCAACAAATATAACTTGAACGCCGAATTTATACTTCAGATAGGAGTTTAAAAAGGAGGATGAAGAGGACCAAGAATTTCAAGGCGGCGCAGCTTTGAGTACCGGAGCGTATGCAGTAAATACGTGAGGAACGGAAAAGCAAGCCAACACAGAAATTCGAAGTGTCATATTCACCGGACTTTTTAAACATCATCTTCTTTTGAAAGGAGTAACAACGGATGGAATTCTTCGAACGCTTTGCCATACCACATCCAAGTCCCGCCATCTATGCAGCGATGGTTGCAATTGGACTTACGGTAATTGGAATTATCGCCGGCTTAACCTATTTTAAAAAATGGGGTTATCTCTGGCGTGAATGGTTAACAACTGTTGACCACAAACGAATTGGTATTATGTATTTAATCTCCGCATTGATCATGCTGTTCCGCGGTGGGGTAGATGCGATTATGATGCGTGCACAGCTAGCTTCACCTGAAGCAAAGCTATTAGATGCGCAGCACTATAATGAAATTTTTACAACACATGGTGTTGTCATGATCATGTTCATGGCGATGCCGTTTATCATAGGATTCATGAACTATGTTGTACCACTGCAAATTGGTGCGCGCGACGTAGCATTTCCACGCTTAAATGCGATTAGCTTCTGGCTCTTCTTTATGGGGGCAATGCTATTTAATATCTCCTTTGTAATTGGGGGATCACCTGATGCGGGTTGGACATCATACTTCCCACTTGCTGGTAATGAGTTCAGTAAATCAGTTGGAACGAACTATTATATGCTCTCGTTACAGATTTCGGGTCTTGGTACATTGATGACTGGTATCAATATGATTACCACGATTCTTAAAATGAGAGCACCTGGTATGACGTTAATGAAAATGCCAATGTTCACATGGTCTACTTTAATTGCTAACTTAATTATCGTAACAGTTTTCCCTGTATTAACAGTTGCATTAGCAATGGGTACAATGGATCGTCTCTTTGGAACACATTTCTTTGCAAGTACAAACGGTGGAATGGATATGCTTTGGGCAAACCTATTCTGGGTATGGGGACACCCTGAAGTGTATATATTAATCCTACCTGCGTTTGGTATTTATAGTGAGATCATCTCAACCTTCTCAGGAAGAAACCTATATGGTTACAAATCAATGGTTGGTTCAATGGTCATTATCTCAGTTCTTTCATGTCTAGTTTGGGCGCACCATTTCTTTACAATGGGGCAAGGGGCAGCATCAAACAGCTTCTTCTCCATTACAACAATGATGATTGCAGTACCAACAGGTGTGAAAATCTTTAACTGGTTGTTTACCTTATGGAAAGGTAAAATCCGTATGACAGTACCGATGCTTTACTCAATTGGATTTATTCCACTATTCACAATCGGTGGGGTAACCGGGGTAATGCTTGCGATGTCAGCAGCCGACTATCAGTATCACAATACAATGTTCTTAGTGGCACATTTCCATAACACAATTATTCCTGGTGTAGTATTCGCAATGCTTGCTGCACTCACATATTATTGGCCAAAAATGTTTGGCTTTATGTTAAATGAACGTATCGGAAAGTGGGCATTCTGGTCACTATCAATCGGATTTGTCCTAGCGTTCTTCCCGATGTATATTACTGGGTTAGACGGTCAGGCTCGTCGTATGTACACATACTCTGAATCTACTGGTTTTGGTGCATTGAACATGCTTTCATTCATTGGTGCTGGAATCATGGCGATTGCCTTCATTTTAATTGTGTATAACATTTATTACAGCATCCGTTATTCACCTAGAGATATTGGAAGCGACCCTTGGGATGCACGTACTTTAGAGTGGGCAACACACACACCTGTTCCTGAGTACAACTTTGCATTAACACCAAGTGTGAACTCAAGTGAGCCATTCTGGGATGATAAGAAGAAAAAGCACAAGCTCTTCCCAGGCAAAATTGAAAAGATTCACATGCCGAACAATAGTGGTGTTCCATTTATCATGAGTAGTATCTTCTTTGTATGGGGCTTCTCATTCGTATTTGCTATGTGGCCACTGTTGATAATTTCAACAATTGGTATCTTTGTTTGTATGGCATACCGTTCATTTGAACAAGATCATGGACGATATATTTCTGTTGAAGAAGTAAAAGAAACAGAAGAAAAATTAGGAGGTGCTAAGTTATGAAACTAGATCACTCGCAACCTCTTGAATATAGTACGCACGAAAATGAGTTAAATATTTTTGGTTTCTGGATTTTCCTTGGTGCCGAAATCATGCTTTTCGCAACCTTGTTTACATCATATTTTACATTAGAGAACCGCGTTGGCAGTGGTCCATCAGGTGCAGAGATTTTTGAAATTACACCTGTGTTAATCGAAACACTTCTACTTTTAACAAGTAGTTTTACAATCGGTCTTGCGGTTCATGCGATGCGCCTTGGCAGACAAAAAGCGATGTTAGGTTTCTTCGTAGTCACATTGCTTCTAGGTTTAACCTTCCTAGGTGTTGAAATCTATGAATTTGTTCACTATGTCCATGTCGGAGCTGGACTACAAACAAGCGCGTTTACAGCGATGTTGTTAACAACATTGGGAACACATGGACTTCACGTTACATTTGGTTTGTTTTGGGGAACTATGATTGTTCTCCAAATAAGAAAACGAGGCTTAACTGCTCAAACTGCTGGTAAATCGTTTATCTTTTCATTGTATTGGCACTTCCTAGATGTAGTCTGGATCTTCATCTTCAGCTTCATCTATTTGAAAGGAATGATGTAATATGAGAGAACTATTTCCAGCAAAACAAGTCATGGGCTTCATATTTTCATTAGTTCTTACGGTTATTGCTCTTTCGGTGTACTTCCTAGATTTAACCTTTACGGCAGGACTAACAATTCTGATTGTAACAGCATTTGTGCAAGCATTGCTGCAACTAATTGTATTCATGCATGCTGGTGAATCGAAGGATAAATGGGCAATCTACGGAAATGTATACTTCATGATTTTTATAGCGTTAATTACAATATTCGGTACATTATTCCTGCTTGTCTGGGATATGTAACAAAACTAAGAGTGTCTTTTATAGGCACTCTTTTTTGTTGTATTTAGACATAATTCGGAAACAAAATAAAAAGCTTAGCCAAATGAATGGCTAAGCCTATAAATAGTTAATTGTTTTATTTTATCTTGTTTGCGCCTTGTGCCTTAAGTAACATTTCTTCAGACGCGATTAAAAATAACCCCATCAAAAAGACAAAAATTGCTCCCATGACCGTTCCGATTCCGATTGCTGTTAACACACTGGAACCGCTTCCGAAGAATCCAAGACAAAAAATAATGATACCGGCAATAAGCACTGTTCCCCCAAAATACTTAACAGCCTCAAGCATAGTAGATTTCATTTTTCCTCATCCTCCTACTATATATTATTAATCTTGTTCACAAAATTGTCAAATATAATTCACTAAATGTTCAAAAGTTGTATTTTAGGCGGGGAGGACGGAGAAATAGTGAATATTAAAACATAGGAAGTGAATCATTATTAAAAGTTGAGTACTTCATCGAGACTATTTTAATGTATAGGTCGTGATAAGAGCATTTAACGAAAGCATATGTTACCATGGTGAAAAATAATCTAAATGAGGTGTGGAAAAATGAAAATTGAGGTTTGGTCAGATTATGTATGTCCCTTCTGTTATATAGGAAAGCGGCGCTTGGAACAGGCGCTTGAGCAATTTCCAAACCGTGATCAAGTCGAAGTGGAATTCAAAAGCTTTGAGCTAGATCCGAATGCAAAGCCATATTCAGGTCAAAGTATCCATGAATTACTTGCTTCAAAATATGGTATGCCAGTGGCGCAAGCTAAGGAAATGAACGAAAATCTTGGTCAGCAAGCCGCGGAACTCGGTTTAAATTATAATTTTGATGAAATGAAAAACACAAATACCTTTGACGCCCACCGTCTTACAAAGTATGCAGCGACCGTAGGCAAAGAAAAAGAACTTACTGAGCTTCTTCTTCAATCGTATTTCGTGGAAGGAAAACTCATCAGTGACCATGATGTACTAGCGGGTCTAGCGGAATCTGTGGGAGTCGAGCGCCAGGATGCGTTAAATGTGTTAAGAGATGAGAAGAAATATGCGAATGATGTCCGAATTGATGAGGCGTTTGCACAACAAATCGGTGTTACCGGCGTTCCATTTTTCGTAATCAATCAAAAGTATTCCATTTCTGGTGCACAGCCAACTTCCACATTCCTTGGTGCACTCCAACAGGTTTGGGAAGAAGAACATCCAGCACCAAAACTCCAAGATCTTTCAGGTGAAAAAGGTGCAGTTTGTACTGATGAAAGCTGTGAAATCCCAACAGATAAATAATAAAATGTGCAGGCCTTCATGGCTTTGCACATTTTCTTTTTTCCTAAAGGGAATTCAACGTAAAATTGCGAATATATAAGAGGGTAGTAAGAATAAGGGGTGGTATCAATTACGTTGTTAGAGTTAGATTTTAAAATTAGCCTCGTTTCGGTTATTACGTTATTAATCGGTTGGGGAATGATTGGTTTTTTAGCCTATAGAACTTATAGAAAACAAGAAGTGAAACCAACATTATGGAAGATTATTCTTGTTTTGCTTATTGGGCTTTTTTCTTTTTCCTTTAATATGAATTTGTTTGATACATTGATTAAGCTTCCCATTTTACCGTTAGGTGTATGGATTCTTTACTTTTTTCTAAAATCAAAGGAAGGCCGTTGGGATAGGTTTCGGAAGTATGCATGGCTCGGCTTTTTGGCGAACTTTCTATTTTTAGTTCTATCCTTAGCCTCGATTGGTCTGCAGCATGTTATTTACGCGCCTAGCAATCTATCAACCTATATTTCTAATGTGGAAAATGCAACAATTATCAACACTCATCCATCCGCAGAGGATGTAACCTTACTAAAAGATGAATTACAAAAACTACTTCCAACAATGAAAGAAACTAAGTTTTTTAGTGATAAATGGTATGAGGAAACGTATCTGAGCGGAGATACGAACACTCGAAAAGAACGGTTTCCATATCAAGTGGTGGGCGTAAAGGAGAAATGGGGAAGCGGGGTTGTCACAACCATCTTTATTGAAGAAGATGGGAAAGGTTTATTAATCGCAACACCTAAGAAGCAATATTATTTTCGCTCCGCAGAAGTCTTTTTAAAAGGGGTGGAAAGTAAATGAAGCGAAGAATGATCCTAAGTTTGCTCGGTTTGGTTGCTCTTCTTTTCGTTATTTATTACTTATATCTAGCTAAACCTTCAGACTTTGTTAAAACTGATACTTTTAAAAGGTATTCTGAAGTTTCTGAGATTCTAGATGTAATAGAAATTGATGAGAAATACGTTTTTGTCCCAGTAGTTACAGAAGAAAATAAATATGGTATGAGCTTGTGGGTATGGAGTAACCATAAGTGGCAGATGGAATTTGAAAGCTCAACGGGTAGTCCCAGGGTGTTGAAATTAACAAATAATGATCCAAGTTCCTATAAGATTTTTTGGAATATTCACCCTGAAGACCAAGTAAGTTATGGAGAATTTTATTTGATGAGAAAACGTAATTATCATATTACAGAAGGAATACATAATTATTATCCTCGTTTGCAAATGAAAACGATTTTAGATTTTGAAGGAACACCTTTTGGGGTAACAGACTTTCCGAAAGAATGGCAAAAAGTGATGGGAGCATCGATAAAATGGGAAGAAGCACAGCAACCAGACCCTATTTTTACAAATATGTTTCCTGTGATGCAGGATGTGTACTTCGGATGGATTCCCTATAATAACGAACATGTAAGGCAACATGCTCGGGCAACCCATGTTGGCGGAGCTTCGTGGGGCGGTGCCGTTGATATTCAGCACGTGGTGGATATACCAGAAGAAGAGCTTGAGTATTTTAAGGTGGAGGACCAATAAGGAAAATAACAGACCAACTTATTCTTTATTAATCTAAAAATGAGATTGATTCTATTCAAAAATAATATTTGTTAGATTGATTAGGAAGTTATACAATATTTTCTAGGGGATATGTTTCATATATAGGTCTACATTTTATAAATGAATGGATCTGCCCCTAGAAATAGTTATAATAAACCTTACAAGTGAGGAAGGTGAGCGGCATGCTGAGTATTAATCCTGAGCAATTTATCTTGAAACCATCTCTTGCGACAATAACCTGTGAACCAAACTGGCAATGGAAGCGAAAAGAGCCTATTCCGAACTATGATTTGTTTTATGTTTGGAGTGGAGAAGGAAATTTGATATTAAACGGTCAAGATTATTCCATAAAACGCGGAAGTTGCTTTTTATTCCTTCCGGGCGATTGGACGACTGCCACCCAGAATCCTCAGAATCCACTTACAATCACCTACATTCATTTTGACTTAGAAAATGAACCAAGCCTAATCCCAAATTCTTATCGCACCATTCAAGACGCAATCCCTTTTGAGTCTCTCTTAACACAATACGTTCGATTATTTTTAATCAAAACATTTGGGGCAGAAACGGAGGCCAAGTTAATCCTTAAACAATTGATGATACAGCTTTTACGAGAGGAGCATCAGGATGATGAACGAAACGACCAGGCTCAAACTTCTCTCTTGTCAGCGATTAGGGAAGTGGCAAATTACGTACAGCAACATCCTGGCGAGGGACATACGCTTGAAAGCTTGGCTTCTCGTGCGAACTTTTCTCCAAGGTATTTTTCGCTGAAGTTTAAGGAGATTATTGGCAAGTCAGTGCGCTCCTATATTGTAGAAGCTCGTATTAAAAGGGCGGAGCATCTCCTACATTATACAGGAATGTCGGTAACTGAAGTGGCTCAAGCGTTAGGCTATGATAATCTGCATTTTTTTAGCCGACAGTTTAAAAAATACACAGGGAAAAGCCCTTCTGAAGTTCGTTAAATACAGCAATAACAAGCACCTAACCATTTTGGTTTAGGTGTTTTTTTTATTTGAGCTGTGTAAAACACTCTGTTTGAATTCTGCACTGATCTGACTCTGGGCCCCATGATTTTATGCTGTTAGTCAGAATCCCGGACCTATTCAGACAGCAATCCCCATTTGATCATAAAGCTAGTCGCAATCCTGTGCTTATTTTGACTCTGGGACCCATGAATTTATGCTGTTAGTCAGAATCCCGGACCTA
This sequence comes from Ferdinandcohnia salidurans, assembly GCF_042680725.1. Taxonomy (NCBI): domain Bacteria; kingdom Bacillati; phylum Bacillota; class Bacilli; order Caryophanales; family Bacillaceae; genus Ferdinandcohnia; species Ferdinandcohnia salidurans. The sequence continues at coordinate 152,255 of NZ_JBHUEK010000029.1, forward strand.
TTCAGACAACAATCACGTTTTGATCATAATGCTAGTCGCAATCCCGTGTTTATTTTGACTCTGGGCCCCATGAATTTATGCTGTTAGTCAGAATCCCGGGCCTATTCAGACAGCAATCACGGTTTGATCATTATGCTAGTCGCAATCCCGGCCTTATTCTGACTCTGAGCCACCTGATTTTAAGCTGTTAGTCAGAATCCCGGACCTATTCAGACAGCAATCCCCATTTGATCATAAAGCTAGTCGCAATCCCGTGCATATTTTGACTCTAAGCCACCTGATTTAATGCTGTTAGTCAGAATCCCACACCCATTCTGACTGCAGGCACCACCTAATCGTAATATTTGTCCCTTTAACAGAGCCATTATTCAAAAAGGAAAAATTATGTAAATAAGTGCAAACTTTACACAGAATAGTCTAAATATTTACAAGAAAGAGGATGATACGATTAAAATGACAGATCAATATACATGTTTGGCTTTAACGAATAGAAGGAAGCCAGAAAATTTCTTAAGAAAGAGTGATCTCAATGTGTGGAATTACAGGATGGATTGATTGGCAACAGGATTTGAAACACCAAGAACAAATCGTCGGTAAGATGGCGCAAACATTAGCAAAGCGTGGTCCAGATGCTTCTAATGTTTTAAGTGATCATCATGCTGCACTGGGTCATACAAGATTAATTGTTGTGGATCCTTCCGGAGGAACACAGCCGATGACAAGGAGATCAAAAAGCGGGCATGCTTTTTCAATGGTTTATAATGGAGAACTTTATAATACAGAGGATTTACGTAAGGAATTACTAAGCCGTGGGTATACATTTCAATCCCACTCCGATACGGAAGTTCTTCTCACTTCTTATATCGAGTGGCGAGAAGAATGTGTAGAGCGGTTAAATGGTATTTTTGCTTTTGCAATCTGGGACCATCAGCAAGAAAAATTTTTTATGGCAAGGGATCGACTTGGGGTCAAACCGTTATTTTTCAAACATACAGATAGCACCCTTTTGTTTGGGTCAGAGCTTAAAGCTATTTTGGCACATCCAAATGTAAAGGCGGAAGTGGATCGCGAAGGTCTTCAAGAAATTTTTGGGTTAGGACCATCCCGTACACCAGGGCATGGTATTTATCGAGGAATACAAGAGTTAAGGCCGGCACATCTTCTTATGTTTGACCGGAATGGACTGAAAGTGAAACGTTATTGGAACGTCGAAAGCCGCAAACATTCTGATTCATTGGACGATACGGTGGAAGAAGTGCGATTTCTAGTCAAAGATGCCGTTGAAAGACAACTAGTTGCAGATGTTCCGGTCTGTACATTTTTATCAGGTGGGTTAGATTCTAGTGCAATAAGTGCGATTGCCTCGAACTACTTTAACCAACAAGGAAGAGGGAAGCTTCATACGTATTCGATTGACTATGAGCGGAATAGCGAGTTTTTCAAATCAAGCTTATTTCAAGTGGATGAAGACAAACCATGGATTGATAAGATGACGCAATATTTAGGTGTCGATCATCATTCGAAAATTATTACTCAGGAACAACTGGCTCACTCGTTAGAAGATGCGGTAAAAGGAAGAGACTTGCCGGGAATGGCGGATATTGACTCTTCTCTCCTTTGGTTTTCGAAGGAGATTAAACAAGACTTTACGGTTGCCTTATCTGGAGAATGTGCGGATGAAATTTTCGGTGGTTACCCTTGGTTTTATAAGAAAGAGTTACTGCAAGATAATCATTTTCCATGGATGAAGTCTGAAGAAGAAAGACATAAGCTTCTATTACCTCATTGGCAAAACAAACTTAATCTAAAAGACTATGTACAAGAACGATACCATGAAACATTACGGGAAGTTCCACGATTAGATGGAGAAAGTCCGGAAGAGTCAAGACGCAGGGAAATATTTTATTTGAATATGATTTGGTTCATGTCTACACTGCTAGAACGAAAGGATCGCATGAGTATGGCGGCTAGTCTAGAAGTACGCGTTCCATTTGCGGATCACCGACTCATTGAATATGTGTGGAATATTCCATGGGAGATGAAGATGTTAGAAGGTAGGGAAAAAGGAATCTTAAGGAAAGCATTAGAGGGAACATTACCTAATTCCGTTCTGTATAGAAAGAAAAATCCTTATCCGAAAACTCATAATCCAGATTATTTGAATCTCGTAAAAAATATGCTGACTAGCGTAATCGAGAAGAAGAACTCTCCTATTCTAGAATTAGTTTCGAAACAAAAGGTAAAAGATATCATTGACTCAGACGGTGCATCATTTAAGGTTCCTTGGTTTGGGCAACTGATGACAGGACCTCAGCTCATCGCACATTTAGTGCAAATCAATGTGTGGCTTGATTCTTATAATGTGAACATTGTTGATTAAACCTGAGCTCTAAAAGGCATTTTGGTAGAGAAGATACTTCGTGAAGGTAAAACAAGTTGTGTCATTCAGTGTAAATTTTATAGCGAATAGTTTAAATATCTTTCAAAATAACGGTGCTACTATTAACCTAACAACGAAACAGATAAGGAACAGGGGTGATACAAATGCATCGATTTAAAAGACATGGCTTATATGATCCTCAGTTTGAACATGACGCTTGTGGTATCGCCTTGCTTGCGAATATTAAAGGTGGTAAAGCACACACCATAGTAAGTCAGGCTCTAACAGCTCTCGAACGGTTAAATCATCGTGGGGGTCAGACGGGTAGTGAGAAATTAGGAGATGGCTCTGGAATTCTAACTGAGCTCCCACACGATTTATTTGTAAATGAATGGAAGTTGAAAGGGGAACAACTTCCATTCATGGGTGCTTACGGAGTAGGGATGCTATTTTTACCTCAAGAGTTAGATAAAGTGACAGAGTTTAAATTGAGAATAGAAGAAATTGTGCAGAATGAAGGTCTAGAGATTTTTGGATGGAGAAATGTACCAACGAATGATGAAGAGTTGGGAAGCACGGCTAAACAGTCACAACCTTCTGTCCACCAATTATTCGTTACTTCTACCAATCAGGAACTAGACAGTGATCAATTTGAGCGATTGTTATATATGGCACGTCGAAAAGTAGAGAAAGCATTCAATGATGCTGAAGTAAATCAGGAAGATTGCTATATTGTTAGTTTTTCATCAAGAACCATCGTATATAAAGGACTTCTCTTACCAAGCCAGTTAAGAAGCTATTATGAAGATTTAAGTCGAGATGATTTCCAATCTGCGATGGCCATGGTGCATAACCGATTTAGTACCAATACCTTTCCTAGCTGGAGAAGAGCGCAGCCAAATCGAACATTAATGCATAATGGGGAGATTAATACGATAACAGGGAATGTAAACTGGATGCTTGCACGGGAACCAGTTCTTCGTTCCGACCTCCTAGAAGATAATGAAGCTCTTCACCCAGTGATTGACCTTGATGGCAGTGACACCGCAATGTTTGATAACGCGCTAGAATATCTAGTGATGTCCGGTTGGCCACTCGCTAAAGCAATGATGTTGATGATCCCAGAACCTTGGCAGAATAACAAACTTCTATCTGACAAGAAACGGGCATTCTATCAGTTTCATAGTTGCCTTATGGAGGCATGGGATGGCCCAGCAGCAATGGGTTTTACAAATGGAAAACAGATTGGAGCTTGCCTAGATCGGAATGGGTTAAGGCCAGCACGTATCATCCTTACAGATGATGATTTCCTTTGTTTATCTTCGGAAGTGGGGGTAGTAGATATTCCAGAAGAAAAAATTATTCTAAAAGATCGCCTAAAGCCAGGACAAATGCTTTTAGTAGATTTAGAGAAGAAGAAGCTTCTACTGGATGAAGAGGTAAAACAGCAATTTATAAACGAAAATCCTTATGAAGATTGGGTAAATGAGACCATTACTCCAATTGAAAATCTGCTTACAACAAAGAAGAAAGAGGCAACAGAAAGCAAAGAGGAACTATTACGTATTCAAAAAGCGTTCGGCTACACCTATGAAGAATTGGATAAAATCATTAAGCCGATGGCGCAAGAAGGAAATGAACCGATTGGTTCTATGGGATACGATGCTCCGCTAGCCATTCTATCATCAAAACCTCAATTACTATTTAATTATTTCAAACAGCGATTTGCCCAAGTAACCAACCCTCCAATTGATGCCATCCGCGAAGCATATGTTACATCAATGGAAGTTTTACTAGGAGCAGAGGGGAATTTATTACAACCGAAGACTGAAGATTACAAAAAAATAAGGTTGAGCTCTCCAATCCTGTCTGAAGTAGAAATGAGAACAATACAAAGTTTGGATAGCGAAGATTGGAAAATATCGACGATTTCGGTTCTCTTACCTGTACAGGGAATGGCGATTCAGGACCGTCTCCAAGAAATACTCTTAACTGCTGAAAAAGCAGTAAGGGATGGAAGCAATCTAGTCGTGTTAAGCGATCAGGGAATCGATCAAAATCAAGGTGCAGTTCCTTCTCTACTAGCTGTATCTGCTCTCCACCACCATTTGATACGACAAGGGCTTAGAAGCAAGGTCAGCATCATTGTAGCATCGGGAGAGCCTAGGGAAGTTCACCATTTTGCAGTGCTTCTCGGATATGGGGCAAATGCCATCTTTCCATATCTAGTATACAAATCGCTTTCGCAACTAACAGGTGAAAACTTATTTGCAAATTATAAAAAGGCAGTTACAAAAGGTATCCTGAAGATCATGTCAAAAATGGGGATTTCGACAGTTCAGAGTTATATTGGTGCTCAAATTTTTGAGGCTGTTGGGATTAGTGAAGAAGTGATCGACACGTATTTTCCGCGCACATCTTCTCGAATAGGCGGTCTTCAACTCGAAGATATTGCAAAAGAAACCATTAGTCGTCACAAACAAGCGTGGCTTAATGAAGATTCAACTTTAGATGAAGGTGATGACCTGCAATGGCGTGTAAACGGAGAGTCACATTTGTACCGACCAGAGACCATCCACACCTTACAACATGCCTGTCGTACCGGTAACTATGAGGTTTATAAAAAATACAGTCACATGATGGGTGAAGATACTGAAAAGAGCATTACGCTCAGAGGTATGTTCCGGTTAAAGAGTAACAGGAAGCCTATTTCAATTGACGAAGTTGAACCAATTGAGTCTATTTTTAAACGCTTCAAAACAGGAGCAATGTCATACGGATCTATTAGTAAAGAGGCTCATGAAGCAATAGCTGTAGCCATGAATCGAATTGGAGGAAAAAGCAATTCTGGTGAAGGTGGAGAGGATCCACAACGTTTTATACCGCTCGTTAATGGGGATTCAAAATTAAGCAGAATGAAGCAAGTGGCATCGGGACGATTTGGAGTGACAAGTCATTACCTTGTGAATAGTGATGAAATCCAAATAAAAATGGCTCAAGGAGCAAAGCCGGGTGAAGGAGGTCAACTTGCTGGCCATAAGGTCACCATTTCAGTAGCAAAAACGAGGGGATCAACACCTGGTATCGAGTTAATCTCGCCTCCTCCACACCATGATATCTATTCGATTGAGGACTTAGAACAGCTTATATATGATCTGAAAAATGCGAATCCAAGTGCAGATATTAATGTAAAGCTTGTTTCAGGGACAGGTGTAGGAACAATTGCTGCGGGCGTTGCCAAAGCAAAGGCCGATGTTATTTTGGTGAGTGGCTATGATGGTGGAACAGGCGCGGCAGCAAAGACGAGTATTAAGCATGCTGGTCTGCCATGGGAACTAGGATTAGCAGAAGCGCATCAAACCCTCATGCTGAACGGCCTTAGAAATAGTGTAAGGCTAGAAGCTGATGGAAAGTTGATGAATGGCCGAGATGTTGTCATTGCAGCATTATTAGGTGCAGAAGAATATGGTTTCGCAACTCTTCCACTTGTTTCACTTGGTTGTATCATGATGAGAGTTTGCCACATGGACACATGTCCAGTTGGAATTGCGACTCAAAACCCTGAACTTCGAAAGAAAATGATGGGAACAGCGGAACATATTGTTCATCTCATGACTTTTATTGCGCAAGAAGTTCGAGACTATATGGCTCAATTTGGTTTCAGAACGATGGATGAAATGATTGGATGCACAGACGTCATCCAGATCGATAATCCTCAAGCGTGGAAACTACAAAATCTTGATTTGTCTCCACTTTTAGTGAGATATGAAGGTGAAAGAGTTTCATCTAAAAAACAAGACCATCAACTCGAACAAACACTCGATTATCGAGAACTACTTCCAATCAGCAGCCAAGCGTGGGTTAACCAGCAGACTGCAAGGGATGTTTTCCGAATTTCAAACACCGATCGATCTGTGGGAACACTGACCGGAAGTGAAATATCAAAGCAATTTGGAGCAGTTGGATTACCTGAGGATACGCTTCACTATCTGTTTAAAGGATCAGCTGGTCAAAGCTTCGGTGCATTCATCCCAAGTGGACTCACCTTAGAAGTAGAAGGTGATAGTAATGACTATGTTGGGAAAGGTCTATCCGGGGGTAAGATTATTGTCCGCCCATCTAGTTTATCTCCACTCGTTGCCGAAGAGAATGTGATTATAGGGAATGCGGCGTTTTATGGAGCTACAAGCGGGAAGGCATTCATTCGTGGAAAAGCAGGGGAAAGATTCTGTGTTCGTAATAGTGGTGCAACTGTTGTTGTAGAAGGAGTCGGCGAACATGGCTGTGAATACATGACAGGAGGCAGGGCATTAATCCTAGGGGAAGTTGGAAAAAATTTCGCAGCAGGTATGTCCGGAGGCATCGCTTATATATATGAACCGGCTAATCAACAGTTCCAACAAGAATATAATTCAGAATTAGTTCTACTAGAATCGATAGAAAATCTTGAGGAAAAGAATATGGTTTACAGCCTCTTAAAAGAACATTATGAATACACAAATAGTCCTTTGGCTTATCGCTTAATTCAACATTGGAAAAAAGAAGCGGCACAGTTTATTAAAGTAATCCCTCGGAATTATAAATTAATTCTTGAAACGCAAAATCTAGTGGTTTAACTACTACTTAACACTAATTTCCATAGAAAAGAGGTGTCGATTTGGGAAAACATACAGGATTTTTAGAATATAAGCGGCAGCCCGCAAATTATCGTGAACCACTGCAACGATTGAAGGATTGGAAGGAAATCTCTGTTCTGCCTCCTTCAAGAGATCTAGTTAACCAAGCGGCACGATGTATGGATTGTGGAGTCCCCTTCTGTCAGAACGGAAGTGTTCTAGGAGGGATGACTACCGGATGTCCTTTATATAACCTAATTCCAGAATGGAATGAACTGGTTTATCGGGGAAATTGGAAAGAGGCTTATGAGAGATTAAGTAAGACAAATCCATTTCCGGAGTTTACCGGAAGGGCATGCCCGGCTCCTTGTGAGGCAGGGTGTGTAGCCTCACTCTATGAAAGTTCGGTCACAATAAAAAATATCGAATGGGCTATTATCGATAAAGCCTTTGAGGAAGGTTGGGTAACTCCACAGATTCCAAAGAATAGAACAGGAAAGAAAATTGCTATTATCGGTTCAGGACCTGCAGGATTAGCAAGTGCATCGGAACTGAATCAACAAGGACATTCCGTAACAGTGTTTGAAAGGTCCGACCGAGTTGGAGGATTGCTAACGTATGGAATTCCCAAAATGAAAATTGAACAACATGTCGTGGATCGTCGGATTAATCTTTTAAGAGAATCAGGAGTCACATTTGTCACAAATATAGAGATTGGTAAAGATTATCCTTTGGAAAAACTAGATTCAGAGTTTGATAGTGTGATTATCTGTACCGGAGCAACAAAACCACGGAATGTGGTGGCGGAAGGAAGAAATCTAAAAGGTATCCATTTTGCAATGGATTACTTGCATAGCAATACGAAAAGTATGCTGGATTCTAACTTCGCGGATGGGAATTTTATCTCTGCAGAAGGGAAAGACGTAATTGTGATTGGTGGGGGAGACACAGCAACAGACTGTGTATCTACGGCCCTCCGACATCATTGTAAAAGTCTAGTTCAGTTTGACATTTATCCTGAGCGATCAACTAGTCGTACGGAAGAGAATCCTTGGCCGCAATATCCAATCATTCACAAGCTTGATCACGGACATGAGGAGGCATTTGCAAGGTTCGGAAGTGACCCCCGTGCATATGCGACATCAGCTATTGAATTTATTGGAGATGAGAATGGGCACTTAATGGGTGTTAAGAGTATCGAAGTAAGGACGATAGTGAATGAAAATGGGGAGAAAATTAGAGAGCAAATCCCAGGTTCAGAAAGAGTATGGCCAGCACAGCTTGTTTTATTAGCGGTCGGATTTGAAGGGATGGATCAAGATCTCTTAGAGAAATTCAACCAAGAAGAAACCACAACGAGAGCCGAAAAGTCAGAAGATCCTTACCAGACAAACAAGGAAGGAACCTTCATAGCAGGTGATGCCCGCCGCGGTTCAAGTTTAATAGTATGGGCTATTCAAGAAGGAAAAGAAGCTGCCGAAGCTTGTCACAACTACTTGTTAAGCATTTAACTTTATTCAGGAAAGTCCCCATTCTGTAAATACTGGGATGAAGAAAGTGTATATACAATTCAGTTTGGTGTTCAAACACAGACTGAATAAAGTTAATGCCTCCGGCGGATGCCACAGATTTTCAAAGGAAATTTTTCGAGCTTGCTCGAAAAAATCTGGGCGCAAATACGCCAAGGCGCATTTGATAGATATGGAGGAGTACCAATGACTTTAACAGACTATACCCAACAACTCTTTGCTGATCGAATCGGTGGATCGTCGTTCGGGCTCAAAGATGAGATTTTTAAATTTGAAAAAATAAAAAGGGCTAAAAAAGCTGCCTTAAAAGAGAATCCCCATATTGAATTGATTGATTTAGGGGTTGGTGAACCAGATGCAATGGCTGATGAAGCTGTTGTAGAAAAGCTGTCATTAGAGGCCGCAAAACCAGAAAATCGATTCTACTCTGATAACGGAATTTCTGAATTTAAGGAAGCGGCTGCTCGCTACATGGAAGAGGTATTTGGGGTAAGCGACCTTGATCCAGAAACAGAAATCAACCATGTAATTGGTTCAAAATCAGCACTTGCGATGTTACCAGCAGCTTTTATCAACCCAGGTGACATCACACTAATGCCGACACCAAGCTACCCAGTACTAGCTACCTATACGAAATATTATGGGGGTGAAATCGTACAGCTGCCCCTCTTAGAAAAGAATGGCTTTTTACCGGATCTTAGTCAAATTGATCGCGATACATTGAAAAAAGCTAAATTGCTTTATTTAAATTACCCGAATAACCCAACTGGTGCTGCGGCGACTAGAGAATTTTTTGAGGAAGTAGTTGCATTTGCAAATCAGAATAACTTAATCGTTGTCCATGACGCAGCCTATGCCGCGCTGGTATTTGACGGTGAAAAGCCACTTAGTTTTCTATCAATCCCAGGAGCAAAAGAAGTGGGTGTAGAGCTTCATTCTTTATCAAAATCGTTTAATATGACCGGATGGAGAATTGGTTTTATCGCCGGACATCCCAATCTAGTTAAAGCATTTGCAACGATTAAGGACAATAGTGACTCAGGTCAATTTATACCGATCCAAAAAGCGGCAGCATATGCCTTGGCACATCCAGAAATCACAGTAAAAACAGCTGAAAAATATTCACGCCGACATGAATTACTTGTTAACGCGCTTCGTGATTGCGGATTTAAGGCGGAAAAACCGAAGGGATCCTTCTTCCTTTACGTGGAAATACCTGCTGGAGTTGTCGGAGGTCCGACTTTCGTGAATGCAGAAGAGTTTGGACAGTACCTAATTCGAGAGCACCTTATTTCAAGTGTGCCTTGGGATGATGTGGGTAACTATATCAGATTCTCAGTGACTTTCCAAGCGGATAGAGACGAAGAAACACGAGTCATCGATGAGATCAAATCACGGTTAAGTAGAGTCCAATTTATATTTTAGAGAAGGAAGGTGAGTGTAAGTGCTTTTTACAAAAATGCATGGTTTGGGTAACAATTATATCATTTTCAATCTCTTAGAATCCTCCTTGAGGGAACAGGACCTTACGAGTCTTGCAAAATCGGTATCGGATGTGAATTTTGGAATTGGTTCGGATGGGATGATTCTCATCTGTCCATCAAGTGTAGCGGATTTTAGAATGAGAATATTTAATGAGGACGGATCAGAAGGAAAAAACTGTGGAAATGGACTCCGATGTGTTGCAAAATATCTGGTCGATCACTTGTATGCTGAATCTAACACATTTTCAATCGAAACCCTTGGTGGAATCGTGTATGTGACGGTTACAACCGGTCACAAAAATGTAGTCGAGTCAATCACAGTTGATATGGGTGAGCCTAAATTACTAAAAGGAATGGTCCCTATGGCGGGTGACCCATATTCAACAACCATCAATGAACCTGTGAGTATTGGTGATAATCAATATCAACTGACTTGCCTTTCAATGGGAAACCCACATGCAATCCTTTTTGTTGATGATGTTAATGAAGTACCACTAGAGAAACTAGGTCCTTCCATAGAGCACTCAAATCACTTTCCGGAAAGAGTAAATGTGGGAATCGTCCAGATCAGAAATAGTAATGAAATTGATTATAGAGTGTGGGAGAGAGGATCCGGGATAACAATGGCTTGCGGAACAGGCGCATGTGCAGCTGTAGTTGCAGCCACGTTAACTGGGAAAATAGAAAAACACATACCTGTAACAGTTCACCTTCCCGGAGGTGATTTGGAAATCAGGTGGGATGAGAACAACCATATTTGGAAAAAAGGGGCGGCTGAGTACATTTGTCACGGTGAGATCGATGTACAGGCATCCTTGGCAAGGCACATTACAAAAATTAATTAGGATTAATTAGTTGTCGCCCGTATCTAGACAAAAGATATCTGATGCCTTGATGAGTAAATAGCAACTATGTGAACGGTAGCGATACTAATTACAAATATAAGAGGTTGTTCAAAAAGTCGGCCAAAAATGACACATCGAATTTCTGCGTTGGCTTGCTTCTCCGTTCCTCACGTATTAACTGCATACGTTCCGGTACTCGAAGCTGCGCCGCCTTGAAATTCTTGGTCCTTTTTACCCTCCTTTTTGAACACGCACTATAAGGAGGAAAAATATATGGGAAGAATTTATACGAGGGAAGAAATTCTACAAAACGCAAAGGAAGAGAATGTACGCTATATTCGCTTACAGTTCACAGACTTATTCGGCATTATTAAAAATGTAGAAATTCCGGTCAGCCAATTGAAAAAGGCATTGGATAATCAAATGATGTTTGACGGATCTTCAATTGAAGGTTTTGTGAGAATAGAAGAATCTGATATGTATTTATACCCAGATTTAAATACGTGGCTTATCTTTCCATGGAGTGCAGAAGAAAGCAAAATTGCACGTCTAATCTGTGATGTATATTTACCTGATGGCAACCCATTCCCTGGCGATCCTCGCGGAGTGTTGAAAAGAGTATTGAGTGAAGCAAATTCCTTAGGGTTTACAGCGATGAATGTTGGTCCAGAACCAGAATTCTTCTTATTTAAAACCGATGAAAAAGGCAACCCAACTATGGAATTAAATGATAATGGAGGCTATTTCGATTTAGCTCCGATTGACCTTGGTGAAAACTGCCGACGTGATATTGTTCTCACATTAGAGGATATGGGATTTGAAATAGAGGCATCCCATCACGAAGTGGCTCCTGGACAGCATGAAATTGATTTCAAATACTCTGATGCAGTTGATGCCGCTGACCAAATCCAAACATTTAAGCTTGTTGTAAAAAATATTGCGAGAAAGCATGGTCTACATGCTACATTTATGCCTAAGCCGCTCTTTGGAGTAAATGGTTCAGGGATGCACTGTCACCAATCCCTTTTCCGAGGGAACGAAAATGCTTTCTACGATGAAAGTGATGAATTAGGTCTAAGTGAAACAGCGAAACAATATTTAGCTGGAATTCTAAAGCATGCTCATAGTTTTGCTGCAATCACAAATCCAACGGTTAACTCCTACAAGCGTTTAGTACCTGGATATGAAGCGCCAAGCTATATTGCATGGTCAGCGAAAAATCGTAGTCCACTTGTACGTGTTCCAGCAAGTCGAGGCTTAAGCACACGTATTGAGTTGAGAAATCCAGACCCATCTGCTAATCCATACCTTGCCTTAGCCGCTATGCTTGCTGCAGGGTTAGATGGCATTATAAATAATCTTCAATTAGGGGACCCTGTGAATCTAAACATCTATCATATGTCAGATGATGAAATGGCGGCGTTAGGAATTCAAAGTCTTCCAGAAAACCTGAAGGAAGCTGTTACAGCATTTTCAAAGAATGAGCTACTCATAAGTGCACTAGGAGAACATATTAGTACCCATTTTATTGAAGCAAAACGAATCGAATGGGATCAATTCCGTACTCAAGTTGACACATGGGAAAGAGACCAATATATGACTCTTTATTAATCTTTTAGACTTCTTGAATCTAAACTTGTCTAATCCGATGATAGTAGCCCCGTACACAAAAAAGTGACGGGGTTTTTACATATTCTAGCATGAAGAAAAAAATCCCAATATAGCCTGTCAATCACATATTTTGTTAATGAGAAGTTTGATGTATAATATAAGTGATTCAATAGTTGAAAGCGAGTGTTCTAGATGGGACGTAAATGGAACAATATTAAGGAAAAGAAAGCGTCTAAGGATGCAAACACAAGTAGAATCTATGCAAAATTCGGACGTGAAATTTATGTAGCAGCAAGACAGGGCGAGCCTGATCCTGAGTCAAACCAAAACTTAAAGGTCGTTCTTGAACGTGCAAAAACATATAATGTACCAAGAGCAATCATTGACCGTGCGATTGAAAAAGCAAAAGGCGGCGCAGAAGAAAATTACGATGAGCTTCGCTATGAGGGCTTTGGACCAAACGGATCAATGGTTATTGTTGATGCATTAACGAATAACGTGAACCGTACTGCATCTGAAGTGCGTGCAGCATTTGGTAAAAACGGTGGAAACATGGGTGTCAGCGGTTCAGTAGCCTATATGTTTGATGCAACAGCTGTATTTGGTATCGAAGGAAAAACAGCCGATGAAATACTAGAATTGTTAATGGAAGCAGATGTAGATGTACGTGACATTTTGGAAGAAGAAGAATCTGTCATCGTCTACGCTGAGCCAGAACAATTCCATGCTGTCCAAGAAGCATTTAAAAATGCTGGCATTACAGAGTTTACAGTAGCAGAGCTAACCATGCTTGCTCAAAACGATGTAACCCTTCCTGAAGATGCACAAGCAAAATTCGAAAAAATGATCGATGCACTAGATGACCTCGAAGACGTACGCCAAGTCTACCACAACGTCGACCTAGGCGAATAATCAACAAATCAGACCTTTTGGGACAGTTCCCCTGTCCCAAACCAAGGGTCTTTTTTTATGCGGAAAATTTTTGGGTCGAGGGGACAGGTCCCTTGTCCCACACTTTTTTACGAGAAAAATTTTTCGAACATTGAAACTTTAAATCCTTTTTTGCGTATGGATACTACAGAAGTTTTTTGAGGGGGAAGATTATGTATCCTGGAGATATGATGTTCAATGCTGTCCCAATTTTTATGATGATTGTGTTCGTTGCTGTGATCGTACTGGTTATTTTTAATCTAGGTAAAGGGATTAATCAGTGGAAGAAGAACGAGGATTCTCCTAGACTAAGTGTTCCTGCAATTGTCAAATCAAAGCGCACACATGTTAGCAGACACACCCACCATCAAACAGAGCCACACCACCATAATCATGTAACATCATCTACTAGTTACTATGTTACCTTCGAGTTTGAGAGTGGAGATCGATCTGAGTTTACGGTTTCTGGTGGTGAATACGGTCAGCTTGCTGAAGGGGATATGGGAAAACTAACATTTCAAGGAACGCGATACTTAGGGTTTGAAAGATTGAAGGCTTAAAAGGACTTTGTCGATTTTTCTAGAATTATAGACATGAGGAGGGGTTATATAATGTCAATTGAGCAATTTTTAGAAGAACAAAATAAAGCAATTCGCGAATTACATATTAATGGTGCAGAAGCATCATGGATGGCGGCCACTACTGGTGAAGAGGAGTGGAATGCAAAATCAGCAGAAGCGGATACTGCATACAGTGTTTATTTTTCAGAAAAAGAGCGCTTTGACCAGGTGAAAAAATACCTCGAACAAACAGAGGAACCTGTTCAACAACGCCAGCTAGAACTACTATACTCACAAATGCTTGAAAACCAGCTCCCTGAAGAAACATTAAAGGAAATGGTTCAATTATCAACAGAATTAGTAGGTGTATTTAATACATTCCGTGCAACTTTAAACGGAAAGCAAGTATCGGAAAACGATGTGCGCCAAATTTTAATAAAAAGCAATGACCTTGAACTAAGAGAAGAAGCGTGGCATGCAAGTAAGCAAATTGCAAAAGAAGTAGAAGAAAAATTACTGGTACTTGTGAAAAAACGTAATGAGGCGGCCCGTTCACTAGGGTTTGAAAACTTCCATCAAATGAGTTTTGAATCACAGGAACTTGACCGTGAAGAGATTTTTTCTATTTTTACAGAGCTAAAGCAGCTTTCGGATGAACCATTCCGCGAACTAAAGCAGGAAATGGATGAAGAACTTGCCGAACGCTTTGGTATCAAGGTAGAGGACCTGCGTCCATGGCATTATGCAGACCCATTTTTCCAAGAGGCGCCACCATCTAAGGAATTAGATTTAGATCCGTTTTATGATGGGAAGAATCTTGAAGAATTATCAACACAGACTTTCGCGAAAATGGGTATGGATATTACGGATATGCTGCAAAAAAGTGATCTGTATCCAAGGGAGAAGAAGAATCAGCACGCATTCTGTACCGATATTGATCGCGAGGGTGATGTTCGTGTCTTAAGTAACAATGTGCCATCTGATTACTGGTCAACCACGATGCTACATGAATATGGGCATGCGGTTTATTTTAAATATATTGACCGTGATCTACCATTCCTATTGCGCAGTCCAGCACATACGCTAACAACTGAAGCAATTGCGATGCTATATGGTCGTTTCGGGAAAAATCCGGAATGGCTCCAGCAGTTTTTAGGATTAGACCAAGCGCAAGTGGAAGAGTTGAAGCCACACATTGAAAAATCATTGCGTCGCCAAATGCTGATTGCGGGCCGTTGGATAATGACATTTGTGTTTTTTGAACGTGAGCTTTATGAAAATCCGGACCAAGATTTGAATCGTTTATGGTGGAAGATTGTTAGTGAGGTTCAGTTGTTAACGCCGCCAGAAAATCAGGATTATCCACATTGGGCTGCGAAAATTCATTTTACGTTGGTGCCGGTGTATTATCAAAACTATTTACTTGGTGAGTTAACGACTTCCCAGCTGCAACGCTATATTGAGAAGAATATATCAACTGATCTTTTCTCTGAAAAAGTGGGCGAATTTTTGTTGAACGATTTCTTTAAGCCTGGTGCGTTATACAATTGGAATGAAAAAATTGAAAGAGCCACTGGTGAAAGACTAAATCCACAGCATTTTGTTGATCAGTTTGTCGCGGTAAAATAAAATGAGAGAGCATATCTCTCATTTTTTTCTTCAAAAGGAGGGTAAAAATGTTCTCTTTTTTTGGTGGTGCGAAATGTGCGATTTGTAAAAGAAAAATTAAGCCTTTGCGAAAGTATGTCGATGATAAAGGGAATACAATAAAGGTGTGCATTCCATGCTCGGAATACGCGGAACGGCGGGCTTATAAAATTCGAAGATAAAGAAGGTTGAAGTACGTTGTATTTAACAGTTAAAGAAACAGCAGAATATTTATCAATACCAGAAGAACTTGTAAAAAAACTTATCCAAGAAAAAAAGGTACGTGCACTTTTCGATGGGGAGCAATACTTATTAAATAAAGAACAATTCAACGCTACCCTCGAACAGCTTGAAAAATACAAAAAACTCTACGTAGAATGGCTAAACGAACCCATCCCGGAAGATATTGATGTGAAGGATGAAGATTAAGGTGGGACAGAGGTCCCACCATTTTTTACAGGGGCAGTGTACCTGACCTTAATACCCCTTCTTATAGTCCACGACATTCTTCGGTAGAACTCCGCTTTGAGCGTAGCTTTTAAGATTCGGGATAAAGATATCTTCAATGACACGTTTGGTGTAATGCTCTGTTGAACCAGACGTATGCGGTGTCACAATCACATTTTCAAATTCCCACAGCGGGCTATTTTCTTCAAGTGGTTCTTTCGTAAATACATCCAAACCAGCTCCAGCGATTTCACCTGAACGCAGCGCTTCAATCAAATCATCTTCCACGACAATCTCGCCGCGTCCGATATTAATGAAAAATGAAGAAGACTTCATTTTTTTAAACTCGTCAGCCCCAAATAAATGATGCGTTTCATTCGTCAATGGCAAGGTTATAACGACATAATCACAACGAGGTAGAACATCAGATAACTGGGCGGTTGTATACATCTCATCCACAAATTCCTCATCTCGGTCAGAGTGGCGAACTCCAAGTACCTTCATACCAAAGGCCTTAGCAATTTTGGCCGTTTCCTTCCCGATATGACCAACACCAATAATCCCAATCGTCTTTTCATGAATTTCCAGGTTCATATCGGCATGATGCCATTTTTTCTCCTGTTGATTACGGACATATGTATGTATTTTTCTCGTTAACCCGAGCATTAGGGCAAAAATAGTTTCTGAAATCGGAAAGGCGTGAACTCCATTTGCGCTTGTTAGAACAATCTTTTTCTGCTCCATTTCCTCAAGTGGCATACTATTAACTCCAGCACTCCAGCTTTGTAACCAACGAAGCTTTGAGTCAGCAAAAATAGAATGCTCCGCAATTTCCTTTTTCCAGCCAACAATAACCTCAGCATCATTTAAATGATCTAACCAAACAGACGAATCTCGTCCTGCGACAATCTCCCAATCTGGAACAATTTCTTTAATCTGATCCAAATGAAATTCTTCAATGTTTTGCGTAATAACTAGTTTTGCCATGTCAGTCCCACCCTATGTTTATTTATTTTAATTTAATTTTATAATAGTATAGACGAAAGGGACAAGAGACAGGTACACTTTCCTACCAGTTTTTTACTGGGACAAGGGACCTGTCCCTCCGTCCCACAGTGAGGGGTGGCAGCATGAATACATCAGGGTTGATGGGTGGGTTGTACCAGTTTTGTGTGTGGGTAACCCGGCTCGTTTATATTAATTTATTATGGATTGTTTTTAGTCTACTGGGGTTAGGGGTTCTAGGAATTTTCCCGGCGACGGCAGCGTTGTTTTCTGTAATAAGAAGGTGGGTCCTCAGGGAAAATGAAGAAATTAAGGTTTTCCCTACATTTTGGAATGCTTACAAAAGTAGTTTTAAAGATAGTCAGTTCATAGGATACATTCTTACCGCGATTGGTGCACTTCTTTATTTTGATTATCATTTTTTCACCGCGCATGAAGGGCCGATATTTTTCGCTATCAAGATTGTAACATTAGGAGCCATCTTTATTTTTATAATGATTGCATTATACATTTTCCCACTCTACGCACATTTTCAGTTAAAGCTGTTTACTTACTTTAAAAATGCCTTTTTTATAGGGTTGTCACAGCTTCTCATCAGTATATTGATGGTGATTAGTACAGTTATTTTGTTTTATGCTTTGATGAGATTTTCGGGTTTCTTGTTTATTTTTGGACTTACATTACCAGCGTTTTGGGTAACGTGGTTGTCGCATCTTGCATTCCGTCGTGTGGAAAAAATAAAGCCATTAAACCAAGAGTAGGGGTTTTATGATAAAAAAGAGTCTTCATAAAAAATTATTGGTAATTATGCTTGTTGCAGTTATTGTTCCATATGTTGTGTCTAATATTATGACCTATCATTCTTCTACCGAAGCGATTGAGGACCAACTTATAGAAAATAACCGTTCATTAATTGAATCGGGAATTCTTAATATTTCCGCCTATTTGGAAAAGCTTGATCAGCTTTCACTTACATGGCTATATGACGAAACCCTTTTAGAAAGTCTCAACACGACTAATTTCAGTATTCCGCAAAGGAATCAGGTGGAGTACGAAATGAAAAACCTGCTATATATGAATTCGGATGTCATGAGAATTGAATACCATTCTAATACAGCCGGTGAGACCTTTTTTACTGAAAGATTACGTTTTTCATCGGAATCGAATCCTACGACTCCGATTGAGGACCGCTTAAAAGACACCTATCGCGTGATAGAAGTCAAAGAATATGAGGGAGTACCAACCCTTATCATTCACAGAAAAATCGTGGAACCTCCTAATCCCGAACCATTAGGTTATTTAACCATTTTTACGTCAACAAGAGAACTGGACTTACTTTTAAAGAGACTTAGCACAGATGAGGAAGCAATTTTGTTATTTTTAGAAAGTAAATCGATTTCATCCTATTCGAATACTTTGGAGGATACCAACCAACTTCAATCCATTTATAAAAAAAGGGAATTACAGCAATTCCAATCATTTACCTTAGGCGATGAAAAGGGAGCTCTATTCAGTGATACAGGTAATATTGGAGGAGATGTATCGTTGACACTTGTGAAGTTTATCCCAAGTTCAATGATTACGGGGAAAGCAACCGAGTCAATTCGAAATATTACATTCATACAGGTGTTTATGTTAATATTGCTGGCAATCATGCTTTATTTTGTTTCGTTATCCATCATTCAACCAATTAAGAGATTAATTAAAAATATTGCGTCCATTGAAAAGGGAGACTTCCATATTGCACAAGTGGTTGAACCTCAGCGCGAGGATGAATTAGGACAGCTTGAAAAAAGATTTGTAGAAATGACAAACCGTCTAAATCAGTTGATTACAAAGGAGCTACGTCTCCAAATTGAAATGAAGACAGCTCAATTAAAAATGCTGCAGGCTCAGATCAATCCACATTTTCTATACAATACACTTCAATCTATTGGCACAATTGCATTAAAGCAAAATGCGCCTGACGTATATGAGAGATTACTTTCATTAAGCTCCATTTTTAGGTATAGCATGGATTTAAAAACACGAACGGTTCCACTTAAGAATGAAATCCAGCATACAAAAGAATATCTGTATCTACAGACAGGGAGATTTAAGGAGAGACTACAATATAAAGTGAATTGTACGGAAGAAAGCCTTAAGGTTGATGTTCCTAAAATGATTCTTCAACCAATAGTCGAAAACAGCATTATCCATGGTGTTGAAAAAGGAAATCATTCAGTACTTATAAAAATTGAGGGGTATATTTCAGAGGAAAGCTTAATTTTAAAAATCATGGATAATGGACAAGGTTTTTCTCAGGAAAAAATTGAAGAAATTCGCGAACAGTATTCGAATGGGCAAATGCAAGCCAATTCGTCTAGCGGAATCGGTTTATTAAATGTTCTATTCCGTCTCCACTTTGAGTATGGAGAATCCTTCAAATGGGACATAAACAGTATTCCTTTAAAAGAAACCACCATACAGTTCGTTATACCAAAATAGGGATACTCAGGACAGGCTCATTGTCCCGGCTTACTGCGAAGAGGGGGGAGATTATGATGAAGGTGTTAATTGTTGATGACGAGGAGCATGTTCAGGAAGCGATTGAGTACTTGGTGGATTGGGAAAAATTTAAGATTAAGGACCGCTTTTTCGCAGGCAGTGTGGATGAGGCAGAAGAAATTATTAAGGCACATAAACCCGAAATTCTTTTATGTGATATGAAAATGCCTGAAAAAAGTGGTGTTGACCTTGTCGAAAGTGTGAAACTGGCTCACCGCGATATGCAAATCATTGTAATTAGTGGTCATGATGATTTTGAGTATATGAGAGCAGTCATTCAAGCGAAGGCAGTGGACTATATCTTAAAACCAATTCGCAAACAGGAGCTTGAAGATGCCATAGAATCAGCAGTGAAAAACTGGAAGGAGTTATCACTATCAAAGGAATGGCTTGAACTCGTAGATCGAGAAAAGTCTGAGATGAAGAAAACTGATGTCATACAGGAAATCAAAACCTACATCGATCATCATTTTAAGGAGAAGATTACGCTTGATTTGCTAGCGAAATCCTTCTATGTGACACCTCAATATATTTCAGGTCGGTTTAAAGAGAAGTTTGGCATGACGGTGATTGATTACGTAACGTCCTTAAAAATTAAAAATGCAAAATACCTTTTACTTGAGACGGATATGCCAGTCATCGAAATAGCCTACGAACTCGGATTCAGTAATGAGAATTATTTTAGTAAGGTGTTTAAAAAATATGAAGGCCTATCCCCGAAAAATTTCAGAGAAAACAAATGAAAGTGAGTACAATGTGACTCACTTTTTATTGTATAAAATATTACCCGTTCACATGAAAATATGACATGTAAGCGCGTGCAAAATAGGGGTAAGATGGACTTGTAACCTAATCAAAGGAGGAACAATTGCAATGAAAAAGAAAGCGTTAGCACTTATGATGATACTTGTTATGCTTGTAGCCGCAGCTTGCGGAACTGGCAAAGATAAAACAGAGCAAGAAAGTACAGGAGGAGAAAAAGAAGGACAAGTAACCCTTAACCTCCTACAATTCAAAACTGAAATCGTTGATCAAGTAAAACAAATGGCTGAGGATTACACAAAAGAAAATCCAAACGTTAAAATCAATGCACAAGTTGTAGACGATTACTCAACATTACGTAAAGCACGTTTTGCATCTGGACAAGGTCCTGATATCTTCTTCGTTCGTGGATACACTGACATGGAAGACTGGCAAGAATATTTAACAGACCTTTCAAACGAACCATGGATTGAACAAGTTTCAGAAGCAGCAAAACCAGGTATGACAATCGATGGAAAAATGTATGGCTTCCCAGTTGGTTTAGAGGGATACGGCTTTATCTATAACAAAGACTTATTTAAACAAGCGGGAATTACAGAAGTTCCAACAACACTTACTGAGTTAAAAGAAATAAACGAAAAATTAAAAGCAGCTGGAATCAAATCCTTCAGTGAAGGCTACAAAGAAGATTGGGTATTAGGATTACACTTATTTAACCTACCATTCTCTTCTGTAGAAGATCCAGGAGCATTTGCTTCACAGTTAAAATCAGGTGAAACAACTTTAAGTGAAAATCCTTATATGGACAGCTTCTTTGATGTATTAGATATGACAGTAGATTACGGAGAAGGTGTAAATTCAATCGGTATTGACTACACTCGCCAATTATCAAGCTTCACATCAGGTAAATCTGCAATGATGCAACAAGGTGTTTGGACATATGCTTCAATCATGGAAGCAAACCCTGACTTCGACTTCGGTATGTTTGCCATTCCAATGAGCGAAGACCCAACAGAAACAAGATTACCAGTTGACGTTCCAGCTTACTACGGCGTAAATAAAGACAGCAAGCATGTAGACGAAGCAAAGAAATTCTTAACATGGTTACATGATAATGGACAAAAATATCTAGTGGATTCATTTAACTTTATCCCAGCATTTGACGATGTTGAAGCACCAGAATCATTAGGGCCATTAGCTGCTGACTTATTGAAGTATTCAAAAGACAATCAAACAATGCCGTGGGCAATGAACTACTGGCCATCAGGTCTTGATACAGAATATGCGGCTGCTCTTCAAGCGTATGTTGCAGACCAAGCAACAAAAGAAGAAACAATTGAAGCATTACAAAAAATTGTTGATGAGCGTATGAAAGCCAAGTAAGTAATCAAACAAATCACCTTCTATTCCCGATACTCAAGATAGAAGGTGATTTCTTATTAGAATGAAGGGGGTTGTAACAGTGAGTTATTCATTAACAAATGAAAGAATGGAAGTTGAAGCTACTGTTAAACCAAAAAAGAACAAATGGAAAAAGACATTAACCTATATCGCGTTTGTCCTTCCGGCTTTATTGTTTTTTACATTAGTGATTGTGATCCCGTTTTCTCAAGCGATTGTGTATTCATTCCAGGATTGGAACGGAATCAGCTCTGAGACAAAATGGGTAGGTTTACAAAACTATATAAATCTATTTTCAGATGCAGGATTTATTTCATCATTGGTTGTAACCGTAAAATTCGTACTAGCGATTGTCATTGTTACAAACATTATTGGTTTTTCTTTAGCACTAGTTTTAAATAAAGCATTAAAATCGAGAAATATCTTGCGTACCTTTTTCTTTTTACCAAATGTAATCGGTTCTCTTATAATCGGATTCATTTGGCAATTTATATTTACAGAAGTGTTTGCTCAAGTTTTTGAAAAAACAGGGGTAGAAATCTTTGGAATTAACTGGCTTACACTACCAAACTATGCATTTTATGCGTTAGTGCTCGTATTCTCTTGGTCATTCTCAGGTTATTTAATGATCATTTATTTAGCAGCTTTACAAGGTGTACCAAAGGAACTTATTGAATCCTCCTATATTGATGGGGCAGGTCCATGGGCTAGATTACGCTACGTTGTTGCACCGCTAATCATGCCTGCCATTACAATTTCAACATTCTTATCAGCTTCAGAGGCTTTTAAAATGTTCGATATGAACCTATCGTTAACAAATGGTGGACCTTTTAATACAACTGAAATGCTAGCTCTACAAATCTATCAAGAAGCATTTGTAAATAACCAATATGGATATGGCTCAGCACAAGCTGTTGCATTCTTCGTAATCGTTGCGGGAATAACCCTTGCACAAGTTGCCGTCCTTAAGCGAAAAGAGGTTGATTTTTAATGAAGGAGAAATATGACATAAAGAAATTTGTTGCAGAAATTATTATGATCGCTTTGGCACTTCTTTTTATCAGTCCATTATATCTTGTCATTGTCAACGCATTTAAGGGTTATGATGAGGTATTAACATCTACAGCTGCTTTACCTAAAGCATTTAATTTTGATAATTTCGTTACCGTTTGGGAGCAACTTAATTTCCCAGTTGTCTTTATGAACACAGCAATTATCACTGTAGTTAGTGTGGCTGGTATTCTATTAATTAGTTCAATGGCGGCACATCGACTTGTACGTTCACCAGGTAAAGTAAGTAATATTATCTTCTTTCTAATTGTGTCTGCAATGATTATTCCATTCCAGACAATGATGATTCCACTTGTAAAAGTAGCAAGCAATTTTAACATGATTGATAGTATTCCAGGACTAATCATGATGTATTTTGGATTTGGGGTACCACTAGCAGTCTTCTTATACCATGGCTTTATTAAAGGAATCCCAGTGGAGCTTGAAGAAGCGGCAGCTATTGATGGAGCTGGACCATTCCGCACATTCTTCAGAATCGTTTTTCCTTTATTAACACCAATTACTGTAACAATCGGTATTCTGCACACATTATGGATTTGGAATGACTTTTTACTTCCATACTTGATGTTAGGATCACCTGATAAACAAACAATTTCACTAGCTTCATATATTTACTTTGGTCAGTATATGACGCAATGGAACTACGCATTAGCAGCATTAACATTAGCAATCATTCCGGTAATTATCCTGTATCTATTCCTGCAACGATTCATTATCGAAGGAATTGCAGCAGGTGCGGTGAAAGGTTAAATCTAACAGCTCATTTGCCAACAATAGCAGATGAGCTTCTATTTCAAAAAAGTGGGATTAAAGGGGAGTAATAGAAATGGAACGGAAATGGTGGAAGGAATCAGTCGTTTATCAGGTTTATCCACGAAGCTTTAAAGATAGTAATGGGGACGGTATCGGTGATTTACAGGGGATGATTTCAAAATTAGATTATTTGAAAGAACTGGGGATTGATGTAATTTGGTTATCTCCTGTCTATAAATCACCCAATGATGATAATGGCTATGACATTAGCGACTATCAGGATATTATGGACGAGTTCGGAAATATGGCGGACTGGGAACAACTGATCACAGAAATGCATAATCGCGATATGAAGCTTGTTATGGACCTTGTGGTTAACCATACTTCTGATGAACACCCATGGTTTGTGGAAGCACGAAGCGGCAAGGACAATCCTTATCGAGATTATTATGTTTGGAAAAAAGGCAAAGACGGTCAGGAGCCAAATAACTGGGTTTCATTTTTTAGCGGGCCGGCTTGGGAGTATGATGAAAAATCAGAAGAGTACTTCTTGCATCTATTTTCAAGAAAACAACCAGATTTGAATTGGGAAAATCAGAAAATGCGCCAAGATATCTATAAAATGATGACTTGGTGGCTTGAGAAGGGTGTTGATGGATTCCGAATGGATGTCATCAATCTCCTTTCCAAAACCGAGGGATTACCCGATGCAAAAGTAACAACAAATAGCCGCTACCAATGGGGTGGCGAACACTTTGCAAACGGTCCGAAAATCATGGATTATCTAACTGAAATGAGACAAGAGGTTTTTGATAAATATGATATTATGACTGTTGGTGAAACACAGTTTGTTACGACTGATGACGCGATTCGTTACACAAATGAGGAAACGGGCGTTATGAGCATGCTTTTTCAATTTGAGCACATGGGAATTGATAAGTCAAAGACGGGTGGAAATTTAGGTAAATGGAAGATCAACCGTGAGTGGAAGCTAACAGAATTAAAGCAAATCATGTCAAGATGGCAAAAGGACTTAGAGGGTAAGGGATGGAATTCTCTTTATCTTGAAAACCATGACCAGCCAAGATCTGTTTCACGCTTTGGAGATACAAAGGAGTATCACAAAGAAAGTGCGAAAATGCTTGCGACTTGTCTCCATATGATGCAAGGGACTCCATTTGTCTATCAAGGACAGGAATTAGGTATGACAAACGTATCCTTCGACTCAATTGATGATTATAAAGATATAGAAATCCATAATTTTTATAAGGATCAAATAGAACAAGATAACTTTACGAAGGAAGAAATCATGGATGCAATTCATTTCCGTGGGCGTGACAATGCAAGAACCCCAATGCAATGGGATGATTCTGAAAATGCAGGTTTCACAACAGGCACTCCGTGGATTAAAGTAAATCCTAATTTCAAAGACATCAATGTTCAAAAAGAAATAGCAGATCCAGATTCCATTTATCATTACTATAAGAAACTCATTGGTCTTCGTAAAAACAATCCAATTATGGTGTACGGTTCATACGATTTAATTTTAGAAGAAAATGAACAAATTTACGCATATACACGTACATTAGGAAATGAAACATTACTTGTCATTACAAACTTTACAAAAGAAACACCAATATTTACTCTACCAAAAACAATTCAATACAAATCCAAAGAACTCATAATCAGCAACTACCCAAGAGAATCTGAGGATGAAATTGAAACAATCGAACTAAAACCATATGAAGCAATCGTATACAAACTCTCATAAAAAACGAGTCACTCCGGTGGCTCTTTTTTTTTGGAGAAATTGTCAAGGTCTGGGACACAGGGACAGCCCTACCATTTTTTTACAGGGACAAGGGACCTGTCCCTCCGTCCCAATCTAGCAGAATGGTGGTACTCCAGCCGAATTGGAGTATCATCACTAACCAGATATTAGGAGGATGATATTATTCCAGCCGCTATACAGTGTCACCACCTTCCTATTCAAATAAGATTAATGGCACCCAAGCTGGTCAGTTTTCGATCCGACCAAGTAATTTTGACTAAATTTTGATGAAAATATGGCTAAAATGGTAATTCTGTTAATTTGTGAAGTATTTCACATGACACAAGACTAATCCCGTTGTATGATTGATTTGTAAGAAAGTTTGTTCAGTACTGAGCAAACTAAGTCTTAATCACAAACATATATTTAACAACCTTTTAATGGAGGTCATTGATGATGAAAGCATGGGCTGGTTTTAAAGAAGGAAAATGGCAAAAGGACATTGATGTACGTGACTTCATAATAGAGAACTTTACACCATATAGCGGTGACGATGAATTTTTAGTGGGGCCAACTGAAGCGACAAATACGCTATGGAAGCAGGTAATGGAGTTAACGAAGCAGGAGCGAGAAAATGGTGGAGTGCTTGATATGGATACGAAAATTGTATCTACGATTACTTCACATGGTCCCGGTTACTTAGATCAGGAAAAAGAGAAAGTGGTTGGGTTCCAAACCGATAAACCGTTTAAGCGTTCACTTCAACCGTTTGGTGGAATTAGAATGGCGGTGGATTCTGCGAAATCCTATGGGTTTGAAATAGACCAGGAGATTGTAAAGATTTTTACTGACTATCGAAAAACACATAACCAAGGTGTATTTGATGCATATACACCTGAAATGAAACTTGCGAGAAAAGCGGGTATCATTACAGGACTACCTGATGCATACGGTCGAGGAAGAATCATTGGAGATTACCGCAGAGTTGCCCTTTATGGAGTCGACCGACTTATCGAAGACAAGAAGAAAGACCTTCTTGAAACCGGAAATGGAACCATGACTGATGACATCATTCGTGACAGAGAAGAGCTTTCTGAACAAATTCGTGCACTACAGGAATTAAAGGAGCTAGCTGTCTCTTATGGCTATGATATTTCAGAACCAGCTACAAATGCGAGAGAAGCATTTCAATGGTTATACTTCGCATATTTAGCAGCGATAAAAGAACAAAATGGGGCTGCGATGAGCTTAGGCCGTGTGTCCACATTCCTAGATATCTATATTGAAAGAGATATAGAAAACGGCCTATTAACTGAGCAAGAAGCACAGGAAATTGTCGACCATTTTGTTATGAAACTAAGACTTGTTAAGTTTTCAAGAACACCAGATTACAATGAGCTATTCAGTGGTGACCCTACGTGGGTAACAGAATCCCTCGCAGGTGTTGCACTTGATGGACGTCCATTGGTTACGAAAAACTCATTCCGTTTCTTGCATACACTAGACAATCTTGGACCAGCACCTGAACCAAACTTAACTGTACTTTGGTCAGTGAAGTTACCTGAAAACTATAAGAAATACTGCGCAAAAATGTCTATCAAAACAAGCTCCATTCAATATGAAAATGACGACATTATGCGTGAAATGTATGGGGACGACTATGGCATTGCGTGCTGTGTATCTGCGATGACAATCGGAAAGCAAATGCAATTCTTCGGAGCAAGAGCGAACCTAGCGAAAGCTCTAATCTACGCAATCAATGGTGGTATCGATGAAAAGCTGAAGATTCAAGTTGGTCCGTCATACTCACCGATTACTTCAGAGTTTCTTGATTATGAGGAAGTTCTTGAAAAATATGATTTAATGCTCGAGTGGCTTGCAGGACTTTACGTGAATACATTAAATATCATTCACTACATGCATGATAAATACAGCTATGAACGATTAGAAATGGCATTGCATGACCGTGAAATTTTACGCACGATGGCATGTGGAATCGCGGGGCTATCAGTGGTCGCCGATTCACTAAGTGCAATCAAACATGCTAAGGTGAAAACGATTCGTGATGAAAATGGAATTGTTGTAGATTACGAGATTGAAGGAGACTTCCCGAAATACGGAAACAATGATGATCGTGTCGATGACATCGCGGTTGAGCTTGTGAAGCGTTTTATGAATAAGATTAAAAAGCATAAAACATACCGCGACTCTGTTCACACACAATCCATCCTAACGATCACATCTAATGTCGTGTATGGGAAAAAGACAGGCAACACTCCTGATGGCCGTAAAGCTGGGGAACCATTTGCACCTGGTGCAAACCCACTCCATGGCCGTGACACAAAGGGTACACTTGCTTCATTGAGCTCTGTTGCGAAGCTACCCTACGAATATGCTTTAGATGGAATCTCAAATACGTTCTCAATCGTACCGAAGGCTTTAGGAAGAGAGGAAGAAGCGAGAATTAGTAACCTAGCAGGTTTACTTGATGGATACGTGATGAAAAAAGGCCACCATTTAAATGTGAACGTCTTTGACAGAGAAACTTTAATGGATGCAATGGAGCATCCTGAGTTATATCCACAATTAACCATTCGTGTATCAGGATATGCCGTGAACTTTATCAAACTAACAAGAGAACAACAAATTGATGTTATAAACCGAACATTCCACGAAACCATGTAAGGATGTTAGAAAAGAGGAGGACGTTAAGCATGAACGGACGCATTCATTCCATTGAAACCTGTGGGACGGTAGACGGACCAGGACTACGTTATGTTATTTTCACTCAGGGGTGTTTGCTCCGTTGCCAGTTCTGTCATAACCCAGATACTTGGAAATTAAATATGGGGAAGGAAATGAGTGTTACAGAGATCATCAATGATATTAAAACCTATCTTCCCTTTTTTCAAGCATCGGGCGGTGGTGTTACCGTAAGTGGCGGTGAGCCTTTGCTTCAACTTGAATTTCTAATCGAGTTGTTTAAAGAATGCAAGAAGCTTGGGATTCACACCACGATTGATAGTTCGGGTGGATGCTTTACACGTGCTCCTCATTTTATGGAGAGATTAGAGGAGTTACTGCCACTAACTGACCTAATTTTACTTGACATTAAGGAAATTGACCCAATAAAGCATAAGGAATTAACGGGATTAAGCAATGAACATATTCTGGACTTTGCTCAGTATCTATCAGATAAAAATGTTCCAGTTTGGGTTCGACACGTACTCGTTCCAACAATTAGCGACAATGATGAGGATCTTACGAAGTTATCAGAGTTTATCAAAACACTAACAAATGTGAAAAAAATTGAAGTCCTACCATACCACAAGCTTGGTATCTACAAATGGGAAAGCCTAGGTCTGGAATACAAACTCAAAGGAGTCGAACCTCCAACCGATCAACGCGTCAAAAACGCAGAAAGAATCCTAGGTTCATAAATCGGCGGGTCACAGGGACAGGTCCCGCGTCCCTCCATATTTTTACAGTCGTCTTAACATAGAAGCAGCAAAAGGAAGCGTAAAATCTTCTTCTTGCTGCTTTTTTTGTTGGCCCCTGAATCGATTCCAAAAAGCAGGAGATATGGTACTGATAACGAATTGTAGTTGAGGAAAATATTTTTAGTTAAGTTGAAACAAATTCGGAGTTGAAACGACTTATTACTGATTGGGGGCGAGGCATTGGAGAATATGTCGTTCGATATAGAAACGATTTATGATACGTATTACCGGGATGTTTATCATTTTGCACTCTTTTATACGAATAACCATCAAGAAGCAGAAGATATCACACAAGAAACTTTTATTAAAATCATGAAAAACATAGGAAGTCTACAAAATCCAGAAAGATTGAAAACATGGATTTTCTCGATAGCAAAGCATACGGCAATTGACCTAAAACGAAAACAAAAGTTTATTCAATTCTTACCAGACTGGATCTACGAAAAAGAATCGGAAGAAGCTACACCTGAAAAGAAGGCTATCCAGAAGAAGGAATGGGAAGAACTACAAGAAGCGCTCATAAAATTAAAGCCTACCTATCGGTCCATCATTATTTTACGAGGACTAAAAGAGTTGTCTGTTAAAGAAACCGCTGAAATCATGGGATGTAGCGAAAGGAAAGTACGTGTCGATTATCACAGAGCGACTCAACAAATGAAAAAACATATTCGAGTACATGAGGAAGGGTGGGGGCTCAATGAACAATCGAAATGATGAGAAATGGTTACAGCCTTTAAAAAAACGTCCTGACCTTGAACCAAATCCAATTTTTGCAAAACAGCTTAAAGAATCACTAAGAGAAAAACAGATAATAAAAAGAAGAAATTTTTCAGGGCTAAAAATGTGGGTCCCTCTAACAGCGGCAATTATGCTGTTCTCCATTATATCTATGTCGTATGTGACAAGTAATCAAGAACAAGGGCAGCAGCCAGTCGAAACCGAAACCAAGGAAACTACCAATGTAGTTAATCCAGATTTTGATGAATTATTAGCTGAGAATCCTGTGTATCAACAATTGTATGAGTCAGTCTTAAAGGTTACCACAATAGAAAAAGCTAGTAAGCTAGTTGTTAATTTTTTTGAGGCACTTCATGTTGAAGATAAGGAGTTCCTTAAGGAAAATGTGTTTTTTGTGGCGAATCCGGAAAAGGAAGTTGATGTACTACTTGATTTTTACAAGGGGATTGATGTGAATTCCATAGCTGTTAGCTCGTTTAATGAAAGTCAGGCAGAACCTAGTGTAGAAATTGTTTTTTCATACAAACAAAATAATGAGGAAAAACTTCATCATATTCATGTCAACTACTGGGATGAAGCAACAGTGGAAATTTATGCTCCTCTTGATGAGTATGTACCAGAGGTCAAAAATGATCTCGAGCTTAACGAGGAAGAAAGGGTGGCTTATGAGGAATTCAAGCTTGACCATGACCCTGAGGTAATAAGAACTCTAGAGCCAATCAGTGTTGCGAAATTATATCTCCAAGCGAATGCGGACGGTGATCAGGAAACTTCATATGCCCTTTACACAACAAGAGAAGAGTTTGTGATGTGGTCGAAAGAGGCAGATAAGAAGTACTGGGAAGAGGAAACAAGGGATCCCGAAAGCTACAAGAAACCATTTTACGGTTTAGGTTCAGGAACGTTTCATCAAACGAACGAGTATCAAGGATATATTTCCTTTCGTACTCAAAATGGAGATATGGGCTTCCAAATGGTAAAAGACGAAAACGGTGTTTGGAAAGTAGCCTTCATGCCAATACAATAGTAAAAAAATCCAACCTCATTTTATCGGGAGGTTGGATTTTGATTATTGAAGTCTAAAACCTTCTTCGTATAAATAGTCTTCTGCTTCATCATAGGAGCCAAAGGCTTCTTCTAAGTTTAGGCCGGAATATACATTCCACCACTCATCTTCGAATACAAGTAGCAGTGTTTGTCCCTCATCATTAACCCAACGTTCTTCTTGTCCTTCACCAATAATGGCATTTTCTCTCCCTAAAGGGGAATTCGCGGAGAGGGATTGAATCGATTCCTTCACGATTCGTCGTAAATCAGCTTCGGAGAAATCCCGTATATTAATAAATCCCTTAGCATCGACTTCGTAGTTTTGAAGGTTTCCGGCATAGACAAAACCATTACCATTTGGGTGTAGATGCTGTACAACATTCTTCTTTTCAAAGACGCTGTCGTTATAATGAAAATTTACTCTTCCTAAAGATACATTTTTTCGTTCCAATTCCGGGAAAGATTCAATGACCTTAAGTTTTTCCTCGAAAGATAGCATATGCATGTCCTCATTTCTAATGTTAAAATAATTTATTGAATGATTTCCTTCACTCGCCCAACTTGTCCATCCTCTAATCGAACCTTAATTCCATGAGGATGAAAACTAGACTTCGTTAAAATATCTTTCACAATTCCTTTTGTCAGTATACCAGTACGCTGGTCTTTCTTTAACACAATTTGAACCTCAATACCCGGTACTATATCAGCACGATTCTGCCCATTCATCACAAAAACCCTTCCATTAATTTATTTGTCTATCTAGTTTACCCTACATTCCCGTTTGGGACAAAGGGACAGGTCCCGCGTCCCACCATATTTTTCCTGGGACACGGGACCTGTCCCTCTGACTCACGAGCCCACGAAAAAGCCCACCAGCCACCCAGCCACCAGCCCACCTATGACCGAACCCGACCTTTACCAGCAAAAAAAGATGGCCGGGTGGGCCATCTTTAATATAGCTGTATCGGGTGCATCGTTGATTCTAATGGTTTGAACTCGTAGCCTTGCCCTTTTAGATAGTCTAGTAGTTTTGGTAAATGTTCGAGTGTTTCGGGTCTTTCGTGGAGTAGAATGACAATTGGCTGATTCACCCGATTCAATTTAGTTAGCTGTTCAATTACACTATCCACATACCGGCTATCTCGAAATTGCCAATCACGGCTATCAATATTCCAGTCCCACATCTTGTAGCCTGACTTCTCTACCGCGTCCTTATAGGCATCTGTCATATGTGGAGCACTGCCAAATGGTGTTCGAATGAGGTCTGTTTCAATTCCTGTTAATTCGAAAAGCGTCTGTTGTGTTTGGTCCATTTCGCCAACAACGGATTTCGAAGATTGATAGAATTTATTTTTATCATGTGTGACACCATGAAGTCCAACACTGTGTCCTTTACTCGCCATTTCCTTGACCGCATCAGGATAATTTTTCATATTGTTGTCTAACATAAAAAAAGTTGCTTTCGCATCATATTGATCGAGTAAAGCAAGGATATCCTTTGAAACCTTATGAGGACCATCGTCAAAAGTGAGATAAACAGCCCTTGAAGGTGGGGCAGGTGTTTCCTTTGGTGCTTCCTGTTCTTGATCTTCTTCCTGTTCCTCATCTATTTCGGGAGTGGTTGGTTGCACTGGGTCTGGAGCTGTTTCTTTTGTTGGTTCAGTTGTAGGTGCGGATTCTTCTTCAGTGGGTTTTTCCTCATCAATATTCCCTTTTGGTTGGTCATCAACTCTAAGATCATCATCTATTGGTTTATTTTTTTCAGGAGATTCAACAGGTGCAACAACCTCAATCACCGGTTCAGATGCATCTGCTTCTAGAAAAAATTTGGTTTTAAGTAGAAAGAAAGAATACAAGAGTAACAACACAATAAAGCCAAACAACGCAATAATCTTGACAATGTTGCCCTTTTTCATTTTTCTCGCATTCGACATTAAGCATACCTTCTTTGCTGTGATATTCTTCAATATATAAGACGCTTATATTGCAGAAATGTTTCACTTTTATTACGACATTTTTACAAAATTTGTACTGACAAGCCTTATAGTAACATAAGGAAAGGCTTTGAGGAAGAAGAAATTATGGAAAAAAAAGGTTTTTGAGAATCGAATGCTCATAGTCTAATATAATATAGGACAATTTACTTGTTTCAACGATAAAAATAGTTAATAATCCACTTATAACATACTTTTAATGAAGGGGGATTCTCGATTTGAAAATGAGGGTTTCAGCCGTTCAATATCATCTTCACACAATCAGTTCCTTTGATGAATTTGCGGCTCAATGTGAGCATTATATAAAAACTGCAATGGAATTTGACGCAGAATTTATTCTGTTTCCAGAGTTCTTCACTACACAGCTTTTATCAATCGGTAGGGAAGACGGTTCAAGTCTGACTATTGATGATTTACCAAGCTTTACTGAAAGCTACCGTGAGCTTTTTTCAAACCTTGCCAAACAATACAATGTCCACATTATTGGTGGAACACATGTCATCCGAAAGGGAGACCACCTCAACAATGTGGCTCATTTATTCTATCCAGATGGTCGAGTGGGGGAGCAGGCTAAGCTGCATATTACCCCGACGGAAGTGAACGAATGGAATATGACACCTGGAGACGATTTCCAAATTTTCGATACAGAAAAAGGACGCATTGCAATGTTAACTTGCTATGATATCGAGTTCCCTGAAATCGTACGAATGGCAAAGGCTAAGGGTGCTGATGTAATCTTTTGCCCATCTTGTACAGATGACCGCCACGGCTTCCATCGAGTGCGTTATACAAGCCATGCAAGAGCTGTGGAAAACCAAGTCTATGTTGTCGGAACAGGCACGGTTGGTACGCTGCCAACGGTTGATTTTATGCGTGCAAACTTTGGTCAGGCAGCGGTTATTACACCAAATGATATTCCATTCCCACCAAAAGGAATTTTAGTGGAAGGTGAAGTAAACAACGACATGATCGTGACGGCAGACCTTGATTTGGATCTTCTCTATGAAGTGCGTGAAAGAGGTTCGGTTACAACATGGCGTGACCGTAGAACGGACCTATATCCTGATTGGAAATAATCGAAAGAGAGTGAATGAGATGGATTATAAAAGAATAACAAGCATCAACGACCCGTTATTTTTTAAAATGCATGAATTAATGAAAAGTGTGTTTCCTAAAGAGGAAGTTTTAGATTTTGAACTTTGGAAGGAGCCGCTTGAGGACCCAAGCATTCGTGTTTTCGTTGCGGTACATGAAAATGAGGTCGTTGGGACAACGGAATACCGTTATTATCCAGACTGGAATATTGCGATGACTGATTTTACAATCATCGGTCAACTAGGGTTGAGTATCGGTCGCTTTCTAGCACAAAACCGCAGTAAGGATTTACAGGAGTTAGCTACTGCGAACGGGAAAGAGTTATTCGGAATGTTTGCTGAAATCTACGATCCGTATCAAGTTGCGCACTATGAATTTGGAACAGTCAAACCAATGGATCCATTCGTGCGCCGTGAGGTTCTGTCTCATCTTGGCTATAAACGTATAGAACTCGACTATGTTCATCCATCTTGGAACAACGACGGGGAAGCAGTGAAGGGATTAGATCTATGCTTCATGCCTAGTGATGACCAAGTATCTGAATTACCAAGCCAATTGGTTGTTGATTTCTTAACAACGTATTATACCGTTCTTCCAAACAAACCAGCAGAATGGCTTGAAATGGTGAACAGCTTAACGGAAAAAGAGAAGGTAAATTTACTTCCGTTATAAAAATAGAAGAGGCTGGGACAAAACCTAGCTCTTAGATGAAAAAGCCGGTGAAATTTTACGACGAGTAAAATT
>NZ_JBHUEK010000030.1:0-59165 GCF_042680725.1 Ferdinandcohnia salidurans
TCTGGTACGACTCTATAAGTTTCGTTTGCACACACGCAGAGCGTGTGGTTTAAAAAGACTAATAAAGTGGAAAAAGTACTTTATAAAAAAGTACTCTCCCATTTCAATCTTTTATTTTATTTAATTACAACATCATCAATCATTAGATAGTTAGAAGCATTTAACCAATAACCACTTACATTCTTATTGTGGACAGCCATATGTTCATAATTACGGATTGGTACATAGACAGCGTCATCAATTTCCAATTGCATAACTTTTTCATAGATTTGCTTACGCTTTTCTCCATCGGTTTCTTTTCGAGCAGATTCTATCAATTTGTCTACCTCTGAATTACTATAGTAGAAAGAGTTTCCAGCTGGACCAATTGATGCAGAATGGAATAAGTTATATTGGTTGTAATCACCATCTCCAGTAGCATTTCCCCAACCACTAATAAACATATCATGATCACCGTTATTAAGCATTTCAATAAACGCACCATATTCCATAATCTGAATATCTACGTTCACGCCAATACCTTTTAATTGCGATTGAATAACTTCAGCCATGTTAATTCGTTCTTTACGATCGCTTGTTAAAAGTGTAAGTTCTAGTCCATCTTCATAGCCAGCTTCTTTCAATAGCTTCTTTGCTTCATTTAAATCATATTTATATGGTTTAACTTTGTCACTATATCCGAATACCTTAGGACTCATTGCTGAGTTTGCTAGCGTACCTACATTATTATAAACACCGTCAATAATAGCTTCTCTTTCTATTGCATGACTAATCGCCCTACGAACTCTTACATCCTCAAGTGGTTCACTCTTCACATTGAAGCCAACATATTCAACTGCTAATCCTTCTGTTCGATAAAGTTCTAATGTATCAGATGCTTCAATTCTATCAAGTTCTGTTACAGGTACTTGGTCATTAATATGTGCTTCGCCAGTTTCAATCATTGCTAATCGAGTCGCATCTTCAGGAACTACTTTGAATACTACGCGATCAATTTTAGGTTTATCTCCCCAATATTCTTCATTCCTTGTTAAAGATATTTCTTGTCCGCTTTTCCATTCTTCGAAGACAAATGGACCAGTTCCAACAGGGTGTTCTGCTAATGATTCTGGGTTTTCCGCAATTACCTTCGGATTTAAAATACTACCTTCCTGACTAGCTAAAATAGAAAGTAGTGGTGCATATGGATAATCCAAGATTAACTGTATTGTATAGTCATCAATAATTTTCACTTCATTAATCATTGCAAATTTTTCACGTTGTGGTGACCCAACATTTGGATCTAGTAATCGATCAAAGGTTGCTTTTACTGCTTCCGCGTTAAATGGTGTCCCATCATGGAAGGTAACGCCTTCTTGTAATGAAAACTCCCACGTTGTATCATTAATAACTTTCCATTCCTTTGCGAGATTTGGCTGAATTTCAAAATTCTCATCCGGCTCAACAAGTGTTTCATATACCTTCTGATATAGAATATTTGCTGATGGAATATCCGTAATGAAATGCGGATCAAGTTGCGTAGCATCTGAAAGCCTAACAACTGTTAATGTACCGCCTTCTTTAGATGTTTCTTTTTCTGTTCCTGGCTCATCAGAAGTTGCTGACTTAGTAGAACAAGCTTGTGTAAATAAAAGCATAATCGCAACTACAACGAAAAAGAGAGCCTTTTTTCTAACGCTAAAATTTTTCCCCATTATC
The DNA here is from genome assembly GCF_042680725.1 of Ferdinandcohnia salidurans. Taxonomy (NCBI): domain Bacteria; kingdom Bacillati; phylum Bacillota; class Bacilli; order Caryophanales; family Bacillaceae; genus Ferdinandcohnia; species Ferdinandcohnia salidurans. Next base: position 1,699 of record NZ_JBHUEK010000030.1, read on the forward strand.
CACTTCTCCTCTTTTCTTAATTGTGAAAATTCCGGATGTTTACAATACACCATTTCACCATTTTTTTAATTGCATACCTGTATTATAAGGAATCATGCTTTTAAACATTTACAGAATATTTACTAAATATTTAACTATTTTGACATGTAATTTAAAAAATATTTACTTTTAACTATATTTTGATAATTTTAAGTAAATCAGTTATGCAAGCGAAAGACTCGGAGGGAGGTTTTAGTAGCAGGACTTTTTTACTTTGTTAAATTGAAAGAAAAAAATATTTAAGGAGGTTCTTATATGTCCCTTGAAGTTAAAAATCAACAACCATATGTCATTACACAAACGATAGCTGCTCCAAAGCAATCCAGACTAAAAGATTTTATTTCTATCTTTCTACAAAACAAGGCAGCTTTGGTTGGGGGTATTATCATTCTATTTTATATTTTTATTGCATTATTCGCCCCATTACTTGCTCCATATGATCCATTTGCAATTGAGTTGGATAATAAATTAGTGCCTCCTTCCTCTGATCACTGGATGGGTACAGATGATAAAGGAAGAGACATTCTAAGCCGAATACTATATGGTTCAAGACTCTCTATGGGTATTGGATTTGCTGCTGTCCTATTTGGTTCTTTTTTTGGTATTATTTTTGGTTTAGTCGCAGGTTATTACGGTAAATGGATTGACTCAATCATTATGAGAATAATGGATGTCATGCTTGCCTTTCCTGGTATATTACTTGCCTTAGCTATTATTAGTGCATTAGGCCCTAGCATGATCAACGTTACGATTGCAGTTGGTGCATACTCTGTACCATTATTTGCTAGAATTGTTCGCGGTTCTACTCTTGAAGTAAAACGGCTTGAATTTATTGATGCCATCCGTTCCCTTGGTGCAAATGATGGAACAATTATATTTAAGCATATTCTGCCAAACATTCTTTCTCCTATTATTGTTCAAGGAACATTACGTATTGCTACTGCCATCCTTTCAGCAGCTGGTCTTTCATTCCTAGGCCTTGGTGCTCAGCCTCCTTCTCCAGAATGGGGAACGATGTTAAGTAGTGGAAGAGATTTCCTATTCTCTGCTCCATATATCGCTATTTTCCCTGGTATGGCAATTGCGATTCTTGTTCTTGGCTTCAATATTTTTGGTGACGGGCTGCGCGATGCATTTGATCCACGAATGAAAAAATAAATCACGATTTTAGAGGAGGATACACACCATGTTTATGTTTATTTTGAGACGGCTTATGCAGACAATACCGGTTGTAATTGGGGTAACGTTTGTTGTATTCATTATTATGCAGCTTGTCCCAGGGGATCCTGCAGTATTACTTGCGGGTGAAGGAGCTTCTAAGGAAACGATTGAAGCACTAAGGGAGCAATTAGGGTTAAATCGACCTTTATTTGTTCAATATTTTGATTACCTTATTAATATATTTCAAGGTGATTTTGGGCAGTCACTTAAAAATAGTCAACCGGTTCTTGATGAGATATTAGTTCGACTCCCAATAACAATTGAACTAGCTATATTTAGTACGATTATCACAATTATCTTAGGAATGGCTGCAGGTATTATTTCAGCAATCAAGCCTTATTCCATAACAGACACAGTTGTTATGGTTGTAGCATTATTAGGTATTTCATTACCAAGTTTCTGGTTCGGGCTAATGCTAATGTTCTTCTTTTCTGTTAAGTTACAAATTTTCCCTGTCGCAGGTTGGGACAGTATCCTCCACACCATCCTTCCAGCACTAACCCTAGGCGCAGGTGGTGCAGCAATAGTGGCCAGAATGACAAGATCAAGTATGCTCGAGGTAATTCGCCAAGATTATATTCGTACTGCTCGCGCTAAGGGAGTTCGTGAAAGAGTCATTACTTATAAACATGCACTACGAAATGCATTAATCCCTGTTATTACTGTTGTAGGATTACAATTTGGTGCACTACTTGGTGGTACCGTACTTGTTGAATCAATATTTGCAATAAATGGACTTGGGAGGATGATAGTAGATTCGATTAAGATGAGAGATTTACCAATGGTACAAGGTGGAGTTCTAGTCGCTTCACTAGTATTCGTATTCGTAAACCTATTGGTCGATATATTATACAGATTCTTCAATAAACGAATTGAGTTAAATTAAATGGGTGGTGAGTTATATGAAGGACCATAATGAAACAATTTTAGAAGTTAAAGGATTAAAAACGCATTTTTTCACAAAACGCGGTGTTAGTAAAGCAGTCGATGGTATCGATTTTACACTCCAGAAGGGGCAAACATTAGGGATAGTTGGGGAATCTGGTTGTGGAAAAAGTATGACATCCCTTTCTATTTTACGGTTAATCCCTTCACCTCCCGGGAAAATTGCTGATGGTCAAATTCTCTTCAAAGGAGAAGACCTTGTAACTTTGCCAGAGAATGAAATGAGAAAAATACGTGGAAATGAAATTTCGATGATATTCCAAGAGCCAATGACTTCTTTAAATCCCGTCATTCCTGTTGGCGAACAAATTGCTGAAGCAATTAGACTGCATCAGAATGCAGGAAAAAAAGAGGCATGGAATAAAGCAGTCGATATGCTTAAGCTTGTAGGGATACCTTCCCCCGAGAAAAGGGCAAAACAGGAACCTTTTCAGTTAAGTGGAGGAATGAGACAACGTGTCATGATTGCAATGGCTTTATCCTGTAATCCAGAGGTACTTATTGCCGACGAGCCTACAACAGCATTAGATGTAACAATTCAAGCACAAATACTTGAGTTAATTAAGGATCTACAAACAAAGCTTGGTATGGGAGTAATCATGATTACACATGATTTAGGTGTAGTTGCTGAAACCTGTGATACTGTAACAGTCATGTATGCCGGAAATATTGTTGAACATGCCCCTACGGCTAGACTTTTTGCAAGTCCACGACACCCTTATACGAAAGGATTATTAGAATCCTTACCTAAAATCCATGAGGATCTGGAGGAGCTTTACACAATCGAAGGTAGTGTACCTAGCCCTTACGATATGCCTGTTGGTTGTCGGTTTGCTTCAAGATGTCCATTCCAGCAGCCAATTTGCCACGAAAAGCAACCCGGATTACTGGAACAAAATGATGGAGTAAAAGTCCGCTGCTGGATGTATTCTGATCAATGGACAGGCAAATCTGTTAAAGAGGAGGCTGTAAAATAATGCAGACTACTACTAAGAAAAAAGCTTTATTAGAAGTTGAACATTTAAAACAATATTTCCCTGTTAAAAGGGACTCTCTTTTTCAACCGAAAGCATATGTTAAGGCCGTTGACGATGTTAGCTTTTCACTGAATGAAGGGGAAACATTAAGTATTGTCGGTGAATCTGGTTGTGGTAAATCGACAACAGGGCGTGCCATTTTACGACTTGATGAACCAACTGATGGAAAAGTCTACTATTTTGGTCATAATCTTTTAGAATTAAATAAAAAAGAAATGAGAAAGCTTAGAGGTGATTTACAGGTAATTTTTCAGGATCCTTTTGCTTCTCTTAACCCTAGACAAACAATAAAACAAATTTTAAACGAAGCAATGGCTATCCAAAAAGTGGTCGAAAAGTCAAAAAGAATGGAAAGAATGCTCGAATTATTAGGACTGGTCGGTTTACCTGCTGAAGCGCTTGATCGCTATCCACATGAATTCAGCGGAGGTCAGCGTCAGCGAATCGGTATTGCCAGAGCACTTGCGGTTAATCCAAAATTGATTATTTGTGATGAGGCTGTTTCCGCTTTGGATGTTTCCATCCAAGCTCAAATTCTAAATCTGCTAAAAAAGCTACAAAAACAGTTTAAGCTTACTTTCCTTTTCATCTCTCATGATTTAAGTGTTGTAAGACATATCTCAGACCGAGTAATGGTTATGTATCTTGGTAAGGTCGTTGAAATTGCTGACAAGGTTGACCTATTTGATTCACCACTTCATCCGTATACAAAGGCATTGCTGTCATCAATTCCGGTACCCGACCCAAGTATAAAAAGAGAAAGGATTCTTTTAAAAGGAGATGTCCCTTCCCCTATTAATCCACCAAGTGGATGCCGCTTCCATACTCGTTGTCCATTTGCAACGGAAAAATGTAAAACAGAGGAACCTGAGTTGAGAAAATTAAAGAACAACCATTTAGTAAGCTGTCATTTTGCAGAAGAACTTGTACAATAAGATTGCTTTTATAATATAATAATGAAAATATTAATTAAGGGAGTTGCCTAGACGGCTCCCTTTTCCATATGTTAAGGAGAATCTTATTAAATGCTAACTGTCGAGGCTTTCTCCATTTATATTATGTTATGTGTCTTAGCTCCTTTGTTAGGTGCATTCACTTTACTTTTTTTATTTATTTTTGAGGAAAGAATTGATCTTTTGGAAAAACAGAAACGAGAGATTGCATTAGAAAGCGAACTTCAAAATGCACTCTATAATCAATTAAGTCAGGAGATTCAACCACATTTCTTTTTCAATACATTGAACTCAATTTTAAGCTTGGCAAGGCTCGATCGAAAAACGGAATTAATATATTCAATTGAAACACTTTCTAGGCTGCTTAAATTTAAATATCAAACAAACAGTAAGTTTATTACAATCGAGAATGAATTAACCTATGTTAGATATTATCTAGAAATACAAAAAATTCGATTTAGGGAAAGACTCTTTTATGAGATTTCAATCGATGAAAATGCAAAACAAGCAATTATTATTCCGTTTCTAATTCAAACATTTGTGGAAAATGCTTTTAAACACTCTTTTGAAAAAAGTATTGATGAGGCACGATTGAAAATAATTGTAAAGAAAACCGAAAAGGAAATTCATATCACAGTTTGGAATAGTACATCCAATGGATATCATCAAAAATCCACTGACAGCGGAATCGGTCTTGAAAATATTTCCAAAAGACTTGAGCTATTATTTCCTTCACAACCACAATCTGTAAAACTTACCAATACCGACAAAGGTACTAGTGTGCTCGCTAAATTTCCTTTTGTTCTTAAATCTGACATGTAAGGAGATGTCTTTTTCAAATGAATATTCTCTTAGTAGACGATGAATTACTTGAATTAGACCAACTAGAATATTTAATCCACAAAAGATATCCAATATGGGATATATACAAAGCTCAAGATGCTTCACAAGCTATGCAAATCATTAAAGACCATGACATCTTTCTCGCCTTTTTGGATATTCAGCTTCCAGGCAAGACTGGAATAGAGTTAGCCAAAGAGCTAAAGGATCAATATACAATGGATATCATTATGGTCACAGCATTTCAAGATTTTGAATATGCAAAGGAGGCCATTAAAATTGGGGTTGTATACTACCTTACAAAGCCAATTATAGAAGACGAGCTATTGGAATTATTGGAAAAATACGCTCATCTAGGACGTTACTCTGATCAAATTATGAACGCCCTTCAAATAATACATCAAGAATACAGTGAAAAACTGACCTTAAATTACCTAGCTTCGAGGATTCATATAAACCCTGCTTATTTAAGTAGAAAGTTTCAGGAGGAAGTCGGTATAGGTTTTTCTGAATATTTAAATGATTATCGCTTAAAAGAAGCACAAAAAATGCTTATTGAACATCCTGATTTAAGTATCAATACCATCTCTGAACGATGTGGATTTAATAGCCAACACTACTTTAGCCAAATTTTTAGAAGGGTTACAGGTAAAACCCCCCGTGATTTTCGCTTAAAGGAGACACTACGTTGAAACAAAATGACTTTCAATTTTACATCAGCGGTCCTATTAAGTTAGGAATTGGATTTGGGGTAGTTAGCTTATTATCTCGATGGGTAACAGGTAACACCATTCTATCCTCACCGGAAACCTTAGTAAAATATGGGCTTACCGGTGGAGTTGGTTATGCCTTTGTAGGAGGATTAATACTTATTTTATTTGGTTACTTTGCAAAAATAGTCCGCCAAAAATATCCTAACCATCAAACAATAGGAGATATTTTAAAAGAAAAATTAACTGTTAGTGGTTATTGGTATATGATGATTGTTCTTTTTTTCATGGGCGCCTATTCCTTATTTATACAAGCTATAGGAGCAGGACTTCTCATTGATATACTGTTTCCGATCCCCGTATTTTTCGGTATGCTACTTTTTTTAGGCCTTTGTTTATTGATTGGTGGAGTTGGTGGAATACACCGCATCCATCAACTTTCGGTGATAAATGTTGCATTAATTTTTGGAGCTGTTATTACTATTCCTGTTTATTTTTATATCCAAAAAGGCGTTTATCCGGTATTTGAAGGAATAAAGCTTTATCATCCATACATTTTATTTATTAAAAATACAGATGCTATTTGGTTTATCTTTACTTCCGTGTTAGTTTTTTTGGGGCAGGTAATAACGGATAGGGCTACTTGGCAAAGAATTTTTATTATCCAGAAGGAAAAGGTTCGTATGAGCTTTACACTAACTGGGTTAATTTGGACAACTATCCCTATAGCACTGACATCATTACTGATGATTGTTATTTCTGGTAGGAGCTATCAAAATATTTATACACTTATTTTTGATCTTGTTAATACTATTCAAGCGACAGTTTTTATTATTTTATTTGTACTTTTTTGCTTTTTTGCCATTTTATCCGCTAGTAGCTCTGAACTACATGCATTAAATACATTATTTATAAAAAATGTACTACAAGTTTTTCGTCCCTTAACCGACAATGAGAAATGGAAATACACATTAATGATCTCATTAGTTGTTTGTGGTTTTTTAATTATTGTAGTCAGCATAATCACCCCTAGCCACATACAATTATTATTTTTCGGTGGAAACCTTTATGCGGCAATAATTTTCCCACTGTTTTATATTATCCTCAGTAAAGATATTGTGCCAACTCTGATTCCATTTTCATCATTAATTGGGGCTTTGTGCGGCTATTTATTTTTACCAATAACCAATAATCTTCAAACCATTTGGATAAGTTTTCTCATCTCAGGTTTAATATGTTTGATGGTATATATTTCAAGATTTCTTTATAGAAAATGGATGACATAGAGATGTAAGGAGGGAAGAAACTATGCACCAGAAGGAAAACCGATTTCAAGCAAATTCCGTTTTTAGCGAAGACTTATTACCAACAAACACAGAATCCAGAACATGGAAGTTTGGACAATTCTTCTCGGTTTGGATGGGATCCGTTCACAATATACCATCATATGTTACAATTGGTGGATTCTTTGCACTCGGCTTATCTATTTGGCAAGTATTTTCTATTATAATAATATCCTCCATCATTTTGGCAGCACTCTTGGTACTGAATGGCCATGCTGGTGGAAAATACGGGATTCCATTCGCGATTCTACTTCGAACAAGCTATGGAGAAAAAGGTGCACTTGTTCCTGGAGTTCTAAGGGGTGTTATTGTTGCGATTATGTGGTTTGGTTTGCAAACATATGCGGGAAGTAGTGCTGTAACAATACTAATCGGTAAATTCTGGCCTGATTATTTGTTGTTAGGCAAAGATTGGAGCTTTTTTGGATTAAACCTCCCAGGTCTTATATCCTTTCTCCTTTTTTGGGGGATTAATGTTTTCTTTATTTATGCCGGAATTGATTCTTTAGGTAAATTAACTAAGATAATTACGCCTCTAATTTTCCTTGTTTTTGGTGGTATGGCAATTTGGGCTATTCAATTAGCTGGCGGGATTTCGCCGATATTACATCATCCACCAAAAGGTGTGGAAGGCAATAGCATTTTCGTTTTTGTAACCTGTGTTTCTGCTATTCTAGCAACTTGGGTTGCCCAAATCCTTAGTGTTTCTGATATCACGAGATATTCACGTTCTAATAAAGAACAGTCAGTAGGACAAATTACAGGTATTATTGCTACTTTTCTATTATTTGCAGTAGCCAGTATCACTATAATTACTGGATCTGAAGTTGCTTTCGGGGTCCCCGTTTGGAATGTTCTAGATGTAATCGATCAATTTGATAGTAAATTTGTTATAGTCCTTTCCCTACTAACTCTTTGTTTAGCCACCTTATCGGTTAATGTAGTTGGAAATATAATACCTGCAGCTAATCAACTAACTTCTTTGTTTCCAAAAAGGCTAGGCTTTAAATCTAGTGCATTACTTGCAACCATTATTGGATTTTTAATCATGCCCTGGAGGCTAATGGAAAGTTCAACTAGTATTTTTGCTTTTTTAAATATGGTTGGAGCACTGCTCAGCCCAGTGATTGGTGTCATGCTAATACATTATTACGTCATTTGTAAAAGAGAAATTCATATAGATGAGTTATACGAGTTTAGTACCCATATAAACTCCCCAAAAGGAATAAACGTGCCAGCGATGCTTGCAACTATTCTGGCAGGCCTTATTAGCATCGTTTGTAATTTTGTAGATTTCCTAAAACCCCTATATGGTATTTCCTCCTTTATAGGAATAATTGTGGCCGTAATACTATATTTATCGTTTTATTACAGCACTAAACTTCAGACTGTCAAATCTATGAATATAACAAAAAGGGGATAACCATTTATCCCCTTTTAATTACTAGTTTAAGCTACCAGCAACTAGATTTCCTTTATAAAAAACAGCCTTTCGCTTTGAGCGTCTTGCCATTACCTCTGCTGAACAGCTTGCATCAACTAAGATCATATTTGCTTTCACCCCAGGCTTCGGCCAAACCTGATTACCCTCGTTGTCCAACGGTTTTATTCCTCCAGTTATAAATTTCAGAGCTTGTGAAAGTGCAACTTCATTCGTCCATCGGTACTTTTCTAGTAGGCGTCCTGCTCTTTCAAGAATATCTCCATTTCCAGTTGGCCACCATGAATCAAAAACATTATCATTTCCAACAGACACATCCACACCGCACTCGGTAAGCAAATCAACAGGAACTCCCCTACCAATGGGAAGACTTGTAACAATTGAAATACCAGCATCCCTCAAAATATAGGCCATTTCTCGAGCTTCTTCCTTCGAAACATCTCCAAGTCCAAAGGCATGGCTAACAGCGACTCTTCCTTCCCATCCAGCTTGCTTTGTTAAATAAGCAAGTCGTTTCATAGTAAAGGTCCCAAGGTGACCAGGGTCATGCAAATGTAAATCGATATCTGCATTCCCCTCGACTGCGATATCCATTAACTGAACCAATGATTCTTCAATATTATTATCTACTGTCGCTGGATCAACAGCACCTACAATACCTGCACCACTTCTTACGGCTTCACGAATAAGCTCAACTGTCCCAGGTCGTAGTAGTCCATGCTGGGCAAACGCAACAATTTCCGAACTAACTTTATTCGAATATTCCTCAAGTGCCTGCTTTACACCATCAAGATTTGCTAACTTCACTTCTGGATAAATATCGACATGTGTCCTAACATGCGTAGATCCAACAGACAATAAGACATCAAGTAATGCTTCTGCACGTTCTTTTGTGCTAGATGGAATTGACATCAAAATATCTTTTTCAATTTCACATCGTTCTATTACACCTGACGCTGGGATGCATGATCTCCATTGGTCACCCATATAAGTTTTATCTAAATGAACATGCTTTTCTACAAAAGACGGAATTAGTAACAACCCTTTGGCGTCATTTACCATCACATCATTTGATAAAGGTTCAGTAATGTCTACAATTCTAGTAATTTTACCTTCCTTTATAAATAAATGTCTTAATTCAGTCTCAGTGCCAACAACTCTTCCGTTCTCTTTTTTAAATCCTTTTTCTAATCGTACGTTCTTTAGCCAGTAACCTCTGCTCATCGGATTCATCCTTTCGTTTACTTGAACATGATAAAGGGAATACTCAAAATTGAATATCCCTTTATCACTCCTATCCTATTTTATTGATACATCATTAATTTCTAAGTACCCTGATGGGCTAATGGAGAATCCAGAAATACTCTCTGAAATAGCAGCTACATTTTCAATAACCCTGACAGGGATATATATCGCTTCTTCCATTTGAATTTGCTGTGCTTGTGCATATAGCTCAATGCGTTTCCCAGGGTTCTTTTCACTACGAGCTGCTTCTATTAGACGATCAACTTCTTCATTGCTATAGAAGAACGTATTTCCTGAAGCTCCTTGTGAATCGGAATGAATGAGATTGTATTGATTATAATCTGCATCTCCTGTAGCGTTTCTCCAGCTAAGTATAAACATCTCAGAGTCACCACTGTTTATTTGATCAAGAAATGCTCCATACTCAGAGACTTCGATATTAACTTTAATTCCAATTCCTTTTAATTGTGATTGAACAACTTCAGCCAAATTTATTCTTTCTTTGTTATCCATTGTTTTTAGAGTTATTTCAAAGCCATTAGGGAAACCTGCTTCAGCTAACAATCTTTTTGCTTCATTTAAATTATATTCGTAGGGCTTTAAGCCTTCATGAAACCCGAAAACCTTTGAGCCTAATAATGAATTTGCCTTTTTCCCTACATTATTAAACACACCATCAATAATTGAATCCATTTCAATTGCATGGGATACTGCCTTACGGACTCGAACATCGTTAAATGGCTCCTCTTGAACATTAAAGCCAATATACTCTGTACCAAAACCTTCACTGCGGTAAACCTTAGCCTCTGATGATGCGTCAACCGTTTCCATCATTGTTACAGATAATGGTTCAGAAATATGAGCTTCACCCGTTTCAATCATTGAAATTCTCGTTGTTTCCTCTGGAACCACTTTAAATACAACTTTATCTACTTTTGCTTCTGTTCCCCAATAATTTTTGTTTTTATTAAAAACAATTTCTTGGCCTGGTGTCCATGATTCGAACACGAATGGTCCTGTCCCACTAGGTTCATTAATGATTTCCTTTCCATACTTTTCAATTGCCTTAGGACTAATAATTCCCCCTTCATGACTAGCTAAAATCGATAGTAAAGGAGAAAATGGCTCTGTTAAAAAAAATTGAACCGTATAGTCATCTACGACTTTCACCTCTTTAACCATTTTAAATACTCCTGCTCTTGGTGAACCTACATTTGGATCTAGGAGTCGGTCAAAAGTTGCTTTAACCGCTTCAGAAGTAAAATCTGTTCCATCATGGAATTTTATATCTTTTCTAAGCGTAAATTCCCACGTTGTATCATCAATCTGCCTCCATTCCTTTGCTAAAAGTGGTTGAATTTCAGCATTCTTATCTCTGCCAACTAATCCCTCATATATCTTGCTATGAGTAACACTTGCTGCATTAATCGTTGACATGAATTGATGATCTAAATTCTCAGCATCTGATAAGCGAGTAATGATTAGGGTATTTTCCTTTTTTGTTCCCTTATCTTTACCGTCCTCTGAAGCAGTCGTATTATTTCCAGTAGAACAACCAGCAATTACAAGAAAGATCAACATAACAACAATTAGCTTTTTTACTCCTAATTTGAATCTCACGGACAATCCCCCTTTTTGTTAAAAACCTACCGTTTGTCTAATTGTATTTAATATTCAAATAATTTGTTTTTAAAATATTTACAATGTTTTAAAATATTTTTACAATATGATTAAATCCTTAATTTACTAAAATATTCTTCACAATTCACATAAAAAAGGTATCAAATATAGAAACCAACTACCGGTTTCTAATACTCGATACCCTTGTTTTAAAGAACTAATCTATCGATACATTATTAATTTCTAAATATCCAGATGGACTAATTGAAAAACCATTAATATTCTTCGAAATGGCTGCCACATTTTCGATTACACGAACAGGAATAGATAACGCGTCTTCCATTTCAATTTCCTGTACTTGTTCATATAACGCTTTACGCTTTTCTTGGTTCGTTTCACGACGTGCTTCTTCTATTAGCCTATCAACCTCATCATTACTATAGAAGTTTCTGTTTCCACCAGCACCATGTGAACTAGAATGGAATAGGTTGTACTGATTATAATCAGCATCACCAGTAGCATTTCTCCAGCTAGTTATATACATTTCGGTTTCTCCATTGTTTTCTCTTTCAAGAAAAGTCCCATATTCTAATATCTCAATATTAACCTTAACACCGATTTCTTTTAATTGTGATTGCATTACTTCCGCCAAATTAATTCTTTCTTTACTATCCATTGTTATTAATGATACTTCTAAACCATCTGAAAAACCGGCTTCCGCTAATAATTTCTTAGCTTTATTAAGATTATAATCATAGGGTTTCAAACCTTCATGAAATCCGAAAACTTTTGAGCCTAATAATGAATTCGCTTTCACACCTACGTTATTAAAAACACCCTTTATAATTGGATCAATCTCAATAGCATGCGAAATTGCCTTACGTACCCGTATATCGTCAAAAGGTTCCTTTTGAACATTAAAACCGATAAACTCTGTGCCGTACCCCTCACTGCGATACACTTCAGCAGAAGAAGACCCTTCCACCGTTTCCATCATTGTAACGGAAAGGGGTTCCGATACATGAGCCTCACCCGTTTCAATCATCGAGATTCTGGTCGTTTCCTCTGGCACAACCTTAAAAACTACCTTATTCACCTTTGCTTTTGTTCCCCAATATTCATTGTTTTTCTTTAAAACAATTTCTTGACCAGGTGACCATGATTCGAAAACAAATGGGCCTGTTCCATTTGGCTCTTGAATCATGTTTTTACCATATTCTTCGATTGTCTTTGGATTGATTATTCCACCTTCATGACTTGCTAAAATCGAAAATAAAGGGGAAAACGGTTCTGTTAATATAAACTGTACTGTATAGTCGTCAACAACCTTTACTTCTTTTACCATACTAAAAACACTGGCTCGTGGTGCGCCGACATTTGGATCTAATAGACGATCAAAGGTTGCTTTAACCGCTTCAGCAGTAAAGTTAGTACCATCATGAAATTTGACTTCTTTTCTAAGATAAAATTCCCAAGTTGTATCATCAAGTTGCTCCCATTCTTCTGCTAATAATGGTTGTATGTCTGAATTTTCATCTCTTCCAACTAGTCCCTCATAGATTTTACCATGCGTAACACTCGCAGCATTAATCGTTCCCATAAAGTGATGATCGAGATTTTCAACATCTGATAAGCGTGTAATAATTAAGGTATCTTCCTCTTTTGATCCCTTTTCTTCGTTGTCCTCTGTTGAAGTACTATTACCAGTTGAACAGCCGGCTATTACAAACAAACTCAAAAAAACAACAAAAATTACCCCTATCTCTCTTTTAAACATCATAGACTCTACCTCCTTTTTTAAATTTTATTACTTATTAAATTATAGTAAATATTTAGATAACTATTTTTAAGGATATTTACTATGTTTTTCAATATTTTTATATCCTTTTAGATAAGCAAAGAAGGATTTACCCGAAAATCTTTAACGAATATGTAAAAAGTTCAACTTGATATTTGAATGACAAAAGATTAGGGACTTCAAAGAAGCCCCCCATTTGTTATATATAAAATAATTTAAAACCAAGTTTAGATTGACTCAACTACCTTAAAAGATGATGATAGCAATTCACTTTCTTCTAAGTGCTGGTAATCTCTCTCTAGGTATCCCTTACGCATCTTATTAAAATATTGTTGACCCTTTTGTTTTACCTCTTCTAAATCTAATCCTGGTACTTTTTGGTCCTTCATAACGAGTCTTCCATTGATAATGGATAGTTTTACATCCCTACCCGAACCACTTATTATCATGGTCCGAATGGGATCATCAATAACACCCATATGGTAACCATCTAGGTCAATCGCAATAATATCTGCTTTCGCACCTATTGCCAAACGTCCAAGATCTTCCCTTCCAAGAAATTGTGCCCCTCCAATTGTTGCTGCACGAAAGAAATCAGCATATGTTGAATCCTCCACGTCCTTTTCAACATAACGAGATAACATACTTCCTGTACGAATATTTTGGAACATATCAGGTGGGAATGTGTCTGTGCCCAATGCTAAATTAATACCTGCCCTTTTATATTTTGCAAATGATTCCATTGCCGAACTATGCCTTCCTATTATTAATGGACAATGAATTACTGTTGTATTCGTTTCCCTTAATAGCGCAACATCATCACCGGTTCCGGCCTGCGCTTCACTATAGCCAGCAATAAAATGGGCATGCGGAATGCCCGTTTTCGGTCCTAAAAAGCCTAAGTCATACAAAAATCGAATGGGAGTTACACCATGGTTTTCAAGAATAGTATGATATTCAAAGCTACCTTGTGCAGCATGTAGCTTAATAGGTACTCCTAATTTATCACTATAGTACTTTGTTTGTTTAAGACTGTCTTTGGTTTGACATTCAATCCGTTCCGGTGCAAGCATCCCTCTAACCAAACCATTAAATGCTCCATCGAATTCTTCGACAAACTTCACTGCACGGTGGAGACCTTCTTTGCCAGCTTCCTCATCCCAATAGAGTTTTATATTCCCATCCGGCTGTACGACTCTAATACCAGATTGATAACTTGGGCCAAGGTAGATTCGTAGTCCTAAGTTACCGGCATGATTTGCTGCTGCAGCTAGTTCATCGTACGTTTCCGCCCATTTTTTATAAAAAACAGAAGTAATCGGCATCGCGGTTGTGATTCCATGAAGAATAAGTTGGGAATATGCATATTGGGATTTGAATGCTTCTTCCTCTGCTGTCATGACCTCATGATGCCCTTTTTTAACATATTCTTCTGACCATAGAAGATTTTTCTGCCTGCTGTTACTAGCTTCAATATGCAAAATATCATGGTCAATATCTCCCAATGCGTTTAAATCAATAAAACCTGGGCTAATGACCGCATTTCCCATATCAATTACATCATTGACCTCACCTCTATATTCTTTTCCTACATAAATTATGGTGTCATTTTCATAAACGACCTCTGCATGTTCTAAAATCACATGATCATGCCCATCGAATCCAATTACATATTTACCCTTTAATTTTGTTATCATTGGTTTCTCCTTTCGTTTCTGTAAACCTATAATCTTCCTTGTCAAACCGCTTCTCGTCTAAATAGCTCCGAGTGTGTCCCCAGAAATATTTTGTTGGCTGCATGTATTTTTCAAGCCCGGCACGCTTAATTGTTGAAAGAGCTTCTTCATTTGCATCAGCTAAAACTTCGCCTTCGTCAACTGTAGTAATTTCTCTATTTTCCATTAGCAGCTGTCCATCAACAAAGACATCAGCCACATCACTCCCAACTGCTTGATGTACCAATCGATGGACATGCAAAAACTCCGGGGTTAAGTGGGGCTGGTGCATGTTTACCGTAATAACATCAGCCTTTTTACCCACTTCAAGCGAGCCCAACTCATCATCCCAACCAATACATTTCGCTGCATCAATTGTCACCATTTCTAGTAATTTTCCGGGAGGTAAATAATACTCATCCTTTAGTGTAGCCTGGTGTATAAACTGGGTCTTTCTCATTGCCTGGAACATATCAAAACTAGTAGATGGGGATGTACCATCTGTGGAGATTGCAACTGTTGCCCCCAGCTCCATTAGTTCAATAATGGGGGTGCGAGCATGAATTTGAGTAAAACCTGGTGAGGCACTAACATTAGTACCAGTGTCGGCTAAAATTTTTGCTTCATCAAATGATATCCCCCGACAATGTTGAAGATGGACATCTGGCCCCAAAAGGGCATTCTCCCAATCCTTTACAGCCAAATGTATCATTCCACCAAATGCATCAGAATGAATCCTAGTATTATATTTTCTAGCAATCTCACGGATTTTTTTGGCTTGATACAAATCAAGTTCTGTTAGTTCATAAAGTTTGGAAGGCGGGGTTGGACCTGATGGCTCAATTGATGTGACAATTACGAACGGTGTAACAAACGCCCTAGTTCGATCTTCGTTCGCATGATGTAGCGCTTCAACTACCGCTTCCGCACCTTTTATCACTTCCTCATAACTGACTTCTTTAGTAATCCTTTTACCATCAACCCACCTACTAAAAAGGTGTGGCCAAGGCGGATTACAAGGTCCGGTACATACAACCTCACGAACACCAACTTCTGCATAAGCTCTAGCATGATTAATGGCGAATATTGGGTCGTCCGATCTTGGCATAGAGCCTATTACGGATGCCCCTGTTGTTATCCCTGCTTTTAATCGCTCTAGCGCTGAGAGTTTGCCTTCGTAGTACCAAAAATCATCTGTAACAAAATGTTTATAAGTATTAGTCATTATCGGCATCCACTGATCTATATTTTCCATCGCGATTGTTTTGAACATTGAGTGACCACCGTGCCCATGAACATCAATTAATCCAGGCAAAATACATTTGTGACTGCAGTCTATGACCTTGGCTGCTTCATACTTAGATTTTATGAATTCTGTTGTATCGATTTCTAGTATTCTGCCCTCATGAATGGCTATAGCACCATTCTGAATAATTCGTCGTTGTTTATCCATAGTGATGACAGTTCCATGAACCAATAAAAAATCAATCATCAGAACCCTCCTTACCACCCATATTACGAAGTGACATATAATTCACAATCCTTAGAATTATTATAGTAAAGAAGTAAAGTTTTTATTTTCAGAATCATTACAAAGTTTTAAAAAAAATCTACTAATTTTAGTAGATTTTTTACTTATTCATCGCATAATGAACAACGATCTCTTCAAGCACATCAATACCCGCGATAATATCTCCAATTTCCGTGTATTCATCTGGATGATGACTAAGTCCATCAACCGAAGGAACAAAAATCAAACCAGTAGGGCATAGCTTTGTCATGTTCATTGCATCATGCCCAGCGCCACTTGCCATTAATTGATAAGAGAGACCCTTTTTCTCACATATATTTTTCGTAACACCATATATCTCTTTAGAAAGTAATACTGGTTCTTCACTAATAATTTCCCTACTATTTATTTGGAGCTGTCTCTTTCTTTCTACTATATGGATAGTATTGTATAAATGGTCTAACACTCTCTGTCTTGATTCCACTGAAGTCGAACGAATATCAACCTTAATTTCCACTTCACCAGGTACTACATTCATTGCAGCGGAATGAACATCGACAACCCCAACAGTAGCGACAGTTCCATAATCTTGTTCCTGCATAGCTACTTTTTCGAGTTCCAATGCGATTTCGGAAGCACCTAAAAGAGCGTCCTTTCTCATATTCATCGGAGTCGTTCCTGAATGGGAAGCGGTACCTAAAATTTTGATAAACAATCGAACCGGAGCGGCTATTCCTGTGACAATACCAATCTTTTTACCATTGTTCAGTAATACCGGACCTTGCTCAACATGCAATTCAAGGAATGCTTTAATATCCTCATTTACCCTGCTCGCCTCATCTACACTATCAATATCAAGAGCACATAATGAAAGAGCATCTTCCATTGTGATTCCATCACGATCCTTCAAATATCTAAATTTTTCTTTATCGAATTGGCCAGTCATGGCCTTACTTCCTACAGTTGAAACACCAAATCTAGCCGATTCCTCACAGGCAAATGAAATAATTTCAATGGGGTGATCTGTTTCAACTCCTTGTATATTGAGGCGTTTCACGACTTCCAAAGCTGCTGTAACACCGACTACTCCGTCATATTTACCACCTTGGTAAACAGTATCCAAATGTGATCCTACTAACACTGGTGGAAGACCTTTAATTCTACCTTCTCTTCTGGCAATTACATTTCCACACTGATCCATGCGAATGTCTAATCCCTCCGCTTTGCACATTCTCATAAATGCATGCGTGCAGGTTTGTTCTTCATTTGTATATGCAATTCTAGTAATCCCTTTATCACCCGAGTTATATTGATTGATTTTATTAAAAAGTATCTGATATCTTTCAGTACTATTCATACAGATATCTCCCGTCTGTGTTATTCATGATTTTATCTTTATTATACAGACTTTCTATACTTAATATCTTCGTATAACCTCTCCAAATGAAAGTACTTTCTATTGGGCAAAATGTACAATGTATAACAACCAATGTTTTGATACACTTAATAATCGTTAAAATGTAAAATGTGTTTGATATACTTTATAGGATGTGATTGACAACAATGAAAAGCACTATCGTTTATAAACAAAATGATTCATATACTCTTAAGGCAGATATTTACGCGACCTCCAGACAAAACGCTCCAGTAGTTATTTACATTCATGGGGGAGGACTGCTTTGGGGTACTAGAGAAGAAATTTCAGAGGAAATGATACAACTCTACACTCAAAACGGATTTACGTTGATTTCTATTGAATATAGGCTAGCCCCTGAAACAAAATTACCAGGCATACTTGAGGATATACAAGATGCTATCCAGTGGGTGATATCTGAGGGTTCTAAATATTCATCCATTAATTCAGAACGAATAGCTGTAGTTGGAAGCTCTGCAGGTGGTTTTTTAGCACTTTGTACAGGAACTTTTAAAAACAAACCCAAAGCTATCGTTTCTTTCTACGGGTATGGAGATATTAGTGCAAAATGGGCAACAACTCCAAGCATATTCTACAGTCAAAAAGAAACTGTCCCAAAGGAAATTGCAAAAAAACTGATAACGAAACAAGTTATAACTGAGGGCTCTGTTGAAGATAGATTTCTCCTATATTTATATGCAAGACAAACGGGTGATTGGATTCGGGAAATAACAGGGCTTGACCCACAAATGAATCATGAAAAGATTGTTGATTTTTCCCCCATTCATAACATCACTGATGAGTATCCGCCTACTTTATTATTACATGGGACGAATGATGTCGATGTACCGTATGAACAATCTGCCTATATGAGGGCTGCCTTACTTAAAAAAGGGATAGAAACTAAGCTAATTACAATCGCTAACGGAGAACACGTGTTTGACAAGGATTTTCATAATCCTGTTGTGCAAAACGCATTCATGCAGGTGATTGAG
Organism: Ferdinandcohnia salidurans; assembly: GCF_042680725.1. Taxonomy (NCBI): domain Bacteria; kingdom Bacillati; phylum Bacillota; class Bacilli; order Caryophanales; family Bacillaceae; genus Ferdinandcohnia; species Ferdinandcohnia salidurans. The sequence goes on from NZ_JBHUEK010000030.1 coordinate 20,525, forward strand.
TTTCTTCAAGGACACTTAGATTAAACTTGGAAGTTAGTTAGAATATGAAAAGGCTGCTGAACGTTTGACTCAGCAGCCTTTTTCTATAATTTATTCCCATTTTTTTCGAACCGACATTCATTTTTTAAAAGCTGTTCAAGGAAGATCGCCATAAATGTCGCTATTAATAACCCGTTTGATAAAATATTCTGCAATAGACTAGGAAAGCCGCTAAAGAAATCATCAGAAAGGATCATCGTGCAAATACCAGAAAGGACTGAAATACCGATAATTGTACGATTTCTTGTAGTTAATGACCTTTTTGTTAGTGATCGAAATGCAATCCCATACATTTCAATTAGCGTAGCTAATAGTGCCGCACTAGCAACCGGTAATGGAAGCGATGCTAGAAAGCCAACAATGCTCGGGAACAATGAAATTACTATCAATATCAAACAAGCAACAAGAAATGGTAAAATTCGATTTTGCTTTGTCAATTTCACAAAACCAGCAGTTGCTGGTAATGGAACAACTCCTATAGTCGAAAACATGGTCGCAAAAAGGTGAGAAATCCCTCCAGCCCATGTACTAGAACTAAGTCTTTGTTGAAATGATATTTTTTGGCTAGGTATAGCTTCTTCGGCTGAAGAAATAGCAGCAATTGTATTAGAGATTAATAGTAAGGTAAACAATAATGCAGTAAACATGATGCTTCTATTAAATTCAGGCAGTCCCCAGACAAATAATTTCGGTAGTTCTACCAAATCAGTTGTATTAGATAAGGATGGACCGTCTTTTCCCACAGCTGCAAATAGAAGCCAACCAAATAAAATCCCTACTAGGACTGCGTAGCTTTTTACCCACCCTTTCCCTTTGGTTGATAAAAAAACGATTAGTGCGAAGACCAACAAAGATAGTAAAAAGCTTAAAAGATCAAGTTGACTTCCACCATTATAGGATGACATGCCTTTCAAAAAGACACCACTTAATTGAATAGCTAATAGTAGAAGAAAAGTACCGGTTACAATGGGTGTAAAAAGAAAAAGGACATATCGGACCCACTTTGTAATTCCTAATATAAATAAAATCACGCCAGAAATAAAAAGGCCTGCCATCAAAATTTGTAAGATTTCCGTTATTGTTTTTCCTTGCTGTATCCCAACGCTTGCGTAAATGACAAAAATACTTACCCAAGACCCTGCAGGTCCATCAGCAATCGGGTAACGATGGCCAAATTTTGCTTGAATAAACGAACTAAGTCCTACGATAAAAAACACTCGTTGCATAAGTGAAGATGTTTCAGCACCTGAAAGTTGAAAAATATCCCCGACAACAATTGGGATTGCAATGGAATTAGCTAACAAGTAAATAAACCACTGAAATACACTTAACGATTTGTTCTCGGCTTTCATTAGATGTCAATTTCACCTCCATTAAGTGAAGTATTTTGTTGGAATCTATAAAAAAATAACAAAATCCGGCTCTAAAGTATAGGGCCGGATACTATCAATTTACAAAGATAGTAAATTAGATAATGAATTATTTTTCTTCATTTAACTTATGGAAATGCTCCCATAGATAATCGCAATCTTCTCTGTTTTCAACCTTAATCATGTTAACGATGCTATCGTCCTCACCTTTAAGGTATGCGCGAAGATGCTTGTCAGAAAAGCCATGCTTCGCTGCATCTTCATTTGTGCTGCAATAGTAAACCTTCTTAATACCAGCCCAGATAATGGCTCCCATACACATTGGGCATGGCTCGCAAGTTGCATAAATTTCGCAATCTGATAAGTCAAATGTATTTAATTTTTTTGTAACTTCACGAATAGCAACCATCTCTGCGTGTGCTGACAAATCAGTATCTTTCATCATTGTATTTCCAACAGCAGCAATTACTTCACCGTTACGAACGATTGTTGATCCAAATGGGCCACCGTGTTTCTTATTCATGCCTTCAATTGTGGCATCTACAGCAAGTTTCATATAATCCATTTTAAACGCCTCCTAGTAATCTAGTTTATTCGTTCCACTGTTGGTAAGGGCTTTTTTAATCGTCCCTACGTAAAGAGCTAGGACTCAGACATCTCAATATGAAGTCGTTCCACTTTACTCTGTAACAGGTCCAATATTTTCTTTCTTATTTACATAGAGTTTATAGGCTAAGAATAATGCAATTAGCAGATAACCCCAGACGAAAGGCATTGCGGTTGCTTGTGCAATTCCAACTGTGGTTGTATGAATTGCACCAATGAAAGTTAAAGCAGCTCCCAGCACTGCAGCAATGATACCTCCAATAGGTGTGTTTCTAATTGCAAAAATAGCGATACAACCCCAGATCACACTACTAATTGGTGCACCGTTACCTAGAGCAACTAAACCATCATAGAAAAGACCAGCATTGTTTAGGGCAAGAGAAGTAACTTGACCTGCGCCTTCCCCAGCAGATGTACCAGCTGCTGAAAGTGCATTATTTACAGCGACAAGTGCCCAGTTAGCAACCCATGGGAAGAAACATACAAAGATTGCCGGAGCTTCAAATTTTGGACTTTCTTTGACAACTTGATGCCCAGTTACAATCGCAATAAATACTAGCATCGGAACGATAGCAGCAATTGGAACAACCGCTAGCAATAGACCCATTAGACTTAAAATCGAGAATAAGAATATGGCAGCCGAGCTTGCAATGGAATATCCTAAACCTGCTCCAACTTCTTTCCAACCAGCGTGACCTACATAAACAGTTACTGGGAATGGGTTACCACAAAGGTTACCTATCACAGTAGCAATACCGTTTGTGAGCATAACATCACGAGTATTGTACTCATCTCCGCTTACAGCAGCAGCTTCAACGTTTTCCAGATTAAAAATGAAGTTTGCTAACCCTAGTGGTATAGCTGTTAATAAATAGGGTAAAGCCGCATCAATATGATCGACAAGCCCATCTAAATGCAACATAGGAGGATTAAAACCAAATGATTTTAAAGCTTCAGTTACATCAGCAGGATTTTGATATCCAGCAATCCAAGCAATAGCAGTTCCGACTAAGATTAATAATAAGCCCGTGGGTACCTTCTTAAATATTGGATGTTTACTTAACCAATTCATGAAGATAATGATTAATGCAACGAATGCCACGATAGGCATTTCAAAAGATTGTAGCATTGGGTTCATACCTAAGAATACAAATGCCAAACCTGCAAGAGCTGCTAACAAAACTGTTCTTGGGACGATTTTTCTAATCGTTTCACCTATGAAAGCACCTAAAAATAAGATCGAAGCCTCAACAAAGCCCCAAATCACAGCGACTGTTGTTGTGAAAGCAGCATCCTGTGTTTGATGATAGAGAGGAAGCATAATTACAAATACGATAAGAAAAATACCAGGCGAACTAGAACCTGACGGTAGTGCGGTAACATCACTTCTACCTGTTTTTTTAGCTAGTTTATAGGCAAAATAAGCAAAAATAACACCAGAAATCAATACAGCAAAACCAAATCCAGGAACAATTCGTTTAAAAACAAACTCACTTGGCATACCAACTACACCAATTAATAAAGAAATCATTACCAAAAAGTCGGTTAAAACATTAGTAAATAAACCGAAGGAAGCAGCGATGTCTCCCTTTTTCCAAAACTTTATGTTTTCCATGATTTACACTCCTTGCTTTTTTAGTAAAAAGCGTGTTTAAATTTTTGCCACAAGCGAGGATCTACGTCACTTTGTTAGCGTTTTCAAGTACCACCTGTATTTTAGAGAAAATACAGTTCTTCCATTGAATTAATTAATTCAAAATGCATAATGCCTGTCTACTTTATGACCATCCAATTGAATGATTTCAATTGGATGACAGCTATTTGCATTACAAGTTTAGTTTAAACAAATTGCACAAAACCGTCATCGTATAGCAAACCCAAAAAACCTTAACTCGCTTTAGGCATGTTATACAAAGGATTTTGTATAATTTTTGTCATCCACTTAATTTCCGTTTCTTTGTTACGGATTACTTTACGATATGAGTACCCGCTTTTTCATTGATCGCATCTTTCAAGCTTTCAGGATCTGTGATAATAACTCTTGAACCGTTTTTCTCAATGAAGCTTAAGCTTGCTTCAATTTTTGGAAGCATACTCCCAGCAGGGAAGTGGCCTTCTTTCACGTATTGTTTTGTTTCTTCTACTGTAATCTTTTCAAGAGCTTTTTGATTAGGCTTACCAAAATTAATACAAACTCTTGATACACCTGTTGTAATGATTAACGTTTCAGCGTTTACCTGTTCAGCTAAAAGACTGGTCGCGAAGTCCTTGTCGATAACAGCATCAATACCTTCGTATGTGTTTTCACCTGTTTTTATAACTGGGATTCCGCCGCCACCAACAGCAATCACAATAAATCCAGCATCGATTAATGACTTAATTGCCTCTTTTTCAACGATATTAATTGGTTTTGGAGATGGAACCACTCTACGGTACCCACGGCCTGAATCCTCAATGAAAGTCCAGTCAGGATGTGACTTTTTCATTTCTTCTGCTTGCTCCAATGTAAAGAAAGATCCTACTGGTTTTGTTGGGTCTTTAAAGTTTGGATCATCTTTGCTGACTTCAATTTGAGTGATAACGGTAGCCACTTTTTTATTAATGCCCCTTTTTGCGAGTTCATTAGTTAAAGCCTGCTGAATTTGATAACCAATTCCGCCTTGTGTATCAGCTACACAGTTAACAAGCGGCATATCAGGCATGCCAGCTACTTCATTTGCAATTTCAGAGCGTCTTAAGCTAAATCCAACTTGCGGGCCGTTTCCATGAGTAACAACAACTTTAAAGCCTTCTTCTATCATATCTGTAATATTTACCACTGTTTCTTTTACTGCTTCATATTGATCTTGAACCGAATCACGGCCATTTTCTTTCACAAGTGCATTGCCCCCAATGGCAACAATAACTACTTCACTCATTTGAGTACCTCCACTTTCAATGTTTGTTATGCTTGCTGCTCTTTGCCAATAATTCAAGAGACTGTTCCTTGTGCAAATGGTATAAAGGATTTTCTGGATCATTTGCTATTGCATTTTCGATTGCTTCAATCGCTTCTTCATGTTTACCTAATGATCTTAAGCTGTTAGCTTTATGAAAAGAAAAATCATATCGATGAGGTTGAAGAGCAAGAAGTTTATCCATTTCCACAACAGCTTCTTCATGTCTGCCTAATTCTCTTAAATAATTGGATTTATGATAACGATAGAACGTTTCATTTGGATTTAATTCACAAGCTTTATCGTACTCATGAACAGCCTTTTCTGGTTTTTTCCATAATCGGTAGCAGTTCGCTGTATAGAAATAAAAATCGAGATCACTAGGATCTAAAGCCAAAGCTTTCTTATATTCTAGTTGGGCTTCATCATATTTCTTTAACTCCTGAAGGAAAAAACCTTTGTAATAAATAAAGTCAAGATTATTACTATCTATTTCTAATGCGCTATTAATCTCAGCAATTGCTTCTACATATTGATCGTTTTTAGCCAATGCTTTAGCATTCACAATTGTTTCATTTGTTTCGTAATATTCTTTTTTTAGAATTTGAAGAACCCTATCCTGTTTTAGCTCTTCAGCATGCTGAAGTGCAGACTTGCCATCTCTATCCGGTTGGTTCACATCTGCTCCTGCATCAACGAGGGTTTGTATGATATCCGAGTATAAGCGACCACCATTACCTAAAATTACTGCTTCTAAAAGCGCTGACCAACCTAAATCGTTTACATGATTCACGGGTACACCAGCATCAATACAAACCTGAACGGTCTTTAAATAGCCTTTTTCACTAGATGGTAATAAGGCAGTACCACCAAAGCGGTTAACACTCTTAAGATCTGCTCCCCCCGAAATCATTAATCGAGTAATTTCATAAAAACCATTTGCAGCTGAGCAAATAAATGGAGTTAATTGGGTAATATCTCTTGTGTTCACATCACTTCCTGCTTCGATCAGCAATTTAGCAACTTCTACCTGATTTTTTTGTGTTGCAACCATTAAAGCTGTACGGCCATCAGAATCTTTATAATCAACACTTGCTCCACCTTTTAATAGTGCTTCAATAGCTGCTAAATCTCCTATTTCACTTGCATGTAAAAGTTCTTTGTTTAAGGATTGATTTTCCACTATCATTCTCTCCTTTTATCACCATGCCGGCATTTTTACGCATCTAAAAAGGGGTCAGAATCCCATCCAATGATTATAGGCGGAGTCTGACCCTTTTGTTGTTTGAGTCATTCTTTACTGCATTGTACTATTGAATATTTTCAGCTAATGCAAGCATCGCTTTTTCGAACGCTTCAACAGGTGGATTTACAATCCCTGCGCCGATCATACCAATTCCCGGATCTTTATGAGCAATTGCTGTATTGATGATTGGTAGAATGCCTGTTGAAATAACTTTACGAACATCGATACCTGTTGGTACACCCATGAAGTCTAATAATGGGATGGTTACGTTTGGATTTTCATCTGTTGTAATTTCTTTCATCTGTGTTGAAAAGCCAATCGCCTCTTCAACAGTTCCTCCCACTAGGGCAACAATTGCAGGTGCAGCAGCCATTGCAAAACCGCCGATACCGTAGGTTTCAGTGATTGCACTATCACCAATGTCAAGACCAGAGTCTTCCGGCTTATATCCCGCAAACATTGGACCGATAACTTGTTGTGCTGGACCTGTGAACCAAGTGTTTCCAGCCATTCCGCTCACACGGATACCGAATTCAACTCCATTACGTGCCATTGTCGTTACAATCGTACTGTTCTCAATTCCATGTGCAGCATCAAGTGCACATTTGCTCATCGCCATCCAAGTAGGGCCAGAGAAGTAGTCACTACTTGCGATGAATTCAAATACTTCACGCTTTTGCTCTGTTGTATAATCGGTTTGAATAATGTAAGGAGTTAAAGCCTGAACGAGCAGAGTCGTACCTGCCACGTTACGGTTATGGCACTCATCACCCATGTGGAGTGCTTGTGCAAGCATTAGACGAAGGTCAATTCCATCTGAATTTAACTTCATGGCATCCCTTAACATTGGGCCGAATACATCGCGCATCCAAATCAAACGCTTAATAACACTTTCATCGTTCGCACCCATACGAAGGATTTTAGCTAATTGTTCACTTAAGTTTGTGTAAGCAATGTTTCCATACGTTTTGTTTTCAACAATGTGCATGAACATAGATGCAGATGTTACACCTGCCATTGAACCAACACAGTTGTGCTCGTGGCAAGGTTTAAAAGTGATTTCTCCAGATGCAGCAAGTTTCTCTGCTTCCTCAATATCTTTTGCTAAACCTTCAAATACAAGTGCTCCTGTCACAGCACCTTTCATTGGGCCATTCATTTTATCCCAAGTAATTGGAGGACCAGCATGAAGAATCGTTGTTTTCGTCATGCCTGGTACACAATTGATTGCTTGCTCATAGCCAATTAATACCGGTTGGGAGTTAATAATTCTTTCTACTGCTAATTTATTAGCCGCCTCAATCTTAGCCATAATTGCCGGATCTTCAAGTTTATCTAGAGCTGCAATTAGTTCCGGATTACCGCGTCCTGGAGGAGTCCACTCTAAATGAGTTACCTCTGCATTTTGATCTAGCATATCTTCTTTAAATGACTCAATTCCCATGTTGATTACACTAAGCTTATTAAAAAGTTCGTTAATTTTACTCATGGCTATTCCCCTTTCACAACGAATTCTCTAGCCAATAGACCAGCGTTTTGACTGCTACTTGCATGTGTTGCACCTGCTGCTAGTAATTTATCTATTTGCTCATCAAGGTTTTGACGGTCTAGTTCTGTTCCAAGCACATACCCGATGATTTCTAAATGTCTGCCTTCTGCCTCGGCATTTTGTTTTGCTTCAATCATGGCAGGAAGCATTGCGCCAACCGGGTCTTCATGTGCACCATAGCCCAAGACGAAATCCATTACGATAACTCCAACTTCCGGATCCTTGGCTTCTTGAATGAACCTTTCAATACGAGTTGATGGATCAATCATTGGATGCGGCTTACCTTGTGTAAATTCATCATCACCGAAATCGATAAATGTATGCTCAATGCTCGTGTTTCTATCTTTTAAACGGAATTCTGGATTCTTTGCAATATTACTGTAAACATTATCAAACTTTTCCTTTGCTGCATGCATAGCTTCATCACAAAGAGTACCACCGCTGAATAATCCTCGAATATATTTTTGTTCAGGCTTTAGCTTTGTGCGAACTTCTTCAATTAACGGAATGTTTAGCGCTCGTTTATTTAGCTTGCTTTCGTCTGCGCCTGCTAACACAACTGCTTTAATTGCCGCTTCTTTAGACATTTTTGCAAAATGTCCGCCAGCTTCTGTTATTGCACCTTCATCACCGCCAATGAACCACACAACAACCGGCTTCTTACATTCCTTAATTTTGGCAAGAATTTTTTCTTGGACACTATGTGCAGGTGGCTTAGAAACAAGCACAATTACTTTTGTTGCTTCATCATCTTCAAGGGCTTGAATACCGTCAAGCATCATGATTCCGCCAACTTCTTCTTTCAGGTCTCTTCCGCCAGTTCCAATCAGTTGAGAAATACCGCCACCAAACTCATGTATACGAACACTTACTTCTTGGCTCCCAGTACCAGAAGCAGCAACAATCCCAATATTGCCTTTTCGCACTTTATTCGCAAAGCACAGTGCAACATTTCCAATGATTGCCGTTCCACAGTCAGGACCCATCATTAAAAGGCCTTTTTCATGAGCTAAGTTCTTTAACGCTACTTCATCTTCAATACTTACATTGTCACTGAAAAGCATAACGTTCAAATCATTCTCAAGCGCTTTTTTTGCTTCTCTTGCTGCATACATTCCGTTAACAGCAATGACCGCTAAATTGGCATCAGGTATATTTTCTGACGCTGAAGAAATTGTAGAATACTTAACTTCGCTTGCTCCGGTCTTAGATGCACCTTTTTTCTTCGTTAACAATTCGTTAATGCTAACAAAAGCGCTTTCACACTCTTCATCTGAATTCGCTTTAACAACAATAATGAGATCACTTGAACCTGCAACTTCAACCTCTGATGTCATTAAACCGACGTTTTTCATAACCTCTTTATTCATTTCAGTACCCATTGCGATAATGGCTTGTTCTACACCTTCAATTTGGTTTGCCTTTGTAGACAAAGACATTAATGATACTGAATCATAATACGTATTTGGCTTGATTACAGCTTGTACAGTCATAATTTACCTCCAGCTAATATATTGTGCTCCAATCCACTGATAAGCCCATAGGCAATATCCGTTCCAGATGATGAGCCAATGCTTAATACTTTGTTAAGGGATTGAATTAGCTCGTCCTCTTCCCCATATAACAAAGATTGAACTAAACGAATCATATTTTCCCTTACCTTACCTCTAGAAGCCTTTTTTATAGTAAAAAAGCTTATCTCATTCGTTAATGGCCTCGCAATTTTAACAATTTCTTCACTGAAATCATGTAAATGATTGAATGGGCAATTCCGGAGATTAAAGATCGTCAATAAACCCACTAAAAAATCATCACCAGAAGGTGTTAACCCTGGACCAAGTCCAATAAGACCGCGAGCATGTTGTAAGGCTTTTGTCATATTTAAATTGAGTAATTCTTTAATTAATAGATGGGAACTTTCTTCAAGCATTTTATGTGTCTCAATTACAAAGGCATTTTTAGTTAGTTGGTCTCTTTTCATACCGCCACTTTTACCAAAAATCTCAATGTACTCTTTTGCCCTCGTAACATTTCTTTTCACTCTCGACAATTCGTTCGGAAATTCAGGCAACACACACTCCCATATCTTACTTTTTTCAGTTGATATGGCTAGTTTATTGGCAATACAGAGTTTATTGTCATTGACCCTTACCTTGTCTTTTACTTCTATATCCGTTTTATCAAAACTAGAAAGATTGATAATTAGGGTATTAGGTCCATTATCCATTTCGCAACATGCGATGGTGTAAATCTCATTATTATCATGACATTTTATATTAATTGTGCGTTTAAATGTGCTATGAACATAGCCATGTAATTCTGATCTTTTAATTCTTTGAATAAAGTCACCATCACCAGAAACCGCAAATTCCACTATCGTCACCTCAGAGATCCTCAGAGATTGGGAAGGCTAACTAAAACAAAAATGTTCTTTTGAAATCCATTACCAAAAATTGTCCAACCTTGTGTAAAATCAGGCCTCCTTATCCGTTTGATGTGGGCAAAAATTGAAACTTCTCCCCCACGGCAAACGGTTATAGCATACAAATTGCTAATTAATTCCCTTTGACAAATAACTAACCTTACACGATTATTTTAGGTATAATACATGAAAAGGTCATCGTCTAACCAAACCAAAAAAAAACGAAAGCATTTGTGCAAGTTGTACAATCAAATATGTCCAATTCATGTTAAGAAATATGGCTTTTGGGAGGAGAAAAAGTGCTTACTGTTAAAGACTTGTTAAATATAAAAGCAATTGATGGACTAAAAATTATTGCCGGAGAATCTGGATTGCATAACGAAATATCAATTGTAAATATAATTGAAAATCCAGATGCATTTGACTGGCTTTCACCCAATGAATTACTTTTATCAACAGGTTATATCTTCAAAGAAAGTGAAGAACTCCAAAACAGAATAATTAAGGAACTCTCGGAAATAAATTGTGCAGGGCTTGTTATAAAAATGAAGAGATATTTCGAGAAAATTCCTCAAAATATGATTGACCAAGCCAATAAATATGGGCTACCCATCCTAGAGTTACCTTTCGAATATACACTATCTAGGGTAATTTCAATTATTAATGAAAAGGCTTCCGGAAGATATGATCTACTCAATCGCAAAACACTAGATATGCATAATCTCTTCTTTAGAATTACCCTGGAGGGTGGAGGGATTGAACGGATTTCTTCTATGTTATCTTCCACCATCAATAATCCGGTTGTTATTGTGGATAGAGATTGGAATTTATTGCACTATACAGAACATGTTGATAATAAAATCCCGCTGGAGTATAGCCTTGATTTACTAAAAAATAGGCAGGTATTTAATCAAGCTTTCTTAGAATCCATACCTAAAAATATAAGTGAAATAAAAAAGTCAATAAAACGAATTTATCATATAGATAATATGGAAATAAAATGCCGAATCTTGCCTGTTGCAGTCTCTAAACATATATATGGATATATAGTTGTTTGGCAGACGGTTCGCGAACTTACTGAGTTTGACTATATTATTTTAGAACAAGCTTCGACGGTTATGGCTCTTGAAAGAATAAAAGCCAAACAGATTGAAGAAGTCAAATTAAAAATTAGACAGGACTTTTTTGATGATTTACTTTCCGGGAAAATTACATCAAATGATACGCTTCAAACCTTATGTGATCTACACGGGCTAAATCCAAATTATATGTATTATAGTATGGTTGTGAATATTGAGCCAAAAAAGGTTGATGAAAATGAGGATATAATCGTTGGAAAATTTAGATTAGAGAATACCGCAAAAAAATGCGTTGAATTAGTATATGATTTATCCTATAGAGCAAATGGAGAAATCACAAGTTTTTATCGAAACAATCGAATCATTATTTTAGTCGGACAGAATATTGATAAACCTCCTATTACTGTCAATTTTACAAAACAATTCGCAAAGGAATTACATGAAACATTTTCTCAACAGATTCGCGAAACATCTTTTTTAATTGGAATTGGGCAGCAATATCGAAAAATAGATTCCCTTCACAAAAGCTTCTCTGAGGCGAATGAGGTAGTTAGGCTAATGCAGCAGGTTAATGAAAGGAATGAAATCTCCCATTTTGAAGATTATTCGGTTTACCACCTTTTAGATTCAAATATAAAGGTCTCCGCATTAGAGGAATTTTTCGAAAAATGCCTGGGGAAAATCTTTGAACATGACAAATTGCATAGTACAAGCTATATTACGACCTTGGAAAACTATTTTATAAATAATTTAAATGTATCTGAGACAGCAAAAGCAATGTTTTTACACAGAAACACACTCATCTATCGGATTGATAAAATTAAAGAAATCTTAAATACAGACTTGAAGCATTCAGAAGAATTGCTTCGTATCCAAATAGCCTTAAAGATATTTAGAATATTATTTAAAAGTTCATCAACCTAAAAAGAGAATGGATTCAAGTCCATTCTCTTTACCATTAAACATCCATTATTCCGCTCCAGCTCGTTGGAGTATCGCAACGATTTCATCAAACCCTCTTGATTTGGCATGTTCATAAGGCGATACATCATTAGAATCTGGAATATTCACATCCGCCCCATGCTGAATTAATAACTGAATGGTTTCCTGTTGTCTTTTTCCACCATCACTTAGAATAATCGCTTCTAGCAATGCGGTCCACCCTAAATTATTAATATGGTTGACATCGACATCTGTATTTTCTAATAACTCCTTTACAACATCCACATAACCATGTTCGGATGCTGGAATAAGTGCTGTGCCACCGTATCTATTGAGTAGTTTGGGATCAGCACCAGCCTCAATCGTAAGCTTGAGAATCGCTGAATAGCCTTCTGCGCCCGCATAAAGGAAGGGATTATTCTGCATATTATCTTGGATATCGATATTAATACCATGTTCTATCAAAACCTTTACCGACTCTGGCTTATTTGCATATGTAGCAAGCATTGCCGCTGTTCTTCCTTGTTCATCAGCAACATTAATGTCTATCCCTGCATCGAGCAATTCTTTAAGTTTTGAAATATCGCCTCGCTCAGCAGCCTGAAAAAATTGCTCATTCATATTGGTTTTCTCCTTCTTTGAGATCTGATCTTTATTTGCTTCTGATGCAACCTCATCCTTCGATTCTTTTGGTTGATCTCTATTTTTTGATTCTTGGTTGGCCTGACAGCCAAGTAGCAATGCAATTAATAATAAAGGTACCATTTTCATTGACACTCCTCTAGAACCCCTTTGCTTAACATTTCTTTATTTTGTTTTCAATCATTAACATAATGTTATTTCAATCTTTGCTAAATGTAAAATAAAGTCTAAAAAGGGAATGTTGATAACCATTCCCCCTTCACAATTTGGTTAGTCCTTTTTGAAATTGTTATTATTTAGTGAATTCTAGTTTAAAATCACCATCATAAGGTACATGCTCGACGGTAATAGTAATATCATTACCATCTTTATCCTTACCATTTCTTTGATATGTGAATTTATTTTCATTAAGCTCGGTTAGTTCTAGAGTGGCACCATACTTATTATTTCCTTGAGAAACATGGGCTCTTATTTTATTACCATGGACAACATCGAAATATCCAAAATCTCCTCGACTTTTGCCTGTTTCGGCATCAAAAAATTCATATTTATTTGTATTATCATCATATTTTGCAAGACCTAAAAAATTCGAATTATAGCTTGAAACATCATTACCATTTTCGTCTAATGCTACTGTTCCTAGCCATAGAGCGCTAGATAAAATGTTATCACCATCAACTTCTGTAATGATTTCTCCTGTGGAGGTTTCCAAAGTTTTATCTGGATCAGTAAAAGATAGCTCCGTTTCATTATAAGGAATATGATCAACGAATACCTCTACTTCGTTCCCATTGGCATCTTTACCCATTCTTTTATAGGTAAACTTATCTTTATCCAATTCTGCAATTTCGACTACTGCTTGGTAACCCATTGATTCCGAAATTAATACTCTAAGCTTTCCATCATTTGTGATAAAAAAGGTTCCTTTATCACCACGGCTTTCTTTAGTTGTTTTATCGAAAAATTCATATCTTGATGTTTCAACTTCATATTTTGCTAGACCGATAAAGTTCGCATTCTCTTCTGATAAGTCATTATTATCTTTATCATAAACTTTTGTTCCTTGCCAATTTGTGTTACTTAGAATACTTGCCAATTCCTGACCTTCGGTTAACTTATTTTCTTTAACACTTTTACTTTCTTTAGTAGTTTGTTCTTGCTTCTGTTCACTTTGATTTCCTTGTGTGACCGTACTGCACCCGGTGATTACTAATGTTAATCCTATTAGTATGGGAGATACTATTTTTGCCTTTAGGTTCATTTTTTCTTCTCCTTTTTCAATATGCTTTGTTGTTACATCCATTATGTTAGTACTTACTCTTAAACTCACACTAAACAAATTCTAAAAAGATCATAAACTTTTTAATAAACATATTTTATGTTTTATAAAAGGAATTTACATTTCAACAATAAAGACCAAATAAACCGCCAGCAGAGTGACGGTTTCTAATTTTAAACATTAAATCGATATCCAGCACCCCAGACAGTTTCCAAGAATTTCGGATGTGCAGGATCCCTTTCAATTTTCCCCCGAATTTTTCCGATATGAACTGTCACAGTTGAAACATCTGCTGCTGATTCTAATCCCCAAATATTTTCATAAAGCTGTTCTTTGCTTAACACTTGGTTCGGATGCATCACAAGAAACACCAACAAATCAAATTCCTTGGTAGTGAACGAAATTTCTTCCCCAATTATATGAACCTTGCGTGCTGATTTATCAATCGAAATTTCATGAACTAAAATAGTATTCGATTTAACCTGATTTCCTGCTAAACGTTCATAACGGTCTATATGTGCTTTAACCCTAGCCACTAGTTCACTTGGACTAAAAGGCTTGGTGATATAATCGTCTGCTCCTAAACCGAGACCTCTAATTTTATCAATATCCTCTTTCTTAGCAGATACAAATAAAATAGGAACATTTTTAACAGTGCGTATTTGTTTACATATCTCAAACCCATTAACTCCTGGAAGCATGATGTCCAAAATGATTAAGTCATAATGATTTTGAAGAGCAAGTTGGAGTCCTGCATTACCAGTATGTTGAATATCGACACTAAAATGATTGATTTCTAAATAATCTCTTTGTAATTCGGCGATGCTAACTTCATCTTCAATTAGTAATATTTTTTTCATGATTGTCACCTTTCATTAAGGAAAAGAAGACATTTGTACCTTTTCCTTTCTCACTTGTAGCCCAAATATCTCCATCATGCTCATTTATAATACGTTTGGCAATGGCAAGTCCTAATCCACTTCCACCAGACCTTGAATTTCTTGATTCCTCTGCTCGATAAAAACGATTAAATATATATGGCAAAGCTAGAGGATCAATTCCATCGCCATTATCCGAGACTTTTACAACTACATCATATGGTCCTTCATTCATGGAAATAGAAATGCACTTTTGTTCCTTGTTCATATACTTTACACAGTTGTTAATGAGATTTACTAGTACACGTTTTAACTTCTCTTGATCTACTGTCACATATATCAGTTGATGCATACAGTAAAGATTAATCCGTATCCCTTTTTGAATTAAATCTAAATGTGCTTCTTCTACATATTTACGCAAATAGGTAACAAGTTCAATCTGTCCAAAAGAAAATGGCTCTTTTTTTAAATCTAATTTTGAAAATAAAAACAATTCATCTATCAATGAATCCATATCTCTCGCCTTTATGAAAATCGTTGTTAAATACTTCTCCATTTTCTCTGGGGTGTTTGCTACACCGTCTCTAATCCCTTCCACATACCCAATAATGGAAGTAATAGGTGTCTTTAAATCATGTGAAATATTAGAAATGAGTTCTTTGCGATTTTCCTCATACTGAAGCTGAAGATTGACAGACTCCTTTAATTTGACTCTCATTTCCTCAAAAGCTCTATTTAATTGTCCAATTTCATCATTCGAATTAGTTTGTATTTCAAAATCCAAATCCCCAGACTTAATCTGTTCTGCACCTTGTTTTAGTAGGGAAATAGGTTTAACGATACTTCTAGACACTAAATAGTTCAACAACCCAATAATCATAATAAACAAAAATAACAAAAAACTGAACAATATAGGAAATGACTGTCGGATTAATTCAGCATAAGAACTTGCCTTTCTTAGTACAAAGATACTGCCTTTCGATTTATCTGAAAAATAAAAATCAAACTTCACATACGTAAAAAAGGCATCTACGATTTTAATGGTTCCTCGGGTATTGATATTCGTTTCTTCAAACCTCGGAAGTGAATTAGTCAATGCTTCATTTTCAAAATTTGGGGGAGCATACTCAACGTTCCTCTTTTTTCTAACGACGATATAGATGTCCTTTTTTTCTACCTCCCTAAGCTGTCCTTCGTTTAATAGCTGCTCAGGGTTATTTTTAGCCAATAGCTTCAAGTCAAGAAACACACTTTCTTCTACTGCAGTCAAAGGTTTTTGTAGATAAGATTCTTTGTAAAAATGCTCTATAAACTTTACATCACCTGTTATCGCAAAAATAAGTAAAAAGCCAGCTATGATTAATAAAACAATTGAAATAATGATTACCCCTATATATGACAACAGAAACCTCATCTTTATTGACAAAATATTCACCCCAAAACTAACTCTAACTGTTCTTTTTATGTTCATGTTTTAATAGTTTGTTCCTAAATTCAAAACGTTTGCAAATAAATATAATAATTTATCAAGGTCTAAAAGAACGTATCACATAATCCTTAAAACTTTCTAAAATATATA
Source organism: Ferdinandcohnia salidurans (assembly GCF_042680725.1). Classification (NCBI taxonomy): domain Bacteria; kingdom Bacillati; phylum Bacillota; class Bacilli; order Caryophanales; family Bacillaceae; genus Ferdinandcohnia; species Ferdinandcohnia salidurans. The sequence goes on from NZ_JBHUEK010000030.1 coordinate 37,092, forward strand.
TGAAAAACTTCTTAAACATCCTATTCATTAAAAAATTGTTATACCGTTAATGTTAATAATCTCCTAATATGGGGTTTCTTTCGGTGAAAACTCTTTCCTTAATCTCCCGCTAAAGCACATGAAATATCTTTAGTAGAAGAGGAAATTTAAATTAACCAACATACCTGTCACGATGTTCTTATACATGTTAAGCCTAGTTGAGGATAATAAGTTTATCATGAATGGATTAAGAGCATATTAAAAAGCAACGTCTAGATGTGTAGACGTTGCTTTTTAATATTATTTGACGGCTGCTAGCCTCTCATTATTCATTTCCTTTGTACTTCCAAATACAATGCTACGGTCACAAATTGCATCAACATCATTTCGATCATGCGTAACAATGATGCAAGTCATATTGGCGTTTTTTAAAATGGACTGAAGGTCTTCACGAATTGATTCCCTTAGGTCAGCATCTAAATTACTGAAGGGCTCATCCATTAATAATAGGTTCGGTTTAGGTGCTAATGCTCTCGCTAGAGCAACACGTTGTTGCTGTCCGCCACTTAATTCATGTGGATATCTTAATTCGAACTCCTCCATTTTAACAAGGGCAAGCATTTCCTTAACACGTTGTTTCCGTTCTTTCTTGGGGAGACGGTCTAATCCAAATAACACATTATTCCTCACATTCATATGTGGAAACAATGCATAGTCTTGAAATACCATCCCAACTTCCCGCTCCTCTGGCTGAACAAATAGACTTTCATTAAACACAGGCTTTCCTGCGATTGTAATGCTTCCACTCGTTGCCATTTCCAAGCCAGATATTAGTCTTAGTAAGGTACTTTTCCCACTACCACTTTTTCCCAAAATACCAACTATTTCTCCTTTTTCAATTGCAAGAGAGAAGTTTGCAATAATAGGAGTAGCTTTACGTGAAAAGGTAAAGGTAAGATTATTGATTTCGAGAATGTTCATCGTTCCACCTTCTTCTTATCAATCATTTGAATCACGACAACTGACAATGCACTGATGGCAATTATCATTAGAGAAGTAATGGATGCTTCGTAAATTAGCTCATCTTTTGCATATTGGTAGGTTTTTGTTGATAATGTTTCAAAATTAAAGGGTCTCAATAGTAGAACTAATGGTAGTTCCTTAGTAATCTCAACAAAGGTTAAAATAAATCCACTTACAATTGCCCCTTTCATTAAGGGCAAATCGATTTTGAAAAATGTTTTTGTCACATTTTTCCCAAGCATCCTTGAAGCTTCCGCATATTTTATGCCAACCTTTTCAAATCCCACCTCAATAGCGTTAAAGCCTGTAGCCATAAAGCGAATGGTGTATCCTACAATAAGCATAACGATTGAAAGACTCAAAATCAATGGGGCATTTCCATATCCCATATAGGAGTACAATGGTGCAAGCCATTGATCAAGAGAGATAAAGATTGCTAAGACTCCAATTGCCACAATCGCACCAGGAATTGAGTATCCAGACGTTACTAGTTTCGATAAAACATATGAAAAAGTCGAATGGGTACGACTGACATTCGCAACAATAACCGCAATAATTAAAATAAGGATTGTTGAAATTAGTGCAACATAGATTGTTTGGTACAACAACGTAATAAATGATTCATCCCACACCTTGTGAAATGTAAGTTTTGCCCATGAAAGTAATTGAACAAAAGGGATTAAAAAGCCAAACGCGAAAACGATTGAGCAATAACTGAACGCAGCTAAAGCAGGAAGTCCTTTTAACTGCTTCGGAGAAAGTGGTCTTGTTTTATTACTTAAATTATACCGACGCTGTTTACGTAACATACGTTCCAAAATAAATAAACCTACAACTATTACCATTAACCATGCAGCTAACCTCATTGCAGTATCTACATCGTACATTCCAAACCAAGTTTGAAAAATGGCTGTTGTAATCGTTTGAATTCCAAAGTAGCTTGTCACACCATAATCACTAAGGACCTCATAAATGACAAGGACAACTCCGCCAATGATCGCCGGTCTTGAAAGTGGTAAAACTACCCTGAAAAATACGGCCAGTGGCTTACTTCCTAACACTCTCGCATTTTCAATATATGCAGTACTTTGGTTTTCCAAATATGCCTTTGTAATGATATACACATACGGAAACAAAAATAACGAGAAGACAAAAATCGCACCTCGTAGGGAAGAAACCGATAATAACTCGGGATTGACTTGGTAATCAAAAGTATTTCTTAGTGTAACTTGTATAACCCCCGTATAACCAAGCATGGTTCGATACGTATATGCTGCTATATATGGAGGTATGGCCAGCGGAAGAATTAACCCCCATCTAAAAAATTTCTTTAATGGGAAGTCATATGCCGCAATAAGCCATGCTAAAGTCACACCCAAACATGCTGTTACAAGCCCAGTAATAGTCATCAGGGTAAATGTATTAAATAAGAAATTTGTAAGTAAGTATTGTTTGACGTGCATCCAATTTTCATTCGGTTCCTGAAACAATGAAAAGAATACAAAAAGGATGGGGAGCAGTATAATGGCTGCTCCAATCATACTTATTATCCACCATCCATTTAGTTCCTTTTGTAAGAAACGCTTGATATTCTGAGCTTTCATGTTACTTACTTCCAGCCAGTTTTATTGAAAATTTCAATTGCTTTTTGATTGTGTTCATCTAAAGTATCAAAATTAAAATCTTGCATTTTGAAATCACCCCATGATTGAAGAATCGCTGGTTTTTCAGCATTTGGATTCACCGGAAACTCATAGTTATTAGCTGAGAGGAATTCCTGTGCCTCAACACTCGTCATATACTCAATAAGCTTGATTGCATTTTCTTTATTCTTACTATTCTTCGTTAACGCTATTCCACTAATATTTACATGAGTACCGTTTGTTTCTTGGTTAGGGAAAAACACGCCAATTCCTTCTGCAACTTTCTTTTCTTCTGGGTCTTCAGAATTGGCCATTAAACCAACATAATATGTGTTCATGATTGCTACATCTCCGGTTCCAGCTGCGATTGCTTTTGCTTGGTCACGGTCACCACCGTCTGGTTGACGAGCAAAATTCCCTACAATTCCCGCTGCCCATTCTTCAGCAGCAGTTTCACCGTTTAATTCAATGAATGAAGCAAGTAATGACTGGTTATAAAGACTAGTTGAAGATCTAGCTAATACTTTCCCCTTCCATTTCTCACTTGTTAAGTCCTCATATGTAGAGAGTTCATCAGGTAAAACTCGATCCTTTGAATAGACAATAACACGCGCTCTTGTTGCCATTCCAACCCAGTTGTTATCAACATCTCTTAGGTTTTCTGGAACATTCTCATTTACTACGTCAGATTCAATCGGTTGAAGAATGTCATTTTTCTTCGCGTGGGCAAGAACCCCACCATCAACCGTAACAAATAAATCTGCTTGAGTGCTTTCTCCTTCACGTTTAATTCGTTCAATAAGTTCTTCAGCTTCGGCTTTAATTACATTTACTTTAATTCCGGTCTCTTCCGTGAAATTTTTATACACTGTATCGTCTGCTTCATAATGTCTAGCCGTATATACATTAACTTCTTGAGATTTGGCAACCTCTTTTTTCGTACCATCTGTACCTTCTTCTGCGTTATTTGTGCCACACCCTACTAGAGCGATTGTTAATGCAGATGTAACAAGCAAAGGTTTAAAAAGTTTTTTGAAATTCATATTATGTAACACCCTTTTCTTAATATTTTATGAAAATGAAAATCATTATCAATTAGCATGTTTTTATTTTACTTACTATCTTCCAATACGTCAACCAGAAAAAGAAAAAAATTTGCAAATATTTTTCAATTATTCCTAATGCTATTATTTAGTTTAATATTGTCTAAATTAAGCAAGTAAGCAAGGCCAATAGCAGACCCTTTTACCGAACTTCATATAATCTATATAAAAGAACTGCCTAAAAAAAGAAGACCGTGAATTCGTAAAAGAGTTTCTTAACGAATTCACGGTCTTTTGACTATTTATTTTAATTAACAACTCGGAAAAGGATGAAGATCTTGGATCATGTTATAGGTATAATGCTTAATCGCAAATTGTGATTGATATAAGTACTTCATAACGTACAAGCTGTTACCATCCGCATCACATAAGACCCCTGAAGTTCCTGTACCATCCACAAACGAAATTCCTACTGGCTGTCCTAACAAGTATCCTATTTTGTATTGCCAAGGCATTTTAGCTCCCCCTTTTTACCATAGGGTACGAATTGCGTTCTTACTGTCACATAAATTCAATCGCAAAAATTCACTTACGTTATCGTAACAAAAAACGTCTCAGGATCTAAAACCCAAGATTTATTCCCTGTATATTTCCAGTATGAGACGATATATCCAAGCTGGTCAGCATGTGATGTTCCTGCTATGTCCTGGTTGGCTTCGAGCTTATATGGTACACTTCCGTCAATTTTTATAGGATACAGAGTCGGGAGATCAATGACAAATCCTTCTTGGGGTTTGATCAGCTTACCGTCCTGGTCATATACTGTCCCCTCATACACTTCTTTTCTGCTACTTATATCCAGTGTATAGGATGTATCAAGTTTTTCACTCTTAACAAGTACTCTATAATTATCCATATATATTACTTCATATCCCAGAGATTGCGAAAGAGCTGCAAACTCCTCGGGGCCAAGTATATATTCTGCCTTGTTACCTAGAAATGAGATGACGTAGTAATAATTCAGGCCCCCACTTCCACCAACAGGGAGATTTACCATAATCTCATTTGTCCCAGTGTTAGTAAAGTTGGCAAGGTTCAGCCATGGAGTATAAGCCATACTGTATTTGGGATACAAAGGAATAATATACGACTGCATGGTCCTACCGTCCTGTACAATAACTTTAATATTTTCATAAAAAGGATTCTCTTTCTTTTCACCTATTAGGTAAACAGTATCCGGTATATTGTCGCCGTTTACATCACCAATTTGTTTATCAAGCAGATAAGTATTTATAGCATTATTCTTTCTACTATTTGAATGAACATATTGATTCCTATAAGGATTCATGTATGGATTTGAATAATTGTTCAACATGTCGACCTCCTTAATGGATTTAATGTAGTATATGAAGGTAATGACATTAAGGAACAAAGGCACTTGTAATTCAATCAATACAAAAATAAGGTGCCTACCTCCTAGCCAAACTAAGAGATAGTCACCTTATCGATTTTCACATTATTTATTGCTTAGATATTCATTGAGGAATTCTTTCGCTTTCGCACTGTCTGCAACTACTTCTAGCCCAGTCTTAACTAAAGGACTTACAGTCGAAACAGCCTTCATTTTATTTCCTTGGTAGAAGCTAATGAATTCATCTTGATTCACAGAGAAAAGAATGGATTTACGTAATGCCGCGCTTTCAGAAACTTCACGTCCATCCATGTTGAAAGCAAGATATGAAACCCCATTACTCTCGTTTTGTTGAAGCGTTAATTTTTCATCTTCATTTACAAGGTCATATTTGGTTTCTGGCACACCATTCAAGATATGGATTTCGCCGTTACGTAAGGCAGATAATGCACTGTCAGCATCTTGAATGAATTTCACAACAATTTCAGAGACCTTTGGTTCATTTTCAGTACCTGTCATATAAGCAGGATTTTTTACGAAATGTGCTTCATAATCATTTTTATAAGTTAAGATATATGGACCACTTGCATAAAGGTGATTGTCGTATGTTGCACCTTCTGTTACAGTTCTTTGATCACCATAAGGGATATCTTTATTGATATCAAAGCTTTCCACTTCATACGTATTGATGCTTTCCACTTGTTTTTGTGAAACAATCCCAGCAGATTGGTGTGCTAGATAGTTCAATACTTGCGGGAATGGGTTCACAGTTGTTATTTTTACGACTTGGTACGTACCAGAATCATTATTTACTTGTGTTTTGTCAGTAGCTAATTCTTTAATTTCTCCGTCAATACCATCTGCTAACGCTTCACGGATGGTTTTACCATCTGCTGTTTTTCCATCAAGTTCACTTAAATCGCTAACGATTGAGATAGATTCCATGTTTTCATGAAGACTGTAAGTACGATGGTCTGGAACTGATTTTGGATCCTTCGCACGGTTTAGAGAAAAGACAACATCTTCGGCACCAACAAGTTCACCTGTATCAACTGCTTTGTTGTCGCTAACAGACGCGAAATGAATATCATCGCGCAGTAAGAAGTAGTAGTCTTCGCTTCCTTCAGCAATTGCGTGATTTAATGAAAGTGAACCATCAGATACAACCTTGTCATCGTCGGTTAAGTTTACTAAACGTACATACATATTTGTATTTAGGGTATTAATCGAACCGTCATTTCCTTTAATCGGGTCTAAAGATGTTAATGAACTAATAGACTGATGAACAATCAATGGCTGGCTATCGCGTTTGGATTGATCTACGAAGTCGTATTTTTCCCAAACTTGCGCTCTAGATTTTGGTAAACGGACAGTTGATTCATCCACTACTTGGCTGTTTACCGCCTGAGCTTTATATGAAGTGAATAGCGGTACGATATACGCATTGTCTAAAACTACATGTTGTTCTAACTCTTTGTATGTTTCTTGGTATTCTTCAGGTAATTGTGTAGCAGCTTTTTCTACTAATTCATCTGCTTTCTCATCAGCAAATAAGCTATTGTCACCGTCAGAAGTAAATAATGAACGAACCGCATAATCAGGGTTACCTGTTACAGTTGTCCAGCTATTTACAGATAAATCGTAGTTACCCGCTTCTTTTTGAGCTGTAAAACTACCGTAATCTGGTTGGATATTTAGTTTGACTTCAAAACCATTTTTAGTTAATTGGTCGCGTAAGATGTTCATATTATCTTCGCCAGTAGCCATTCCTAAAATTTCAATCGTTGGTGCTTTCGCTTTTGGATCTGATGTAGCATCATCTTTTACATCTTTTTCAGTTTGAACACAGCCTGTAACAAAAAACATCAATGCTACAAGTAAAATACCTAATTTCTTCATTTACATTCTACCTCCGTTTATTCATTATGATGTGATCTATTTTTTAAAAAATTTAACCTACAAATCTAACTTCGGATCCAATGCATCCCGTAAACCATCCCCCAAGAAGTTAAAGGAAAGTACTAAAAGAATAATGGCTATTCCAGGAAAAATGGCTAAATATGGATTGGTTTCTAAGTACATACTGCCAATTTTTAAAATATTTCCCCATTCAGGAATATGCGGTTCCACACCTAAGCCTAAGAAGCTTAAGGAACTTGTAGCTATAACGGCGCCCCCGATAGTTAACGAAGCTTTCACAATCATTGGAGCAAACGCATTCGGAACAATCTGTTTAAAAATAATTTTCCATTCATTTTCTCCTAATGCTTTGGCTGCCTCAACATATTCCAAATTTGAAACCATCAATACATTCGCCCTCATTGTTCGCGCATACGTAGGTATCGAGCCTACGCTTAACGCGATAATTAAGTTAATCGTACTCGAACCAAATGCTGCGATGATCGCAATTGCTAGCAAGATGCCTGGCACGGCATATAACACATCAAGTAAGCGCATGATGATGTTATCAACTGATTTTTGATAGTACCCCGAGATAGCTCCTAAAAATCCACCAATTACAAGAGGAATCACTGTCGTTAGTAAGCCAACAACCAAGGATATCCTTGCACCGAAAACGATTCGAGAAAAGACATCTCTACCGAAATTATCGGTACCAAAGGGATGTGCAAGGCTTGGCTCTAAAAGTAGTGCATTATAGTCATTATCTGTGGAAAAGGAACTCACAAAAGTCCCGTAGCTAGCCATTGATAGTGCAAACATTAAAAAGATGAATAAAAATCCTAACATAGCCGTAAAATTGTTCGTCATACTTATCCAGAACTTATTCCATTTATCAATGGTTGAAGCATTACTGCTTATTGACTTCATCACCAAGCTATATCCTAAAATCAAACCAAAAAAGTTACCGGTGAAACCAATTAAAAAGATGACAACCCCAAGCCATTTCAATAACGGCTTCACACCCTGTTCAACATCCGTACGCGAAAGGATGATAATCAAAATCAGTTCAATGACCATCGCCAAGATCAATAGGGTCATAGAGGGGATGAATAGATTGGACACATATGGCTTAAACAAATTGAAAAAGGAAATAGCAAAAATGACAAATTGCGTCAGGAACATATAGTACGCAAGGGTGTACTCAATTGAATCCTTCTTTTTTAACATTCGGAAGGCAAATGCAGCGGTAAATATATTACCTACAAATAAACTTAGCAGTTGAACACCACTCAAGAGTCTTGTGCGGTTCTGTATCGCCCCAAAGGTCAATAAATCTCTTTTTATAAGAAGAACAATGGCTCCTTGTAAGATTGAGGTAATGAAATAGGTAGCCATTACGATTCCCCAGACTAAACTCCAAGTCCCTTCTGCGAAATCATATGCATTAAGGAAAAAGATGATTGATAATGCGATCGAAAGAAACAAGGAAAAACTAGCATTCTTATATACTTGTGATTGTTTTAGTGCAAACTCCTGTTGTGTCGTCATTTCAAACACCTCTTAAGAACTTTTCATTTGAGAACGAATTCTCGGATTCAATAATGCATAGATAATATCAACCACAAGGTTTACAAGAGAGATTGTAATTGCAATGTAGACGACCCCACCTAATATCGATGGAATGTCCGGAACAAATTGTTTATCTACTATATAGCTTCCTAGACCGCTAATATTGAAGACTTTCTCGGTAACAGCAGCCCCGCCGAGCATTCCACCAAACTGTAAGCCCATCACAGTAATAATGGGAATCATTGCATTCCTTAGAGCATGCTGGATTAGAATCTTTCTAGGACTTAATCCCTTCGCCTTCGCAGTTATTATGTAGTCTTCATTAATCACTTCAAGGATCGACGAACGTGTCATCCGAGCAATCGATGCCGTTAATCCTGTCCCAAGGACAATGACCGGCATAATAATAGACAACCAATCACCAGGTGAATAGGTTGCGGGCAACAGATTCCACTTAATGGAGAAGTTCAGTATAAACACTAAACCTTGCCAAAAATTAGGAATGGACAAACCTATTAATGCGATAAACATAAAACTATAATCCCAGATGGAATTTCGTTTCGCTGCAGAAATAATACCGATTGGAATCGCCAAGACGATAGCCATCACCAAGGAAAATACAGCAATTATTAAAGTAATCGGAAATTTATTCGCAATACTTGTTGCTATATCCTCATTACCTGTATAGGAAAATCCTAAATCAAAGGTGATAATTCCTTTTACAGCATTTGCTAGCTGCACCAAATACGGTTGATCTAGACCGTATTGACGATTAAATTCATCTCGCTGATCCATTGTAGCGGCTTCACCTAAAATGTTCGCAGCTGGGTCTGACGGTGAAAAATATAAAATGGTAAAGACGAAGATTGCTACCGATATAATGACGAAGATCGTCATCACAAGCCGTTCAAAAATATATCGAAGAATCATTTTGGAATAGATCCATAAGAACAAATACATCAGGATACCTGGAATAAAACTAACCCAAACAAAGGTTGTTTTATGTAAACATTCCCCAAAGAATTGCAGATAAGTAGAATCTTTGATGTTTTTCTCTGACAAAGTAGCTTTAGCCATTTCTACAGCTTGTTCATCTGCTAGCTTACTAGCTTCTTCACGCATCTCTTTCTTATCTATAGGTTTATTAAAATAGTGCATTTTACTTTTGTATTGATCTTCATAACGCTCAATCCATGTACCGTATGTAGATGATTGTTGAATCGCTTCTATCTCTTTTTGGAGTTGCTGCTTATAGGATGAATTTTTATATTTAAATTGATAAAATAGCCAAGTCATCAAATGAACAGGAAGTCCAAGCAGGATAAATACGAACTTTAATAAAGGTTGGGTAATCACTCCAAGATAATATTTTTCAAAACTAAACCGTATTTGTTCATTTGTTTGATCCTTTTCTGAAAGCAAATAATCCCCCCCTCTTTCGAAAAATCCTTATCATTGATTATTCCTAGTGGTTTAGTGTATATTAAAACCTGTAACAGAAATAAAGTATAGTGATGATATGAAAAGATGTCAACTTATAAAAATTAAAATATATTTTTACTAGAAATAGAGGCAATTCAATATGGAAAAATTATTAACAGTCAACAATGTGCATATCTCTTTCCTTTCTAATAATGAAGTCTTCGAAGCTGTCAAAGGAGTTACATTTGATGTCCGCAAAGGGGAAACACTTGGTATTGTCGGAGAATCCGGTTCTGGGAAAAGTGTAACTGCAAGGTCGATTATGCAGCTGCTCCCTTCTCCACCAGCATTAATGACAGAAGGCTCAATTGAATTTGATGGTAAACCGATTTCTACTTTTACAGATAGTGAAATGGAAAAAATCCGCGGAAAAGAAATCAGTATGATTTTCCAGGACCCTATGTCGTCATTAAACCCGACTATTAAAGTCGGAAAACAAATCGATGAAGTTTTAATCAAACATCAAGGTCTTTCAGCAAAAGAGGCCAGACTAGAGTCTATTGAAATGCTGCAGTTAGTCGGTATTAAAAATCCAGAAGAACGATACAATCAATATCCGCATGAGTTTTCAGGAGGTATGAGGCAACGGGCCATGATTGCCATGGCACTCGCCTGCCGGCCAAAGCTATTGATTGCCGACGAACCGACCACTGCCCTCGACGTAACGATTCAGGCGCAAATTTTACGATTAATGAAAAAAATGCAAAAGCAGTTTGGCACATCCATTATCTTAATCACCCATGATTTAGGGGTCGTTGCTGGGATGTGCGACCGGGTTGTTGTCATGAAAAAAGGGGAAATCGTTGAAAGAAATACCACGGAGAAGATTTTCTCCTCGCCAAATCATCCTTATACAAAAAAACTGTTGAATGCCCTGCCTCGGCTAGATGAAAAGAAACATCCTAAGGGCGAGATTGACCTCCCAGAAGATATCAATCCGAACCGTCCGTTAATTGAGGTAAGAAAATTAAAACAAGTCTATCCACTTGGTGGTGGAAAAACACTAAAAGCAGTGGACTCCATTAGTTTTTCGATTCAGCCAGGTGAAACGCTGGGGCTCGTTGGAGAATCAGGATCCGGAAAATCGACAACAGGAAGATTGCTATTGCGTTTGCAAGATGCAACGGAAGGTGAAATTCTTTATAAGGGGATGGCCATCAACCGGTTAAATAAGAAACAATTGAAGCAATTGCGTAAGGAAATCCAAATTATTTTCCAAGATCCTTATGCTTCACTCAATCCACGTATGAAGGTACTGGATATTATCGGACATTCCTTGGATATTCATAAATTAGTGAAGAACAAAGCAGAGCGTAAGGCTCGGGTTGAGGAGTTATTAGAGCTTGTAGGTTTAGAAAAAGAACATGCGGATCGATTCCCTCATGAATTTTCAGGCGGTCAACGACAACGGATCGGAATCGCTCGGGCACTTGCAGTTAACCCGAAATTCATCGTATGTGATGAACCATTATCTGCATTGGATGTATCCTTGCAAGCACAAATCGTGGACTTATTAAAAGACTTGCAGAAAAAGCTAGGGCTAACCTACTTATTTATCGCTCATGATCTTTCAATGGTCAAACACATCAGTGACCGTGTAGCAGTTATGAATGCCGGAAAAATTATTGAACTTGCCGAAAGTGAAGAGCTTTACAGTGACCCGCTTCATCCGTACACGAAATCGCTGATAGCGACCATTCCAGTACCGGACCCAGCAGTCGAGACAAATAAACTAAAACAAGAAATACCGGAAATGCCTCGTTTTGATTTCAGTCAAAATGAATTGCAGGAAGTAAAGCCTGGGCATTTTGTGTTGATATAATAATTTTGGCCTGTTTCTATTATAGGAACAGGCCATTTCATTTCAGTCACAGTGACGCCCCGAATATTCTTGTTTCACAAAATAGTTCCACGAGTAGTGAGGCGTCATTGGTGCTATAACAGTATCAGGGTTAGCACCGGAAGAGGATCATGCAATGGTTGTCAGCGCCATTCAAGAATATTTGCAAAAGTAACGATTATACAGGTACTTTCATCATTTATTTGTAGATAGAGTAACACCTTTCTAATCAATCGCTTGAATAGAAAGGTGTTTTATATTCCATATACTAAATCCATAACATTAAAGACTATTATTATTGATTACTTGTTTTGAAGAATTTACCTTTAAAGAGGATTTTCTTACTAATACATAATAGGATAAAAACGCCATAAAGCTTGCTGAAAAGATAATGATTCCCATTGGAATGGCTGTATATTCTCCTGCTATTCCGACCAATGGAGCTGTTAACGATCCGAGTAAAAATGGCAAAACACCTAATAATGCAGATGCACTTCCTGCAATATGTCCCTTAGTTTCCATTGCCAAAGAAAAAGACGATGTGCCAATAATACTAATGGAAGTTACGATAAAGAAAATAGGAATAGCTACAGCAATTAATGGTGCCTTTAATAGAATCGCTATAAGCAATAATATAGCACCGCTATTAGAAATAAATAAACCTATCTTTAAAAAAGTTCTCTCCGAAAAAATCGTTAATCGGCCAACAGTTTGGGTACCAATGATTAATCCAATACCATTTATACCAAATAACAAACTAAATACTTGAGGAGAAACGCCATAAATATTTTGATAGACAAAAGATATACCGGATACATAAGCAAAGATTCCAGCAACAATAAAACCTTGTGTAAAAGCATAACCTGCAAATTCTCGATCCTTTAATAAAGCTCCAAAATTCCTAACTACTTGAGTAAAATTGCTTGGTACACGCTTTTCAACAGGTAAAGTTTCTTCCAATTTAAATGAAACTGCTAGAATTAAAGCCATACCAATAACAGCTAAAACAAGGAAAACACCTTTCCAATTTGCAAAAGCGAGGATAGCACCACCTGTTATCGGTGCGATAATCGGGCCAAGATTTCCGATCAACATCAACGTAGCAAAAAACTTCGTTAGTTCTTTTCCGCTGTAGAGGTCTCGAACAACCGCTCTCGAAATGACAATTCCACCTGCAGCTGCAAAACCTTGAACAAAACGGGATACAATAAACGTATAGATATTTGGTGCTATTGCACACGCCAACGATGATAGTAAATACAAGCTGAGAAAAATAAGCAATGGTTTACGACGCCCCTGCACATCACTCATTGGTCCTATGATTAACTGCCCCAAGCCCAATCCTAACAAGCAAGTTGTTAAACTAATTTGAACTAAAGAAGCATTTGTATGAAAATCATTCACAATAGTTGGAAAAGAAGGCAAATACGTATCTATTGTAAATGGTCCCAAAATTGAAAGGCAACCCAGCAGAAAAGCAATCTGTAATCGTTTCTTTTTTGTTAATGAATTCATGTCTTAACGCCTTTCTACATAGAATTTTCTATTAACCTTTCAAATTAACAACTTTTATAATATTTATTAAGTAGGAAGAATAGGTAAATGGTTATTGTTGAAAGGAAAATTGAATTATTCACCTATTGTATAACGTCAGAATAATTTTTTCACTAATAATTCCATTTTCTTTTGATGGGACGGAGGGACAAATTTTCCCAAAGTTTAAAAACCAACCTTCTTCAAATACAATCCTTCCGCTTCCGCCATACGACCTGTTTGAATTCTTTCTTTTGATTCCAGAATACTTGGTATTGCAGCAGCCTCTTTTTCGCCTAATCCAACTTCAATTAACGTGCCTACAATTTTTCTCACCATATTGTAAAGGAAGCCATTGCCTCGTACTTTAATTTCGATAAAGCCGGCATTTTCATTGATCTCAAGCGAGTATATTTCACGCACCATGGACTTTTTCTTCGACTTCGCATTGGAATAGGAAGTAAAGTCATGCTTCCCTAAAAAATAGTGAGATGCTATTCTCATTTTTTCGATATCAAGCTTTTCCTCTACATGCATACTGTACTTTCTCATGAAGGGATGTGGATATTGCTCGTTCCAAATCTTATACAAATAGGTTTTATCTTTCGCATTATAACGTGCATGAAAACGATCATGAGTTAACGTTACATCCACAACGCTTATGTCATTTGGAAGATATCTGTTTAAATACTGCATAACTTCATCTTCCGTTGCATTTTTACGCATCTTAAAGTTAGCGATTTGAGCAAGAGCATGTACACCTGCATCTGTTCTTCCAGACCCAATGATTTCAATCTTTTCTCCTGCCAGTTCTGTTAATACATTTTCAATTTTCCCTTGAATCGTATTGTCACTATTACTAAGTCGCTGCCACCCCTTGTAACGGCCACCATCATACTGAATCGTTAATTTATAATTGTTCATTGCTTTCTCCTTAAGTTCTACGTATTTCAGTGTTATTATATCTTATTTTATATTCGCTTCATAATGCTCTTCATTGAGTCTCACTACTCCAAGTTCCTTAATATTCTCCTTCAATTTCAATGCTAAACTTTCAATTCCAAAGAATTCTGTAAAAGTATGACTCCCAATGATAAGATTTATCCCTTTAAACTGCGCATATTGAATCGTATACAAATTACATTCACCTGTAATGTATACATCACACTTATTTTCAACCGCTTCCTTGAGGCAAGCAGTTGGTGCTCCATTTCCACAGACTAAGCCCACTCGCTTTATCTTATTGTTATTAAACTTCCAAGATCTAACTGGTTCTCCAAGTAGATTCTCCATACTTTTTACTAACTCATTAAAATCAATTTCCTGATCATATTCTGCGATTCTACCAAAATATAACCCTTCCCATTCGTGGGTTCTTTTAACAATTTCTAAATTCAACTTATTTAATAAACTATCATTTGTTCCAAAGTTACAGTCATCAAGTGGCAAGTGGTTATAATAGTGACTTATCCCGTACTCTGCTAGTTTTTCTATGCACGCCTCTCTTAATCCATATATCTCATCCCATGCATCATGATGTGTAACCATCATATCAACACCATTAATTCTTGCTTCCTCTATCGTTTCAAGCGTTAGGTTAACACAGTATCCAATTTTCTTAACTTGTTTATCTGCTTTGTATGTAATCCCAGACTCACTAAAATAAATTTCCTTATTTGATATATTAAAAAGGTCATTAATTCGTTCAACAATATAGGAAACATCCATGTACTTACCTCCTCGATTTCATAGAATAGTATACGTCATACATTAGGATACGTCACAGTGACGACCCGAATATTCTTGTTTCACAAATAGTTCCACGCATAGATGATAGTCAATATGCCCAATCCTTGTTACACCAGTTCCTCAATTTATACAAGAAGCGACAACAACTAAGGATGTATTTAGGAAATTGGGAAGTTAAAGAATGCGTGAGCAGGATATTAATGGTTTATGCAATGCTAGTGTAAATGATTTTGATAAAAACTAAAACACACGTCACCTATTCCTTTGGGAAGAGGGACGTGTGTTTATTTTGAAAATGCCAGGGTGTAATTTAATTTGCAATCGACTGCCCTGTGGCTTTCTCCTTCTCTTTAAATCTTCCAATGATTGCTCCACCGATGAATCCAATTATTGCTGGAATTAGCCATGCGAACCCATTACTGCTTAATGGAATCATCCCAATTAAACGAGATAAAAATGGAATATTTACGGCTGATGTCATTGCTTCTGATACGCTAATAATCACTGTTAATAACACGGCACCTTGAAAGGAGGCAGCGTTTGGTAAGTGCCTATGAAAAATCCCAACCAATATGACCACGATACAAACCGGATAGATTGCCTCATAAAGCGGTGTTGCTAAAAATACGATTCGATCTACACCTAATAATGCAATGGCAATGCCAAGGACACAAACGATGGCCGCCGTTGTTTTATAACTTAGCTTCCCATTTGTTAAACTATCAAAAAATTGAGCAACAGCTGTAGTCAAGCCAATCGCAGTAGTCAGACATGCTAATGCCACCACGATCCCTAATCCGTAGAGCCCACCTTTACCTAATATCGATTCTACAATACCTAATAATAGTTCGGCCCTATCTATGTTTTGAGGATACATCCCACTAACTGAAGCCCCTAAATATAAAAGCCCCGAATAGATAATAACTAAAAAGATAAAGGCGATGAGCCCTGCAAATGCAATCATTTTATTTCTTTCCTTATCAGACCGGTATCCTTTGCCAAAAAGATGTGAAATAAACACACTAGCAACCATAAAACTTACTAATAAGTCTCCTGTTTGATATCCGCCAAGAAATGCATTAACAAAACTACTTGAAATTTCTGTGTCCACTGGTTGTCCAACTGGCGTTATGACTCCATTTATGATGATAGCAATTAAAATGACAACCAATGCAGGTGTTAAAAAAGTTCCCACTTTATCGATAACATTGTTCCTGTCATTTACAAAATAATAAGTTAACGCGAAGAAAATGATGACAATAGGTGCTGCTGGAATCGATGGGAAAACTGCCTGAAAACCTAATTCATGGGTAACAGCCCCCGTTCTCGGTATGGCGATAAAGCTTGAAAATAACATGATGCCTAGTAGTATCCATTGCGAAAATTTAGGATGCACTTTTTTAGTCAATTGATCTACAGTACCACCAGCATGGGATATAATATAAATCGCTAGTATAGGGAAAAAGACCCCTGAAATAATGAATCCGATGTTCCCGCTAAGCCAGCCCGTCCCGGATTGTAGCCCTAAAAATGGTGGGAAAATTAAATTCCCGGCTCCAAAAAATGTGGCAAAAAGCGCAAGCCCAATAATACTACTATCTCTTAGAGTTTTTTTCATTGTAAATCAGCCCTTCTCTTTTAATGTCACAATTTGCTTGTATCCTTTTCTGTACATATTTCACAAATTTAAATAATCGTATAAACTATCTTCTTCCAATGTTTGATTTCACTATTCCACCTTTTCTGAAAAGTCAAGATGCACTTCACCTCATTGTTGCGCTCACTAACCCCCGGGTAGGGTAGCCTCGTTGTGTTCTCAAGAGGTTTAATTAGCCTGTTATACCTTTTTGCTTCTTGGCATTCATACGAATAATAGTTTGTTAGACAAATATTTTTATAATATACCACAAATTTTGCAATAGTTTAAATTTAAAGAACAAAAGATTTTACTGCGGGTTACACTAGTAAAATAGAAATGTAAGAGATACGTCACAGTGACGACCCGAAAATTCTTGTTTCACAAATAGTTCCACGCAAAAAAGAAGGGCCTTACACCCAAGCGCTAGCGCTTTAGTACGATGGGGGGCTGGCCCTTTAATTCATGTACTTCTTTCCTTAATTTCGTAGATTCTCTATGGAAGAAAGTCCTGAATTTTACAGTAGTATCTTATTTACTTTATCATTTCAGTTTCCATTCCAAGCGCAGCAATTTGTTTAGCATGTTGAAACTTCTTTTCTTTTTCCAACCACTTTGTTAATGCTTTTAACGTAGAAACCATGTCTTTCAACTTTGTTTTACTGACTCTATCATTTATCTTATATATTCCATTTGAAATAAACTCATACCAAAAAGAAAAATTACACTCGTCCCAATTCTTTACTGTGCTTCTTTCCAAAACTTCTCTTATATCATAAAGACTATTTTGGTATTTTCTTTTAGTACTTTCAGACATTCCATCGGTTTTTTCTTTATAAAAATTAATGAGGTCTTTTGTATAGAAGTTATCTACAGTTTTCGGAGTAAAGCCTAAGTTTTCATAAATCGGTATATCCTGTTCCAAAATAACCGTTTTACGTTGTTCCTTATTGGGTACCGGAAGAAGTTTTGACTGACGCTGCTTTCCACCTGTAACAAAGGGTGAAAACTCCAAGGCTAATTCTCTTCTTACAGTATTAAAATCAGCTGTGATCTCCACATTTCCATATTGTTGATAAACAAGGAGATATAAGGTATATTCCGATTGTTTCAACCATACTTCAGCTAAATCTTCTTTTCCCTTTTCAACTAATTGCCTTAAAGACAAATTATCGAACATTGGAATCGGCTCATCTATTTGTAAATTCCATTTATTTTGTGCAATTATCCCAAAATATTCTGGAACACCCTTTTCAAGAGAAATTGATAGTTGTTGCACTTCAGCATTTATCGGTAGGGTAATTCGTTCTTCCTGATCATCTACCAACTGAAATGCTCCTCTAGCCTTTTGCAATTTTCTTAGAAACAGGTTAACGATACTCAGGTTAGTAGAGACAAAGGTTAATGTTGTATTCTTAAGTTCTATGCTGGCCAGAACTTCCCCAATATGAAGGCTGCCCTCTAGTTCACTATCCTTAAAAACGTGTAAATTATCCAGCCAAATTAGTTTTTTATACGTATCCTCCCATGTATCAATCATAAAACATTCTTCGTTATATAAGAAATTCTCCCCTACAACTTTATCATTAAGTAGGAATTTATAATTATATTGAACCAATTCCTTTTCACCTAAATCTTCGTCTCTTTCATCTCGTAATGCTACCAGTAATTCAGGATAGTACTCAATAAATACTTGTTCGTAATCCAGTCCTGTTTGCTTCATTAGACTTTGCACTAAAATTGTCGCTTTATGAAATCCATTTGGACTTGCCTGAGTTCTAACACCATTAAAATAAAATTCGTCTTCAAATGGTTCAAGTAAAGCCAACGTACTATACCAAGGAGTAAAGAATGGAATATTTTCATGATAGGCAGATACTAGAAACTTTTCTTTTGTGAAAAAGTCTAGAAAAACTACCTGAGATTTCGTTTTATCAATAGCTTGAACAAGCTTTGGTTTAAGCTCGGCCCACCTTCTAGCCATTACGAACTCTTCTTCTGAGAGTCGCTGCCCTTTTTCCATTAAAAACCATTCAATCCCGCGCATACCATTTTCATAACGGTAGAAAAAATAGAGCCAAAAATCTAATAGTCCTCCTAGGTCTTTATCAGACTTCAATTTTGCTCTCTCTTTAAATTCGGATTTCAATCGGTAATAAAGTTTATTTGAAACCCTCTCATAAATAAAGTCACTGAGTTGATTCACTAGCCTAAGCTTTTGTTGATAAAATTGCTCTACTTTAAATTCTCGTAACTGCACGACGTTACTCTTTTTCATACAACACTTTTTATACTTTTTCCCACTCCCACAAGGACATGGATCATTTCTTCCAACTGTCATTCACATTCCTCTTCCTGCATTTTTTTCCTAAATATGTGTTTTTTATTAATTATAAACCAACACCACAAATTTAACCTTTATGCTGACTAAGTAAGCGGCAAGACTTCCTGAAGTAACAAAAATAGCTCAGATTTTTTGGATGCTTCTTTTCGCTGCTTGCTCATACTTTCCAAGAAATATTCCTCTTCTTCTTCCAATTCCTGATAGTATAACTCATCCAATTTACGGGATAACACTCCATAAAAATAGGCAAAAGGATTATGAACAGAATTTCGCTTTAGCTTGATAACCATTTGTTTGAAGGCTTTTATCGATAGTTCAATCATATCTACACATTCCCTGTCACGGTTGTTTTTACTAGCTGCAATGGTTGTCATTTTCCAATATTCCTCGATTATTTTTGCATCAGGAAAAAATGGATTTACTGCTTCCACAAAGGAAACAGGAACTCGATCACTCGTAAATGTAAAATCTAGAGGAGCGTCCTTACGTTCTTTTATATTTTGTTTAGTTTTAAAAGGATTACTAGTTTCTTTAGGGTGGTTCAAAATTTCTTCTTTAGGTGGTTCATGATAGGTTGAGGTCATTTCAGGAAAACGATTAAACACGTAAAGATTGCTAGATTGTGAGCCATTCTTGCGCTCGGTTTCATATACTGTAAAAATACCTAAAGCCACTGCTTTTTGAATCATTCGTTTAAAAGTAGAACGAGACACGCCATTTCCTTTGTATTCCTCATGGATGGACTTCAGCATCGTACCAATCTTTGCATTGCAAACCCCTGGAACCTTTGCTGAATAACGAACAAGGCGTTTTAACCCAACAAGCTCACCTTTTGAAAAATCACCCTTATATTGAAGCATCCACATCTCCATATGTCTGTTGAATTCCTGTAAACTACTAAAATTTGAATAGTCCTCAAACTGATCAACTGTGCCCGATTTTAAATTCACTTGAATGCACCACCCTTTCATTGTTGTTATAGAGAGGTGGTGATAAAAAAGGGGCATCCGTTTTAAAGTTTTTTATGGGAAATCTGTGAACAAAAAAGACTTAAAGGAAAATCTCCTCTAAGCCAATAGATTAATATAAAGTGATTCATTTATATTCCATTAGGAGTTCAATGGGTGTACGCATTTTTTTCAACAATTTTTATGAACCTTGTTTTTCAATTATTATAAAAAGCACAAGCCGAACTAATCTTAACTAGGTGGTATTAACTCCAATTTTTCCAAATTTATTGTAAAGTTATAGGTTTTTAATAAATCCAATCCTAGTAACCCATTATGCTTCTTAGGCAACATACCAACATCTAGTTCAAAATCTAATAGGGCAAATGAATCAAGTTCTAATTTGTCCATTATTTTTGTATAAAATGGAACCGTTCCACCAATTCCGTAAGCCTCATATATTGAATCACCATTTTCATACCTAACATCTATTTCTTCTAATACATCAGGACTAATTACTGTATGGGAGGAACCAGTATCTACTATTACATCACAAATTTTTAATGATTTTCCACGAAAAGTAACATTTAGGGTAGTTGTAATGAGTTGCCCATCATATGAAAGTTTCATGTCAACCTTCTCACTTTCATTAATGGGTCTCTTCGAATATGGATTACAAATTCTTCATTAGCAGTATGATAAACACAAGTTCCTTCCTTGGCACGGAAAAACTCTTTGGTTGCATCCTGATCAGAAATAGTTCTTATCGGAGCTACTTCATCCACAATTTTCGTTTCTCCTTCTTCACGATAGTCTAGAATAGAAACTAACACAAATTGGTTTGGAAAAAGCTCCCTGACTTCTTGCCATTTCATAATTTTCCCACCCTCCTTTTTTTATCAGGAACCTTGAATTTAGTACTTAACCTATTAATTCTATTGCTTTTTCCTTCATTTCATTATATCGACTATTAAAAAGTTTAAGCATGGAGTCGTCAGCCAAAAATTTTCTAACAAAGGCCTGTATTTCCCGTCTGGAAAATTTACCTTTATCATGTATTTTATAACCTCTTCCGTTAAGCTTATACCGAATCATGAAACTGTTAGTTTCCCTTTCTTCCGTAGGAAAAACTTGAACAAAATTTAGAACTACCTCTTGACATGCACAATTCGGATTCATACAATATGAATCCGCAACCAAAAATAAACTTCCAGCATACTCTAGGTGGAAATAATTTTGATTTAGGAAAACTTCTGAATAACAAACAGTGATACCATTGGCAACCTTATTTAGCACAGCATGCATAATAGCGCTCCTCTTTAATAAAATTGGCTCAACCGGCAAAATTCCCGTTTAATCAAGTAATACATCAAACATATTCACTTTTAGCATTTTATCTGATAATTGTTTAGTAGTAGTAGTGGCTTGATGGAGATTTAATATGATGACATTAAAAAGGGGAAAATTGCTGATTTAGTGGAATGAACTTAAACATAACAGGGACCATTATTTTTATTATTGTTCCGACATTGTTCTACCTCCCTTCTGATTAGAATTATATCACATTATTTTTTATAGTAGATTATTGATTAGAGTAATTTACTACAATTATATGAACATTTTGTTACTTTTACTAACGTCACCGTGACTTATCTAGTTTTCTTGTTCACAGATTGTTTCCATGAGAAAAAGTGCTAGACCCACGAACATCATGGATTGTGGGAAAACTGTGAAAAAGAGATACGTCATATCCAATGCACCCGTTCCAATTGGCACACAAACAATACGTTTCGTGTCACTAGATTCGATTTCTTTTTCATCGATAGAAAGTTGACCAATAGTCGCAAAGAGATCTTTTTCTGTAAAAGCAGGGCCTGACCCCCAGTGCACTAACGCTTTAGTACGATGGGGGTCAGGCCCACTGGCCTTGCACACCTTTAAAATAATTCCATATTTTCAAAAAAAAGTATTTA